>JADFMY010000046.1 GCA_022563685.1 Pseudomonadota bacterium | reverse complement strand
CGTGAATTCTCAGAGGACGACAAACGAAAAGTGTCATTTTCGTTTGTCTCACAAAATCAATACCTTAGCGGTACTGATTTTGGCAGCACGTGACCCACACGGATACCCAAAGCACTCGCGAAGCTCGCGGGGCAGGCCCTGTGGGAAATGCAGGTTTTGCATCGTTACATGGGCAAGGGTTGTTCCTACAACCCAATTGCATTTCCACCATCCATGGCGGTCATGTAACTTATTAGAGCACCAACAGTAGGCGCTTTTAGGCGATGCAGGAGCAATTGCCGATCGTTACAGGGATGTAACTTATTAGAGCAATGCAGGAGCAATTGCCGAGGAGCAAAAACCTGCCCATGTACTGCCGGAAGGTCTGAGTAAATCAGACCTTCCATAGGTCAATAATTGCTGATTTTTGGTCGTTTTTGGGTAATATCCCACTAAATGGCACTATCAGTTCAACTGTAAGTTAGCCAAAATACAGGGTATTGCGGGTAAAATTCTCAGACCGCGGGTGGCCAAATCTGTAGATGCCAGGCTGGAAGGCTGCAGAAGACCATCAAATCTATCGGCCATAAGCAACCAGGATCGCGCTTTTAAATGGTATTTTCTATTGTAATCAATCAGTTAGCTGTGTTATAAACCGATATAGTCGGGCACCTGACCGGTCCTGCTCAAACCTGTTTCGGGTGATTTCTGACCAGATTGGGCATTTAGGGGTAAATAATTACCGGAAATAAAAGATATTTTGCTAAAATCTTTTTTATAATCTATAGTTACAAGCACTTATGAAAGTGCTTTCTTTAAAGTAAATTCTCCAACTGGTGAGATAGGTGCATGGAATCTAAGCACTTTAATAAGAATATACCAGGGAGATTGGGAGACTATTAACGTGCGTAATCTGGGACTTATTATTACATTCTGCCTCGCAGGTATAGCGCTGCCGCCGAATGGTTTTGCCCTGGGCCTGGGCGAAATTGAAGTCGATTCTTTCCTGAACCAGCCATTAAAAGCCGAAATTGTAGTGATCTCCACGCGCGCCGGCGAAATCGATGATTTGCTCGTTAGCCTCGCATCCCGAGAGGCCTTTACCCGAGCGGGACTTTCACGCCCCGGCCACTTATCCGAATTGCGATTTTCGGTGAAAAAAAATGAAGCAGGGGACGAAGCGGTCATCCTGATTATTACCAGGTCAGCGATAAAGGAACCATTTCTAAACTTTCTGGTAGAAGCTGACTGGGCCAAGGGCCGATTGATAAAAGAATTTACGGTATTGCTCGACCCTCCTTTTTACGCTGATAGTGCGCCGCCAGCGGAGCCGAGTCCCCCGGTACAGGCTGAACCTGTAGTGGAAGCACCGATAGCCCGTGAAACCAGTGACTCTTCCAGCATGATCAGTGATCAGCAAACAGCCACAGAGCCAATTGCGACTGCAGCACCTATTGCAACTGTAGAACCCATTGCAACAACAGAACCTATTGCCACTTCTGAACCGATAGCGACTGTAGATCCGATAACGATTTCCGATACCGATCAATTAGACGAAGTCAGTGCCCAGCCGAGTGAGGGTGAATATATTGCCGAAGATTCGGGAATCACCTTCGACGGTGAAGTACAAATCATTAAAGGCGACACTCTGTGGTCGCTTGCTGCTCGTTATAAGGATTCGGAGCACAGTATGGGCCAGGTGATGCTGGCATTGCTGCGCTCCAACCCGGCGGCGTTTGGCGACAATAATATCAACTATTTGAAAATTGGCGAGGTTCTTCGAGCACCTGACGCGGATGAACTGGATTTACTGAGCAAACAGGAGGCTTATGCACAGGTGCTGGAGCAATATGGTCTGTGGGATGACTATGTCGCACGCGTAACCGGAACGACTTCGGCTGCGATGGCCGACGATGGTGGCATTACCGCTACTACCGATAGTAGTACGGAGGATAAGGGAGATCTAAGCCTTTTAGCCCCTGGAGACGGCGACTCTGATGCGGCCGGATTACTAAGCGATGGTGAGGATGCGAATGAGTTGACGAGACAACTCGCGTTTGCAGAAGAGGAATTGGAGGCTTCCCGCATCGAAAACCTGGAGCTTGAATCGAAAATTGCCGATCTCGAAGCTAGATTGAACAAATTCGAAGAATTGCAGAAAATGATAGAAATCGAGGATGACAGTCTGGCTCAATTGCAGGCTAGCCAGGTCGAAGAACAAACTGTCATCGAAGAAATCGAGGCACAGGACGCAGACTTTGCCGACGAAGACTTGCTGGAAGATTTACTTGCAGACGAAACGGCTGCAGAAGCGGAAATAAGCGATGTGGTCGCCGAAACCGACCTTGTTGAGGAAGTTGTCGAAGAAGAATCCACTGAAACTCCTTCAGCGCCAGTCATAGTCACCGAGCCAGTGCAAAAAACAGGCACGATTCTGGACGACATCTTACCCCCGGATATTCTCAATATGATCCCGGCGGGTCTCCTCGACATGCTTCCGATGATGGGTAGCATTATGCGGGATCCGATAATTCTCGGAGCCCTGGGTGGTATCGTCGTAATGTTGCTGGTTTTAGTGCTGTACAGGCGCAGGAAGCGGAGTTTTGACGATGACGATGAAGATGACGAAGAGATTACCGGCAGCGTTCCCGAAGAGGATGAATTCGGCGATGAATTAACACCCGTTGGTTTAGTGGGAGACGCCAGCGGTGAAGAAGAAACCAATATTAAAATACCAAGCGAAGAAGACCTGATAAAACCTGCCAAAGAGGACGAAGAGGAACAAGATGATTTCATGGCGACATCGGTAATAGCCAAAGCCGATATTGGAGAGGTTCAGGCAGAGGACACAGCTGCCCCGGAACAGGACGATGTTCTGGACGAAGTCGATGTATATCTGGCCTATGGCTTATACGAAAATGCTGAAGAACTGCTTAATCAAAATTTAGCAAGTAATCCGGATCGTGCCGATTATCGATCCAAGTTACTCGATACTTATTATGCGACCAGGAATGTGGGTGAATTTGTCAAGCAGGCTGAAACTCTGAAATCGATGGGTAGTGTGGCGGATCGCTATTGGGATCGCGTGCAGGTGATGGGCTACGAACTGGCCCCTGATAATAGCCTGTTTTCAGGGGGTAAAGACAGTACCCTGACACCCGCTGATCTCGGCGTGACCAAACCCCAGGCGGCAGATTTCGATATAGGTGCAGAGGATGACGAGACCAATTTTTCTGTCACAGACTTTAATCTGGGTGAAGACGCGGACGATATTTCCGAAACCCAGGCAATTGCAGATCCTCAGGCTGGCAGCGACATCGCGGCTACCGCCAGGGTCGATGACACCAAGGTTCGTGAGGAAGCCGTATCATCAGATATGGATGACCTGGATTTTGTATTCGGTGGTGGAGACGATGACAGTGCCGCCGAGGCAGCCGATGCCGAGGGAATGGATTTCGAGTTACCCGACAAAACGGATTTGGGGAAAGGCGATGCACCAGGCGAAGTCGATGAACCGCTCGAAGCGACTGCAGTGGTCGATTTGCCGGACGACCTATCTGACGACTTTACCGATCTCGGCGATCTCGGTGACCTGGATGCAGATGATGTGGCCAGCGCAGCGGGAACTGCTTCCGGTGAGGCTGAAAAAACAGAGTCGACTGCTGTGCTTGGAACAGTCGATTTTCCAGACGAAGCCCCCGACGAGCTAGAGCTTGTCGAACTAGAGGATGAAACTAATATCGAAGCAACGGCTATGGTCGATACTGTCGATTTTCCAGCGTCGGCAGACGATATCGATCTGGGTCTGGATGCTACATCGGAGCAGCCCCATATCGGGTCAGCCGACGATAAGCTAAAGATGGATCTGGGCGATGATGATTTTGAAGATTCGGTGGTAATGGATATCGATATGGATATGGATAATGAAGAAACCAAAACCAAAACCTTCGCCCCCGGAGATTTTGACGACCCGGAGGAACTCTCCGCTGACGAAACCGATATCGAAGGGGTCGATATTGACGATATCTCAGGTTTGATGTTGCCTGATGATGTCGACGAAGTTTCAACCAAGCTCGATTTAGCCCGCGCCTTTATCGATATGGGCGACGCTGAGGGCGCCCGTAGTAGCCTGAACGAAGTCATGGCCGAAGGTGACGATGAACAAAAAGCCGAAGCACAGACTTTGCTTGGGCAGATATAAGACCACTATTTCGAACTCCTCCCATAAGTAGTGGTATTTTGAGCCTGTTATTTCATATAGCAGGCTTTTTTAATCCGCTTCCTTATAATTACCTGCGTAGCTGTTTTCCGAACCTGGTACACCTCACTTAATATGCGGGCTAAATTTGCAGTTGGTATAGAATATTCCGGCACGGCTTACAGTGGCTGGCAAAGGCAAAAGCATAGCGTGTCAATTCAGCAATTGACCGAAGATGCTTTGGGCTTTGTAGCAAACCATCCAATCAAGCTGGTCTGTGCCGGGCGAACCGATGCCGGTGTGCATGCGGTAGAACAGGTTGCACATTTTGACACTGACGCGCATCGCGATCTCAGATCATGGTTACTGGGAACCAACTGTAGGCTACCTAAGGATATTCGCCTCAAGTGGGTGGTATCGATCGATCAGGAATTCCACGCGCGATTTAGTGCCACGGCAAGGCAGTATCGATATATTATTCTCAATAGCGCGGTACCAGACGCGCTGTTTCACGATAAAGTTGGCTGGGAATTTCGACCGCTCGATCACGAAAAGATGCAAAAGGCGGCTCAGGTTTTACTCGGGGAGCACGATTTTAGCGCATTTAGAGCGGTTGGCTGCCAGGCCAAATCATCGCGTCGACTTATACATGAAATCAGTCTGACCCGGCACCATGATCTTATTTTTTTGGATATCAGGGCGAATGCGTTTCTTTATCATATGGTACGCAATATTGCTGGAAGCCTGATGGCTGTGGGCAAGGGGGAACAATCCTGTGCCTGGTTTAGCGAAGTTTTTGCAGGAAGGGATAGAGATCAGGCCGCTGCGACGGCGCCTGCATCCGGCTTGTACTTTTTACGAGCGTATTACCCAGACCAGTTTAAGTTGCCCATCGAAGGAAAAAAACCGGTATTATTTTAGATGATGAAACACCGAACTCGAATCAAGATATGCGGTATTACCCGGCTATCCGATGCACAGCAGGCAGCAGCGCTCGGTACCGACGCTATCGGTCTGGTGTTCCACGCACCAAGTCCCCGCTCTATCGAAATTGATGCCGCGCTACAAATACGGTGTGCGATGCCGCCCTTTGTCACCGTTACCGCACTGTTTATGAACGAGAATGAAGACTGGGTCGACCAGGTGTTGCAAAAAGTCAGGCCTGATTGCCTGCAATTTCATGGCGACGAACCAGCAGAATTTTGCACTCAGTGGTCCAGGCCCTATGTGAAGGCAATACCGATGGGTAGCGTGGAGGATATCGCAGCCTATGCCGCACAGCACCCACACGCGCAGGGTTTTTTACTGGATAGTAATGTCGCTGGACGCCAGGGCGGATCAGGTGATACATTTGACTGGTCAAAGATCCCCTCATCCCTTGATTTTCCGCTGCTGCTGGCCGGTGGGCTAAATCCCGAGAATGTGGCAGCAGCGATCGCTCGGGTCAGTCCCTGGGGCGTCGATGTTAGCAGTGGTGTGGAAAAGTCCAGGGGCATCAAGGATGCAAATTTGATCGATCAATTTTTTAGCGAGGTTAAACGTGGCGACGCCGTTGCATGAAAGCATAGACGACTTTCACCTATACCCTGATGACAAGGGTCATTTTGGTCGGTTTGGCGGATTGTTCGTAGCCGAAACATTGATGGGTCCACTGAGAGAATTACGCGAAGCCTACGAAACCTATGTACAAGATCCCGATTTCTTGCATGAATTCGAGCAGGATTTAAAACACTATGTGGGTCGCCCGAGTCCCATTTATTATGCTAACAGGCTGTCGGAAAAACTGCGTGGCGCGCAAATCTGGTTAAAACGGGAGGATTTGAATCACACCGGCGCGCACAAGATCAATAATGCGATAGGCCAGGCAATGCTGGCAAAACGTATGGGTAAGACCCGTATTATCGCCGAAACAGGTGCCGGAATGCACGGTGTCGCCTCCGCAACCGTTGCCGCACGCCTGGGTCTGGAATGTATCGTGTATATGGGTGCAGCGGATATCAAGCGGCAGGAAGCGAATGTTTACCGAATGCGTCTGCTTGGCGCCGAAGTCGTCGCGGTTCATTCAGGGTCCAAAACCCTGAAAGATGCACTCAACGAGGCCATGCGTGACTGGGTAACCAACATAGACAATACCTACTACATCATTGGAACCGTCGCCGGGCCCCATCCTTACCCGGCGATGGTGCGCGATTTTCAAACTGTAATCGGTCGCGAGTCCAGGGCGCAGATGCTCGAACAGGCAGGTAAGTTACCCGACGCCCTGGTTGCCTGCGTTGGTGGTGGCTCTAATGCGATTGGATTGTTCCACGAGTTTCTCAACGACCGTGAGATAGCTATTTACGGTGTTGAGGCAGCCGGGGATGGTATCGAGACCGGTCGGCATGCAGCGCCTCTGTGCGCCGGCACACCGGGTGTTTTACATGGCAATCGAACATTTTTGATGTCCGATGAAGCGGGTCAGATTATCGAGCCTTATTGCATCGCTGCAGGACTCGATTATCCCGGTGTTGGCCCAGAGCACGCCTGGTTGAAAGAGACTGGAAGAGTACAGTACAGGACTATTACCGATGCTGAAGCAGTCGCATCGTTTCACGATTTAACCCGCATCGAAGGGATTATGCCGGCGCTGGAATCGGCACATGCAGTGGCCTTCGCACAAAAACTGGCACGGGGAATGGATCGGGAGAAAATCATACTGGTTAATCTGTCAGGCCGCGGAGACAAGGATATGCATACCGTTGCCGCACTCGAAGGGCTAAAGGTATGAGTCAGCTCGGTACCTGCTTCAGGCAGCTCGCAGCACAAAATAAAAAGGCGCTGATACCGTTTGTAACCGCCGGTGATCCAGACCCTGGTTTTACCGTTGAGCTAATGCATGAGCTGGTCACAGCCGGAGCCGACATCATCGAACTAGGCGTACCGTTTTCCGACCCGATGGCAGATGGCCCCGTGATTCAGGCGGCGGACGAGCGAGCCCTGAAACATCATGTTAGCCTGACAGACGTCGTATCCATGGTTAGCGAGTTCCGACGACAGGACAAGTCCACTCCGATTGTTTTGATGGGATACCTTAATCCAGTGGAAATTTTGGGATACGAACGTTTTTCAGATCTGGCTGAGGCTGCAGGTGTTGACGGTATTCTGATAGTCGATATGCCTCCCGAAGAGGCGGGAGAGTTTTCACCTTTGATGCGTGAAAAACAAATCGACGTGATCTACCTGGTGTCCCCTACCACAAACGCTGAGCGAATAAAGCTGATCAATGACCAGGCTAGCGGATATCTCTATTACGTATCGCTCAAGGGAGTTACCGGGGCTAGTACGCTGGATGTCAACGCAGTGGCAGAAAAAATTGACGAAATTAAAACGATTTCCACATTGCCGATTGGAGTCGGATTTGGCATAAAAGATGGGCAAACGGCACAGGCAGTTGCTAAAATTGCCGATGCCGTTATTGTCGGCTCTGCACTGGTTAAACAGGTAGAGCTTGGACGGCAGGATTACCAGAAAATCAAAAACAGGATTAGTGGTATTTTGCGCGAGATGAGATCTATGATGGATACCGGTAACGGGAGTATAGAATGAACTGGTTCGAGCGGTTGCTGCCATCAAAAATACGCACTTCGGGTATCAATGATAAAAAAAATGTACCCGAAGGCCTGTGGGCCAAATGCAATGCCTGCGATGCGATAATTTACCGGGCCGAACTCGAACGTAGCCAGGAAGTTTGTACCAAGTGTGATTACCATATGCGTATTCGAGCGAGACGCCGACTGGAACAATTTCTGGATGCAGAAGATCGAGTAGAAATTGCGGCCAATCTCGAATCAGTGGATATTCTCAAATTTAGAGACGATAAAAAGTATCGAGACAGATTGATCCAGGCGCAGAGGCAGACTGGTGAAAAGGATGCGCTCATAGTCATGCGTGGTAAAGTACTTGGCGTTGAACTGGTGGTCGCAGCATTCGATTTTAAATTCATGGGCGGGTCGATGGGGTCGGTCGTCGGTGAGAAATTCGTGCGCGCGGTCAATGTCTGTATCGAGCACAATATTCCGTTGATCTGTTTTACCGCAAGTGGTGGTGCACGGATGCAGGAAGCATTGTTTTCGCTGTTACAAATGGCAAAAACCAGCGCGGCCCTGACTCGATTATCGAAACGGGGCATTCCCTATATTTGTGTATTGACCGACCCAACCATGGGTGGCGTATCGGCCAGCTTCGCGATGTTGGGCGATGTTCATATTGCCGAGCCCAATGCCCTGATTGGATTCGCCGGGCCCCGGGTAATCGAACAAACGGTGGGAGAAACACTCCCGGAAGGTTTTCAGCGAAGCGAATTTTTACTTGATCATGGGGCGATCGACATGATTGTAGATCGACGCCAGTTGCGCGAAAAAATCAGTTCCCTGTGTACTATGATGATGGGTCAGGCCAGGCCCTGAAAACGAACCACAAAGATACCTCCGAGGGCGCCTTTGAGAGTGTTTGGGATGCGCGTGCAGCTGATTCAGGTTTAAAATAAGATGCGTTTTCACACCCTGGACGAGTGGCTCGACTGGCAGCTCACGCTTCACGATAAATCGATCGAACTTGGCCTCGAGCGAGTAGCAACGGTAGCGGCGGAGCTTGAGATCGAATCGATTGCCGGTAAGGTAATCACTGTCGCTGGTACCAATGGTAAAGGTTCGACCGTAGCCTGCTACGAAAACTGGTTGCATCGGGCTGGATACTCGGTCGCCAGTTATACCTCTCCACATTTACTTCACTATAACGAACGCATCAAGTTAAACACGCGAAGTGTCTCTGACGATCTAATTTGTAAAGCATTCGAGGCGATCGATACAGCCAGGCGAGGTATCGCGCTGACTTACTTTGAATTCGGCACGCTAGCGGCTTTATGGATAATCAATCGGCATCAACCCGACTATGCGATGTTGGAAGTTGGGCTCGGTGGGCGACTCGACGCGGTCAATATTATCGATGCCGATATGGTGCATCTAACCAGCATTGGTATGGATCATCAGAGCTGGTTGGGGGATACCCGTGAAAAGATTGGCTACGAAAAAGCCGGCGTGCTACGCGCGGGTATTCCGGTTGTCTGTAACGATCGTCAGCCACCCAGGTCGGTGCTCGACGAAATAAAGCGCCTCGATTGTCGATGCCTGCAATATCAGCGTGACTTCGATTTGCAGGTAACGAATCACGATGGCAGTTATGAATGGCGGGGGAATGGATTTAACTGTACCGTAACACCACCGCTACCCGGCGTACATCAAATCCAGAATCTGGCAGGTGTGATTGCCGGGCTTAGTCTTCTATTTCCCTTGCAGCAAATTGGTGCCAAGGCCGTGGCACAATATTTTGCAGGCACAGAACTGCCCGGCCGTTTTCAGCGTCTTGACACGGACTTTGGTTTTGATACCTATGTAGATGTCGGCCACAACCACGACGCAGCAATAGCGCTGGCGAAAAACCTGGAGCTGGTAAAACGGGTACCGGGAAAACTCGTGATTTTATTCGGTATGCTGGAGGATAAGGAAAGCGCGAAATTTGTTGCTGAACTAAAAGATATAGTCGATGAATGGTGGTTGCTGTCGCTGGATTGCGATCGAGGCCTCGATGCGGACCGACTGGCCGAACGCATCGGTTCCGAAGTTAGCCTCGTAAGGAAATTTGCCAATTCTGAATCAGCGCTCGATCACGCGCTGTCATCTTTATCCAATCAGGATATAATGATGGTTACTGGCTCGTTTGTTACGGTCGAAATATTCCTTCAGGCAATCTCGAAAGTACACGCAATACAGATTTAGCATGGATCAAAATACCAAACAACGGCTGGTAGGGATAGCAGTTATATTTGCCCTGGCAGTGATATTCCTACCCATGGTACTGGATGGTTCGGGGGTGCGCAAAGCAGGACTGGAAGTTGTTATTCCCGCACAACCGCTGATCAAATCTAAGCCCGAATTCGAACAGAAAATTGTCGAGTTACATGCCAGGGTTAAAGAGTTACCTGACTTGCAACCTCAATTTGTCGATGAAAAATCCAGCCCTGACGAGAATTTGATAGCGCGCAATCAGGACCAGGCGCCAGAGCCTGCTCAGGCCAGCGTTGATCCGGTCGACGAGCCCGTTAAAAAAGAACCAGCTGTTTCAACGACTACTGCCCGGGTTGGCGGCGATACCTGGGTTTTGCAGGTGGGTAGTTTCAAAGATCGCAGTAAAGCATTATCCCAGCGCGATAAATTACGAAAATCCAATATTGCAGCGGTGTTTATAGAGCTATTTAAAATTGGCAGTTATCCCAGTTATCGAGTACGGCTGGGGCCGTTTCCGAGCCGGGAAAAATCAAAAATCGCGCAAAATAAAATAAAGGCCAAACACGATATCGATGGACTGATCATGAAATATGAAAAGTGACAGGTCTGCAGCTTTGGTCATGATTGATGCGGCTAACCTCCCAGGCAATAAGACAGCGTTGAAACAATCGCTACAATCCAGTGACCCCGGGAGACACCATGAGCTGGTTTGATCTGATCATTATTGCGATAATATCAATCTCCGCGTTAATCAGTCTGATAAGAGGCTTCGTCAAGGAATCGATATCGCTTTTGAGCTGGTTAGTTGCGGGCTTTATTGCTTTTCGATATTTTACGCCATTGGCGAGCCTGCTCGAACCCTATATAGAGTCGCCCACCTTGCGCACCGGTATCGGATTTTCAATACTGTTTGTATGCAGTTTGATCGTTGGCGCGGCGGTAAATTTTATGGCCAGTCAGATGGTTACGAAAACTGGACTCAGCGGCACAGACAAGAGTCTTGGGGTCGTATTTGGCGCCGCCCGGGGGGTATTGATTGTTACCATGTTGGTTTTACTCGCCGGATTGACGCCGATGCCAAACGAAACCTGGTGGCAGGAATCCGCTACGGTAGAGTATTTCGTCAATATCGCCATCTGGATTAAGGAAATACTACCCCAGGATGTGGCCGGCCGATTCGCATTGTAAACCGGCTAGGTGCTATTTAACGGTGGTCTGAGGGCTTTCAAACATGTGTGGAATTATTGGGATAGTGAGTTATCAACCGGTTGCGCAGTTGATCTATGAAGGGTTGCTGGTGCAGCAACACAGAGGCCAGGACTCTGCCGGCATTGTGGTATGCGATGGCAATAAGTTAAATTTACGCAAGGACAATGGGCAGGTGAGCGATGTATTTCGTACCCGGCATATGCTCAAGTTGCTTGGCAATATGGGTATAGGCCATGTTCGCTATCCAACTGCAGGCTGCTCTTCCTCTGCCGAGGCGCAGCCATTTTATGTTAATTCCCCCTATGGTATTACACTCGCGCACAATGGTAATTTAACCAATGTAGACAAACTTAAAGCCGAACTTTACGAGTCGGATTTACGCCATATCAATACCGAGTCCGATTCCGAAGTGCTTTTGAATGTACTGGCTCACGAGTTGCGAGAGTCCGGAAATCTAAGCCTTAGCAGCGAAGATATTTTTACTGCTGTGAGCGAAATGCATCGGCGCATCGAAGGTGCCTACGCGGTCGTCGCGATGATCACCGGCAAGGGAATTTTGGGCTTTCGCGATCCTTGTGGAATTCGCCCCATTGTCTATGGCAAGCGCACCAGCAACGAGGGTGTGGAGTATATGCTGGCTTCCGAGAGTGTCGCTCTGCAGGCCGCTGGATTCGAACTGGTGGCCGATTTAAAACCGGGTGAAGCGATTTACATTGGCGTCGACGGAACCGTCGAATTGAAACAATGTGCTCAAACCAGCTCATTGAATCCCTGTATCTTTGAGTATGTCTATTTGGCCCGGCCCGATTCGATCATCGATGATATTTACGTTTATAAAGCGCGATTACGCATGGGCGTAAAGCTGGCGCGCAAAATCTTACGCCAGAGACCCGGCCACGATATCGATGTCGTAATTCCAATTCCAGATACCAGCCGTCCGTCGGCGATGGAACTGGCCTATCACCTCGGCCTTAAGTTTCGCGAAGGTTTCATCAAGAATCGCTATATAGGACGAACCTTCATGATGCCTGGGCAAAAAATGCGCAAACAATCGGTTCGGCGAAAGCTGAATCCGATCGACATCGAGTTCAAAGGTAAGAACGTATTACTGGTAGACGACTCGATCGTGCGCGGCACCACTTCGCAACAAATTATTCAAATGGCAAGAGATGCGGGAGCCAGTAAGGTATATATCGCTTCCGCCGCGCCCCCGGTTCGTTATCCCAATGTTTACGGTATCGATATGCCTGCCGCTGAAGAGCTGGTTGCCCACGACCGTAGCGAAGAGGAAATTGCCGAAATTATTGGCGCAGACTGGTTGATCTACCAGGATCTGGAGGATTTGATCGATGCAGTGCAAAAAGGCAACCGTTCGATTTCAGAATTTGACTGTTCCTGCTTTAACGGCAAATATGTGACCAGCACGATTAATAGTGACTATCTCGAGAGGATACGGAGTATTCGTAATGACTCGGCTAAACAGGTTGTTGAAGATCAGTTGAACGTGGTCGGAATGGATTTGCATAATAACCCATGATTTCGTGGTGGGATCTTAATCGACAAGTCCTGGGCAAATTGCCAGGCAACCTGGCGCTCGCCGACGAACGACCATTTATACTAATTGATACTAAAACCCAGCGCCTGCACCGGATTGATATCGAGCAGGAAGAGAGTATTAGCTACCGTATTTCTACGGCGGTCAAAGGCCTGGGAAATCGAGAAGAAAGTTACAGGACCCCGTTTGGTATCCTGCGAATCAAACAGAAAATAGGCGGTGGGGAACCTGCGGGTAGGGTATTCAAAGGGCGAGAACCGACCGGGAAGATCAGCAAGAGATCCGATAACCGCGAAGAAGATGAAATCACCTCACGAATTATGTGGCTCGATGGCATGGAACAGGGAATCAACAAGGGGCAAGGCTATGATACTTTCTCCCGATATATCTATATCCATGGGACTACGGACGAAAAACGCATAGGTTATGCGGTATCGAGCGGTTGTATTCGCATGAAGAATGCGGATGTTATCGACTTATTCGAAGAAGTTCTGGTGAATGACCTGGTGGTTATTCAGTAAATCAAAAATCAATAGGGAATAGGTATACTGTCCCCGTAATTCGTTCTTGACATCGAAAGCCCATATTCGTACTGTTTTTAATTAGCGCCGATTTGTTTCTCGGCTTGCAGGCGCTGGCAGATCTATGAATAAGATTTGCTAAATAAATTTGCTAAAGAGGGTGATCGAAATAGTAGCCAGTATTTTTATATCCCCCTCCCGAGTTATTCGTTCAGGAGTTAACTCGTGATCAATCAATCTTATAATTTTGCCACCCAGGCGATCCGCACTGGGCATCGGCGTACACCAGAGCAGGAACACGGCGAACCGATATTCACCACATCGAGTTTCGTGTTTGACAATGCGGCACAGGCGGCGGCACGATTTGCCGGCGATGAGCCCGGTAATGTCTACTCGCGCTTTACCAACCCGACGACGAAAGTATTTGAACAACGACTTGCCGCACTCGAAGGCGGTGAGAGTTGTGTTGCTACCGCCTCGGGTATGTCAGCGATTATGGTCATTTGCGTCGCACTATTGCAGGCTGGCGATCATATCGTTTCATCGCGTTCGATCTTTGGCGCTACTACCACGTTATTCGGTAAATATTTAACCCGGTTAGGCATAGAGACCAGTTTTGTCGGCCAAACCGATGTGCATGAATGGAAAGCGGCCATTAACACCAGCACGCGGATGCTGTTTCTGGAGACGCCGTCGAACCCGCTTAGCGAGATCGCCGATATCCGCGGACTGGCTGCACTAGCGCACGAAAATGACTGTCTGCTGGTAGTCGATAACTGCTTCTGTACGCCTGCATTGCAAAAGCCCTTGTCGCTGGGCGCTGATTTGATCGTGCATTCTGCCACCAAGTACCTGGATGGCCAGGGCAGAATCGTCGGTGGCGCAGTGGTGGGCGATCAACAAAGAGTGGGTGAAGATATATTCAGCGCGATTCGAACCACCGGGTCCTGTATCAGCCCATTTAATGCATGGGTTGCATTAAAGGGGCTGGAAACCCTGGATTTACGCATGAAGGCGCATTCGGATCAGGCCATGGAAATAGCCCGTTACCTGTCAGATCATCCACGGGTCGAGCGAGTGTATTACGCTGGTTTAGCATCGCATCCGCAACACGAGCTCGCAAAGCAGCAGCAAAGTGGGTTCGGCGGAGTCGTGTCATTCGTTGTCAAGGGTGGGCGGGAAAAAGCCTGGAAAGTGATTGATAGCACCAGGATGCTTTCCATCACTGCTAATCTGGGCGACGTAAAATCCACCATCACCCACCCGGCCACGACTACGCACGGGCGCCTCAGCGATGAACAAAGAGCGCAGTCCGGGATTAGTGAGGGTCTTATCCGTATCGCGGCAGGGCTAGAGTTTGTTGACGATATAATTGCCGATATCAGCCGCGGCCTGGATGCTTAGTTAAACCCGCGGGTCTTGCAGGACGAATCCTGTCGCACCGCGCCAGCTTAAATAGCTCGGTTCCGGGTTCCAGTCACCAAGCACATAGCGGGTACGCGCGTGAGGGTAAAGATGAATTCCGGGCCGATGAGTATGACCATGGATTATTACCTCGACATCATGCTTTTCGAAACAGGACACTATCGCATCGCGATTGGCATCCATGATCTCCATTTTTTTTAGCGCCTTCGAGGCGATGCTTTCAGAGCGCAAATCGATAGCGATTTCTTGTCGTTCGATTAATGGTTTTTGTAAGAAATCGGTTTGCCACTTCGGGCTGCGCACTGTCTTTCGGAATGTCTGGTAGTCGTGGTCGTCGGTACACAGTAAATCGCCGTGCAGCAGAACTATTCCCTGATGGCCAAGATTCAGGAGTACTGGTTCGGCGATAATTTCTAACCCGGCTCGCCGCGCCAGATCGTCGCCCAGTAAAAAATCCCGATTACCCGCGAGGAAGTACAGGTGAGTGTTTTTCGACAGATTGAATAAAGTTTCGATTAACTCGCCATGGGCCGGGGCCGGGTCGTCATCGCCAAGCCATACTTCGAACAAATCACCCAAAATGTACAGGCAACGAGCGCTCGCAGCCCGCTCGCGTAAGAATTCGATCAAGTTGGCGCTGATTGCCGGTTTTTCAGAATCGAGATGACAATCAGAGATAAACAGGTATTCGTCTGTCATACGCCCAGGTCCGGGGATTAAAGTCTACTAACCCCGGTAATGGTAATGGCTTCCAGGGGGACATCCTGGTGACTGCCGTTGTTGCCAGTGCTGACTCCGGCGATAGCGTCCACCACATCCATGCCATCGGTTACCTTGCCGAATACGGTGTAGCCCCAGCCCTGCGTGGTTTCACTGCTAAAATTCAAAAATGCATTGTCGGCATGGTTAATGAAAAACTGCGCCGTGGCAGAGTGTGGATCGCCGGTACGCGCCATCGCCAGGGTGCCGCGATCATTCTTCAGGCCATTATTGGCTTCGTTTTGAATCGGTGCACGTTTATTGGGTTTATCCCTCATGTCGGCAGTGATTCCGCCGCCCTGGATCATAAAATTCGATATCACGCGGTGGAAGATGGTTTCGACAAAATATCCGTCATCGACGTAAGCAAGAAAGTTCGCACTGGTATCGGGCGCATTTTGCGTGTCGAGTTGGATGGTGATGTTGCCCATTGAGGTTTCCAGCAATATCTGGGGGTTGAAGGCAGTTTCTTCATGCATGGATTGTTTACCTTTAAAGGTGGGAAATAAAACCAGAGACAGAATAGCTGCCAGTACAACCACAAGCGGTAGTAATGTTTTTTTCATCGGTATTCCAGTGGTTAGACGCCAGGCGAATTTTACTGGGTTGTGCCGGCAGATGGAATCGGAAATATATTTCCGGTTCCCCTGTGTATGACGATATCTTACACTCTACAGAGTTATCCACTGACCGGTCGTATCGATCCAAACAAGCCTTAAATGCTTACTATTTATAACAGTCTGACCAGACGCAAGGAACCCTTTACGCCTATCGTACCGGGCCAGATTCGAATGTATGTATGCGGTATGACCGTTTATGACTATTGCCATATCGGGCATGCCCGGGTGCTGGTGGTGTTTGATGTTGTTTACCGATTCCTCACGCACCTGGGTTTTGAGGTGAACTATGTGCGAAACATCACCGACATAGACGACAAGATCATCAACCGCGCGAATGAAAATAAGGAAGACTTTATGGCCTTAACCAAACGATTTATCGACGCGATGCACGAGGACGCCGATGCTCTGGGCGTACTTCGGCCCAGCCACGAACCACTGGCCACCGACTATATCGAATCGATCCTGCAAATGATCGATGGTCTGCTGAAAAAGGGATATGCCTATCAGGCTAATAATGGAGACATCTATTATGTCGTATCGGAATTCGAAAATTACGGTCAGCTTTCCGGGAAAAAGATAGCGGAATTGCGTGCTGGCGAGCGCGTAGAGGTTGATACCGAGAAAAGGGATCCGCTCGATTTTGTCTTGTGGAAATCCGCCAAGCCTGGCGAGCCCAGCTGGCCTTCGGCCTATGGTGACGGTCGTCCTGGCTGGCATATAGAGTGCTCTGCGATGTCGACCCAGCTTTTGGGCAATCATTTTGATATTCATGGAGGCGGTCAGGATTTGCAGTTTCCGCATCACGAAAATGAAATTGCGCAGAGTGAGAGTTGCACCGGGGAGACCTTTGTCAATTACTGGATGCACAATGGCTTCGTGCGAGTCAATGAAGAAAAAATGTCCAAATCCCTGGGTAATTTTTTCACCCTGCGTGAGGTGCTACTGGAATACAAGGCCGAGGAAATTCGCTATTTTATTATGAGCAGTCACTACCGTAGTCAGCTCAACTATTCCAAGGAGCAGTTGGACAACGCGCGTAGCGCCCTACATCGACTATATAGTCCCCTGCTGGATACGGATTTGGTCGATGTGCCTCAAAACACGAAATACCAGCAGGATTTTGAACAGGCACTAAAAGACGATTTTAATACCGCCAACGCGGTCGCGGTATTGTTCGATCTGGTTCGTGAAATCAATCGTACCAAAGCGGAAAAGATGGGTAACGTCGATTCGCTCGCGAGTCTGTTGCGCTACCTGGCAGGAATTATTGGGCTGTTGCAAAGTGACCCCGAAGTCTATTTAAAATCGATGGTAGCCGGATCTTCAGATCTGGCCGATGAGATAGTTGAAGCGATGGTGCAGCAAAGACTCGAAGCGCGTAATAACAAGGATTGGGCCGCCGCCGATCGCCTGCGCGATGAATTAAGTGCAGCTGGAATAACGATTGAGGACAGCAACGAGGGCACGCGCTGGCGAAGAGCCTAAAATTACGATTGTTCAATTGACCTTTTTTATGATCGGCGTATTATTCCGCGCCTCGCCTATAGCGCCTACTGTTGGTGCCGATAGGCAACTCGGGGTGTAGCGCAGCCTGGTAGCGCAACTGCTTTGGGAGCAGTGGGTCGGGAGTTCGAATCTCTCCACCCCGACCAAAATTATGGTGTTGACTTATTAGTGTAATCCGTTAGTAACAGCCGAAGGATCTGGAAGTTTATGAGGCTAAAAGGATGCCTTTATTAGGACGTATATTAGGTGAGTGCCAGGTGGGCAGCCAGCACATGAGTGATTTTTGTGATTGCAGCAGACGTGAAATGCCTTTGTTAGGGTGTATTTTAGGTGAGTGCAAGACGGTGGCGCGCGTAGGACTGATTTTAGTGATCGCGACAGTTGTGGAATGCCTTTTTTAATTAGGATTTTTTTGCAAGAGCAAGGAAGATCCGCACGCAGATTCGGAGTGTATTAAATATACACGATGAATTGAGTACGAATCTGACGCCGCTATTGTGGAAAAAGACAATTAATAAAGGTATTCCAAGCGCCCGTAGCTCATTTGGATAGAGCATCGGCCTTCTAAGCCGAGGGTAGCAGGTTCGAATCCTGCCGGGCGTGCCAATATATAGGGAACAATGGTGGGCGTAGCTCAGTTGGTAGAGTGCAAGATTGTGATTCTTGTTGTCGTGGGTTCGATCCCCATCGTCCACCCCATATTTTAGGTGCCTGGATACAGGCACCTAATTCTTTAATGCTCAGAAATTACCCGTAAAAATGCTGGTTAATCCATTGCTAGCCCATATAATAAGCAAATAGTAATATAGCGAATAGTAAGCGATAGCGATATATGTGCGAGAGTGGCGGAATTGGTAGACGCGCCAGATTTAGGTTCTGGTATCTTTGATGTGAGAGTTCGAGTCTCTCCTTTCGCACCATTTTTACCCTAAGCACAATCGACCGCCTTTCGGCGAAAAGCCCCTTTATCGAGAATTACGAGATTTTAACATGCAAGTATCTATAGAAACCCTGGAAGGTCTTGAACGAAGAATGACAGTCCAGGTCCCTGCCGAGACAATTGCCCAGGCTGTGGAAAAGAAACTAAGGGATTTAACTAAAACGGTGAGAATAGACGGATTTCGCCCGGGCAAGGTGCCGTTGAAAGTAGTGCAGCAAAAATATGGTGGCCCGGTGCGACAGGAAGTCATCGGTGATGTGATCGAATCTTCCTACCGGGAAGCGATCACTCAGGAAAAAGTAAGACCTGCTGGCATGCCGAATATAGAGTCAATTGATTCGGAAGGCAAAGAAGAAATTTCCTATACCGCGACCTTTGAAGTGTACCCTGAACTAGATAAAATTAAACTCGAGTCAATCAAAATTGTAAAAACTCTGGCGGAAGTAACTGATGCTGATCTCGAGGCGATGGTGAAAAAACTCCGCGAACAGAACAAGCAGTGGTCGGAAGTGAAACAGGCAGCGAAGAAAGGCGATCAAGTAATAGTTGATTTCGAAGGTCGCGTAGACGGCGAGTTATTTGAGGGTGGCACTGGCAATGATATGCCGGTAGAGATCGGTGCTGGCCAAATGCTTGAAGATTTCGAATCGGGTCTGAAGGGAATTTCCGCAGGCGAAGAAAAGGTAATTCAAGTCAAATTTCCAGAGAATTATCACGGTAAGGAGGTAGCCGGGAAAAAGGCCGAATTCATTATTAAGGCAACGCGAGTATCGAAGGCTCAATTGCCGGATATCGATGAAGAGTTTGCCAAAAAATTTGGCATAGAGGACGGTGACCTGGATAAATTTCATGCAGATATCAGGGCCAATATGGAAAAAGAGTTATCGCAAAGACTAAAAGTGGAAAATAAGAATGCAGTAATGATGGGATTGCTCGAAGAAAATCAACTGATTGCACCATCGGCTTTGGTCGCAGAAGAGGTGAAGACACTTAAAATGCAGGCCGCTGAGCGCATGGGACGAGATAAGGCTTCTATTGATGATTCTAGCCTGCCCGACGATTTGTTTAAGGAAGAAGCCCAGAAAAGGGTTCAGTTAGGACTACTGGTAAATGAGGTGATCAAGAGCGAAATAATTGAACTTGATAATACCAGGGTGGAATCTGCGCTGGACGATTTAGCGGCATCCTATGATGACCCTGGCAAGTTGAAGGATTATTATCGGCACAATCAGGAAGCACGTGCGCGCCTGGAAAGTATGGTGCTTGAAGAACAGGTGGTTGACCATATTTTATCTAAAGCCACGGTGGCAGAAAAGCAGTCCAGCTTTGAAGAATTAATGAATAGCAGTAATTAATTACCGGAATTAATAATGAGCGAATACAAAATCACTTCAGGCATAGGTCCTTCGTACCCACAGCGGGTCGATACGCGGGCTAATTTGGTACCGATGGTGGTAGAACAGTCAGCGCGGGGAGAAAGAGCATACGATATATATTCGCGATTACTGAAAGAGCGAGTTATCTTCATGGTCGGCTCGATTGAAGACCATATGGCAAATTTAGTCGTCGCCCAATTGTTATTCCTGGAATCGGATAATCCAGATAAGGATATATCGCTTTATATCAATAGTCCGGGTGGCGCAGTTAGCGCGGGGCTTGCGATTTATGACACGATGCAATTTATAAAACCAGACGTGAGCACCTTGTGTACGGGTCAGGCAGCTAGTATGGGGGCCATTTTACTCGCGGGTGGTAGTGCGGGTAAGCGCTACGGATTACCTCATTCCCAGGTAATGATTCATCAACCGCTGGGGGGCTTTCAGGGCCAGGCTAGCGATATAGAAATTCATGCCAGGGAAATTCTGGCAGTGCGTTCGCGTCTTAACAAGATTTTAGCCCGGCATACCGGTCGATCGGAAGACGAAATCGGCAAGGATACCGAGCGGGATAATTTCATGAGTTCTGAAGAATGTGTCGAGTATGGAATTATTGATCAAGTATTGACGACCCGTGCCGACCCTGAAGAAGTAACAGAAAAATGATTTTTTCAGTTGTGCTGGCAAGTAAGGTTTAATATGATCGAATTATCATTCTTTATCACCGCATAGGATGGAATTAAGCGTTTTAGTTTGTTTGCTGTAGCAGATTGTTGACCCAGACAGACTATGTGTAAGATATTGAATTTTAAGGGTAAATAGATTACATTACATCATTGACAGTACACCAGAAGAAATCGGTGGATGGTTAAAAGCCAATTGAGGATTCGGTAGGCATTATGAGTGACGATAAGGCAAGCAATAAAGACGAGAAACTATTATATTGCTCCTTTTGCGGTAAGAGCCAGCATGAGGTCCGGAAGCTAATTGCGGGACCTTCGGTTTTTATATGCGATGAATGTGTCGATCTTTGTAACGATATTATCAAGGAAGAGATTCAGGAGAAAATCGAAGAGTCCGGCAACAAACTTCCGACCCCGCATGAGATTTACAACGTTCTTGACGAATATGTTATTGGTCAGGATCGTGCCAAGAAAGTTTTGGCCGTTGCCGTGTACAATCATTACAAACGCCTGGAAGTCGGCCATATCAAGGATGATGTAGAATTATCCAAGAGTAATATATTATTGATAGGTCCTACGGGTTCCGGCAAAACTCTGTTGGCTGAAACCCTGGCGCGCCTGTTAAACGTTCCTTTTGCCATCGCGGATGCGACAACGCTCACGGAAGCAGGATATGTTGGAGAGGATGTCGAAAATATCATTCAAAAACTCCTGCAAAAATGTGATTATGATGTTGAAAAGGCACAAACTGGCATCGTTTACATCGACGAAATCGACAAAATTTCTCGAAAATCTGATAACCCATCGATAACCCGCGATGTGTCCGGGGAGGGCGTGCAACAGGCGTTACTGAAACTAATCGAGGGTACCATAGCCTCTGTACCGCCGCAGGGTGGC
>JADFMY010000045.1 GCA_022563685.1 Pseudomonadota bacterium | reverse complement strand
CCGTGCAGCTTTCTTTCAATAACAGCGCCGCCATCGGTTTACCGACGATATTGGAGCCGCCAACCACGATCGCCTTCTTGCCCGAAAGATGGCCGAGGTGGTCTTTTAACATCATCATTGAGCCCAGCGGCGTACAGGGTACGATACCCTCGGCCCCGATCGACAGGCGGCCGACGTTGGACAAATGGAAACCATCGACATCTTTATCGACGGAAATCGAGTTGATCACCGATTCTTCGTCAATATGATCGGGCAAGGGTAATTGCACCAGGATACCGTGCACATCCGGGTCGTTATTCAGTTGATCGATGAGCTTGAGCAATGCTTCCTGGCTGGTTTCGGCCGCAAGCTTATGCTCGAAGGAATTCATGCCGGCTTCCTCGGTTTGCCTGCCCTTGCTGCGCACGTAAATCTGGCTAGCAGGGTCTTCGCCGACCAGCACTACTGCAAGCCCCGGAGTCAGGGAATGGTTTTGCTTTATCACCCCAACCTTGCGCGTGATTTCACCGCGCAGGTTTGCCGAAAATGCTTTGCCGTCGATTATCTTAGTCAAGGTTCTCTTACTCCCAACAGAGGTTAAAGGTTTTGGCAGTTTCCGTGCCGACCCAATAGCTTAAGGAAGGTCTGATTTATTCAGGCCGTCCGGCAGTACATGGATGTGCTGCCAAAATCAATGCCGTTAAGGCATTGATTTTGTGAGACAAACGAAAATCACATTTTTCGTTTGTCGTCCTCTGAGAATTCATGGATGAATTATTCAGAGGTTCCCTTAAATTCCAGAGACGATATTTTACGAATATCGGGACCTCAAAAGCATCGATAAAACGACATTCATTTATCCCTTAAACCAATTCCTTCGCCGGGTAAAAAAAAAGCCGCATAGCTGCGGCCTCAAAATACCTTTTGACTGCTACCCACCCAGATATGTTTCTCGAACTTTGTCATTGTGGAGAAGTGCCTTTGCCTCACCCTCCAACACCACAGAGCCAGTTTCCAGCACGTACCCTCTCTGCGCCAGAGACAAAGCCAGGCGTGCGTTTTGTTCGACTAAAACTACTGTACGACCCTGGGCGTGAATTTCCTTAATAATTTTGGCGATTTCCTGACACAGGATTGGCGATAGGCCCAGAGATGGTTCGTCCATCAAAATTACCTTCGGACCCGACATCAATGCCCGCCCCATCACCAACATTTGCTGCTCACCGCCGCTCATAGTTCCAGCCGCCTGTTTCTGGCGTTCATATAATCTCGGAAAATGCTCGAATACACTTTTCAGGTCACGTGCAATCGCGGCTTTGTCACTGCGCGCGAATGCACCCATTTCGAGGTTTTCCATTACGGTCATATACGGAAACACGCGACGCCCCTCAGGCACATGGGCGATCCCCTTAATCGTTATCTCTTCGGGCGAACAGTGATCGATGCGCTCACCTTCAAACCAGATCTCGCCGGTGGTCGGATGTTCAAGTCCTGAAATTGCGCGCAATATGGTGCTTTTACCGGCACCGTTAGCACCGATAAGAGCGACAATCGTGCCTTCCTCGACATCGATCGAAATATCCTCGATTGCTGATACCTTTCCAAAGTGAACACTGGTATTTTTGATACTAAGCAACAATGTCTTCAGTCCCCAAATATGCTTCGATTACGTCTTTATTTTCACGAATTTCGTGCGGCAAGCCTTCAGCCAGCATTTCGCCAAAATCGATAACAGTGATCTTGTCACAAAGATTCATCACGGTACGCATGTCATGCTCAACCAACAATACAGTTACACCCATCTCGTCACGTATACGGCGGATAAGTCCCGTCATAGCGAGTGTTTCACTGTTGTTCATGCCGGCCACCGGCTCGTCGAGCATCAATAGCCGTGGCTCTGTAGCCAGGGCAATCGCCACCCCCATGGTGCGCTGCAGGCCGTAGGGAAGGTTACTAGCGAGCTCGTCGCGATGCAACTTCATGCCAAGGAATTCAATGATCTCCTCGGATTTTTCGAGATTTCTCCGCTCGTCCTCTTTCGAACGGCCAAAAATTGCACCGAAAATACTTTCCCGCGCGTGCAGATGCCGGGCGATGTTGATATTTTCCAATACAGTGAAATCCGGGAAAAGTGCGACCCTCTGGAACGTCCGGACGACACCGAGTTCGGCGATCTTGTCTGGACTGAGACCGGAAATCACCTGCCCATCAAATGTTACAGTGCCGGCACTAGGTCGATAAATACCGCTGACGACATTGAAAAACGTGGTCTTTCCTGCACCATTTGGTCCGATTACACCACGGATTTCACCTTCTTCTACTTCGAGGTTTAGCTTTCGAATAGCCGTGAGGCCACCGAAGCTTTTACTTAACCCTTCTACCTTCAAAATACCCATCACTCGCTAGCCTCCCTGGCCTTGGTCGCAGATCCATTACGGCCACGCAATTTAGCAATTAATGCTGCTAACTTCGGAAAAAGGCTTTCCAGTCCGCCTGGCATCAAGATTAGAAATAGGATCAAAATTCCCCCGAATAACAGCGGCCGCCACTCCGCTAATGGTCGCGCGGCTTCACCGATAAGCATCATCACGGTGACACCGATAAGCGGCCCCCAGAATGTTCCAACGCCACCCACCACAACCCAAATAACCAGATAAACCATTGCGTTGACATCGAAGTTCTTGGGGTCGATAGCACCCAGGCGTTGCGCGAGCAAAACCCCGGCGATACCAGCAAAGAACGCAGAGACGGCGAATGCGGTAGCCCGATAGCGGGCAACATTGACACCGATACATTTGGTCAAATCTTCATCAGCGTAAATCGCCTTGAGGATTTTCCCAGTCCGCGAGATGTCGATCCGGTAGAGAATCAGCAGGCTGACGAGGGTGAAAGCGAGACAGACGTAGTAATATGGAGTCGCGTCAAAGAAATCGATATCACCCAATTCGATCGGCGGAATACCTATCATGCCGCGCGGCCCACCGAACGGGAAATGGAACTTTACCCAGGTCAGGCGTACGAACTCACCCAGAGCAAATGAGCCGATGAAGAATCCAAATCCTTTGGTGCGTAACAGCGGGAACACCACTGCCAACCCGATCACCGCGGCCGCCAGGCCACCCAACAGTACCGTAGCCCAAAACGGCCAGCCCTGGAATTTGGCCAGTAATGCCGTGGTATACGCACCGACCCCCATTAACACGACATGCGACAAAGACCAATCCCCTGAAGTGGTGATCAGACGATAGCTAGAGGCGAGTATCAGGTTGATCAGGAACAGAATTCCGATCTCGATATAATATTCGCCTACTACAAAAGGCAGAATAAACAAGGCGATCAGGGCGCTGACGATATAGATGGTCCTCATAACCGGTGCCCCTACATTCTCACACGACCGAGGAGGCCGGTAGGTTTAACGACCAGGATCACGGCCATAAACATTACCCCAGCCATAGTCGCAACAACGGCATCGAAGAGTGTGGTGACGAAGGTGTGGATGAATCCCAGAATGAAGGCGGCGAGGATGGCCCCTTCTATACTAGCCATCCCACCGACAATCACGACAATAAAAGCGGTAATGATGATCTGATGCCCCATATAGGGAGTCACGGCATGTATCGGCGCCATCAGAGCTCCGGCAACACCGGCGAACCCGCCAGAGATCGCCATCGATAACGCGGTCATCTTGTTGATGTTAATTCCTTGCAAGGAAGCAGCCTCAGCGTCCTGGGCACAGGCACGAAGGCCTTTTCCAAGCCGAACCCTGTGCAGGAAAAACCAAAGCCCTGTAACCATCACCACGGTTACGGGAAAAATCAGTAGCCGTTGCCAGGACACCTGCGCGCCAAGAATCGAGGCGGCTCCCATGTAAGGCGTCGGGACTGAACGCATCAAACCAACACCCCATAACTGGCCAACACTAACCTGCAAAATAAAGGCCAAACCGGCGGTTGCCATGAAACCTGCGAGTACATTTCCCCGCGTTGGCCTGAATATAAATTTCTCCGTTACTACCCCCATTGCCGCAACGATTGGGAACGCCAGCAAAACAGCTACCGGAAACGGAAAGCCCCCAAGGGCATAAAGAACATAGACAACATAAGCGCCTGACATGAATAATTCACCGTGGGCAAAGTTGGCCATTTGCATGACACCAAAAGCCAGCGCCAACCCAACGGCAATCGTGGCATAGATCGACCCCATCACAAGGGCGTTTGCGATACTTTGTATGAAGGTCGGCCAATCCATCTTATTCCTCTCTTAAATGTCCGAATGAAAAAACTGTGCGCTTCACCTCAGGTTTACACCGCAATTGCGTTTTCTCTCCAACCGCCAGGAAGGTTGGTATGCCGGGCATAGTTATGAATGAATTTATACATGGGCAAAAGGGAGGGCTTTGCGCCCTCCCAGAATCGCATTTAGCGTTGATCCCACATCTGCCCACGCTCACGCACGACCCGGATGATCTGGTCTTGACGGGCTTCGAACCAGTTGGAGAAGTTGATGACCGCCTGAACCCGTTTGACACCATTGCGGTGTTCATTGAACGGAATTGGCGTAGAGATCATATTATCAATACCCCACATCTCCTTACCTGACATTTTTCCTGGTCCCAGAATAGTCAAAATATAATCTTCCTTACGCAATGCTTCCAGAACTTTATCAGGGTTGAAAGTGCCGGCGAGTTGTACGCCCTTCGCCCATACACGCAGCATGATTACGTGATCCCAGTCGATACCGGTAATTCCACGCTTAACGTCTTCGGGAGCACCCGGTCCGTAACGCTTGAGCCAGTCCTGATAGAATTTGTGCTGGAACGACGGCTCATTCCACCATGGATCATCGAACAACGGAAAGCTGTCTACAGCCCCCTCCATATACTCGACAGGCACCTTCTGCAGGATTGATTCCGAATCGAGATAGTTGGCCGAGATCTCACCCTTGTAACCCTGGATAAAAAGCTGCTCGATAATCAGGGCGACGAATGTGGGATAGGACAGGTTGAGGCTGACAACATCAGGTTTGGTTGCCAACATCGCTGTCACAACTGGTGCGAAGTCGGTGGTTTCAATCGCGTAATGCTTGTCGTAAACCACGTCCCAACCATCAGCTAAAGCAGAACCAACTTCCCACGCTTGCGATGTCAAACCAATGGTGTCGTCCTGTGAAATAACCGCCCAACGTTTGAGGTTGGGATTTCTCATTTTGTGATAGAACGGCCGCATCATATCTATGCGCGGCGTGACGTCACCCCCGGCAATCAGATAAGGCCGGTCTGGCTTGATATCGGTTGAAATCAAACTCGCGTAAATGACCTTCTTTCTAGTCAGGTACGGATGCACAGCATCAGCGGGGTTGCCGCCTATGGCACTGATAAATTTGACATCATGCTGCAATACCAGCTCCTTTGCGCCTTGCAGCGCTTTACTACCTACGGCTTCATCATCGAATGTGAACATCTTCAGTGGATAACGATTGCCATTGACTAAAAGTCCACCTTCGGCATTAACCTCATCTACAAACATCTGATTTCCTGTCAACCCAGGAAGCCCCCAGCCTGCATCCGGTCCGGATAACGCGCCCAGGAATCCAATATTGACGGTCTCCCCAGGTTTAGGATCCTTCCATGCGGCAGCGCTTGTCGTGGTTCCGGCTACCATTATCGATGTAGCCGCCAAGGTTGATATCATCAACGTTCTTAATGAACGGTTTACTATTTTCATGATTCTCTCTCCTCGTTTAACTAAATTTACACAATAAAAATACTTAATTGTGTGATTTTACCCATAGGGCACTACCCATAGGGCACTACACTGAGTAACAATAAAAAGAGGCCACGGAGTCTTCCAGCAACCATTTTTATTTTCGTTACCCAACCCTCAACAGTTTGCTTAAGCAAACTTTCCATAAGCGTTTCGAAGATCGACCAGCGGATGGCCTTTCGCCATCTGGAACTTCACCAGCAGCTCCCGCGCAATCATGTCCCGGTCCTGCTGGTTATCCGGCAATGCGATATTTTTCGGGATGGTGACCCAGCCATTGATATTTCGATCAAATACCGCAGGGGTGCCTTCTTCGTATCCCATGTGCACATCTTCAAGCCAGTTCAGATCCTGCCAACCCATGACTTCCATATATTTCTTCAGGAAAGGCGTGCAACGGTCCATATCTGGCACCAGGTTGACATCGTAGCGATAACCAATGTGTTGACCGATGATCTTCTCGCGTTCGGTATCGACGCCATCGCCTTCGAGGAATTGATCTATATTTTGTTCAGCATCTTGTGCAGCCATGTCGTCCTCCTTAGAAACGTGTCATGTCGGGGCGGCCGACAGTGTGTCGGGTACCTGCCATCGGCACCTGGGCACAGGCCGATGCTTCCAGGGTCAATGCGGCCAGATCTTCCGGTTCCAGCGAGTGGATGTTGGTCTTGCCACAGGCGCGCGCGAACATCTGCGCTTCGATCGTGAGCGTGTGCAGGAAGTTGTATACCCGCACCGCTGCGGCATCGGGGTCGAGTCGCTTGCGCAGGATCGGATCCTGGGTGGCAATGCCGACCGGGCAACGGCCCGTATGGCAGTGATAGCAGTAACCCGCTTCGACACCCATTTCGGCTTCAAAATCCGCTTCGGGGATAGCCTTGTTACAGTTCAATGCCATCATCGCCGAGTGGCCGATCGCAACCGCGTCTGCACCCAGCGCAAGTGCCTTGGCGACGTCGGCGCCGTTACGGATACCACCGGCATATACCAGTGTGATTTGGCCGGACATGCCGACATCGTCGAGTGCCTGACGCGCCTGACGAATCGCAGCGATTCCGGGAATGCCGGTTTCTTCGGTCGCCAGGTGAGGGCCCGCACCGGTACCGCCTTCCATGCCGTCGATATAGATCGAATCGGGCCCGGTCTTCGCTGCCATACGCACATCGTCGTAAACACGCGCAGCACCCAGCTTCAACTGAATCGGAATCTGGTTATCGGTCGCCTCGCGAACCTCCTGAATCTTCAGCGCCAGGTCATCAGGACCCATCCAGTCAGGATGACGCGCCGGTGAACGCTGATCGATACCGGCTGGTAATGAGCGCATTTCAGCCACCTGATCGGTTACCTTCTGCCCCATCAAGTGACCACCGAGACCGACTTTACAGCCCTGGCCAATGAAGAATTCAACTGCATCGGCAAGACGCAGGTGATTCGGATTAAAGCCGTAACGCGACTGGATACACTGGTAGAACCACTTCGAGGAGTAGCGACGTTCATCGGGAATCATGCCACCCTCGCCGGAACAGGTCGCAGTGCCGGCCATGGTGGCGCCACGCGCAAGCGCAGTCTTCGCTTCGTAGCTCAGTGCGCCGAAACTCATACCCGTGATATAGACGGGTATATCGAGTTCCAGCGGCTTTTTCGCGTTAGGACCGATGATTGTTTTGGTTAAACATTTTTCACGGTAACCCTCGATTACGAATCGAGTCAGGGTACCCGGCATGAAGGTCAGGTCGTCCCAGGTGGGGATTTTCTTGAACAGTGAAAAGCCGCGCATGCGGTAGCGCCCCAGTTCCGCCTTAATGTGAATATCGTTGATCACTTCGGGGGGGAAGATAAAGCTGTTCCCCAGGCGATGCGGATCAATTTTTTTATCAGACATCTTTTTTCTCCAAAAGCTCTGTACTAATGCCTAGAGCACCAGTTTCTTCTCCATAGGTTCGAGGTTATCGTAGTTCCACAACTGCTTGCCCGAGGTCAGCTTGACCATCTTGTCGAAACCATTCGGTGCTGACATGCCGTACAGGGCTAACTTGCCTTCCAGATACTTCTTGTCGAGGTCGGTCATTTCGGTTTCTACACAATCAACACCCAGACTGGCAATCTTGCCACCCACGTAGATAGTGCCGTCGTACATGGAGTCACCGAGGCTATCGCCGGCATCGCCGAGGATAATCATGCGCCCGCGTTGCATCATAAAACCAGTGGAAGCGCCGACACTACCGCCGACGATGATGGTGCCGCCTTTTTGGTCGATTCCTACTCGCCCTCCGGCCTGACCCTTACACACCAGATCGCCACCGCGAAGCGCCGCACCGAACAACGAACCCGCGTTCTTTTCAATCACCACGGTACCCGCCATCATATTTTCTGCACAGGACCAGCCTACCCGGCCACTGATGCGGATATTGGCACCATCGGTCAAACCACAGCCAAAGTAACCGAGGCTTCCTTCGAAGTTCAGGTTAAGACGGTTCAGAATACCAACACCCAGCGAATGCTTGGCGCGGGGGTTTTTGACTGTAATCGTGCCATGACCCGATTTCATCAGTTCACGAATTTCAAGATTGATTGCGGTGATCTCCATATCTGCCGCGTCGAATTCGGCTGACTTGTCGTAGTCAACTTCATACGCCCATGGATAGGTGAAATTTTTTTCTTCAGTCGCCGAGAAAAAACGCTGCTGGGTTCGACCTGCTAGCTGCTCCTGGTGCAGTCCCATGTCATGGGATGTACTCACGCTGCCCATACCTTTACCTCCCCTTCATAAGGATCCCAGGTGTCTATTTCACGCGGGAAAATAGTGCGAATAGCCACTTCTTCCGAAGCCAGACCAACAAATTCATCACTTTCGTAAAGCACCATGGGCTTTGCACCCATCATGTCTTTGGCCATACCGAGCTGATTACTGGTTGCCACCAAATAAGTGAATACACCGTCGAGTGCTTCAACCGAACGCTGCATCGCGGCTTCCAGCTCATCGCCCTGGTCGATACGATCGGCGATATAAACCGCAATCAGCTCAGAGTCACAGTCGGACACGAAACGATGGCCGCGGCGTTCGAGGTCGCGGCGCTTGGTCCAGTAGTTGGTCAACTGGCCATTATGAACCACCGACACATCGTTGAACGGGTAAGCCCAGTAAGGATGGGCAGATCGAATATCGACATCCGACTCGGTCGCCATACGGGTATGACCGATCGCATGGGTGCCCTGAAAGCCTTTCAGGCCATACTGCTCTGAAACCAGGTCTGCATTGCCCAGGTCCTTGATCAATTCAAGGGCTGTACCGACTGAGAGGATTTCTGCACCGTCGATGTCCTCGATGTAATCGATTAAACGCTTCAGGTCACCGTCAAATTTGAAGTGATAGCGAAACGCATATTTGGTCACTTCCTCCTTCCTGGTGATATCGGCGCCCATTTCCTGCATACGGGCTTCTACGGCTTCTCTACGCTCGACGACCTGACGGAGGATATCGAAACCCTTCTTCATTTCTTCCTGCTCGGCGACCTTGAAGCGCATCACCAGTACGCCCTTCTTACCTTTCCCATAGAGTGCAAAACCGGTTGAGTCTGGCCCACGGTGCTTCAGGGCCTGAAGCATCGCGGTCATCTCGGTACCGATATCGCTGCTTGCTCCACCTCTCCAGATAAGTCCTGCAATACCACACATAAAGTTATCCTCTTAAGTTAAAATTAATGTCTAAGGCAAACAGTCGAGATAAGTTTCCATATCCCAATCGGTGACTGTGGCGTTGTATCTTTCCCATTCATCGCGCTTGTAATGCTCGAACACCCTGTACATTTCACCCGGCATCGATGACTTGATGACTTCGTCGTTACGCAGTTCTTCGAGCGCTTCACCCAGTGACATGGGTAACTTCTTGACTTGTTTACCCGCATCGATCGCGTCGTAGATGTTGCGTTCTTCAGCCTCGCCCGGGTCCAGATTGTTGTCGATACCATCATCGAAGGCCTTCAGCAGCGCAGAACCCATCAGGTAAGGATTCACCATCGAGTCGACCGAACGGTATTCGAAACGACCCGGCGCCGATATCCGCAACGCACAGGTGCGGTTCTGGTAACCCCAGTCAGCATAGATCGGCGCCCAGAAACCGGTGTCCCATAGACGGCGGTATGAGTTAACCGTGGAAGAACCGATCGAAGTCAGTGCGCCGAGATGCTTGATAACACCACCGATACACTGAAGGCCAATTGGACCCGGCGCGTACTCATCGATCGAAGGATCGGGCATAAATGTGTTTTCGCCCCCGACACGGTAGGTGAAGGAACCTTCCATGCCTGCCAAAGTCTTGTGACCGAGCCTGTTAACTTCGTCTTCACCGCCACGCCATAAAGACATATTATGGTGGCAACCCGAAGCCGATACACCCATGAACGGCTTGGACATGAAGCAGGCGATCAGGTTATCTTCGCGCGCTACCTGCGCACAAATCTGGCGGTAAGTCGTCAAGCGATCTGCATTTCGCAGCACATCGTCGAACTGGGTATTCAATTCGAGCTGACCTGGCGCGTCTTCGTGGTCACCCTGGATAATATCGAGGCCCATCTGCAATGAATATTCGATGACCTTCATGAAGGTAGGACGCAATTCTTCAAACTGGTCGATGTGATAGCAGTTTGGTTTGGTCACACCGCCGTTTGGCCTGCCATCCTCATCGCGCTTTAACCACATCATTTCCGGCTCTGTTCCACATCGCATTTCCAGACCATGCTTTTCCTGGAACTCGTTATGGATACGACGCAAGTTACCGCGACAATCTGAAGTCAGTACGCCACCTGGATTTTCACGCTCCTCTCGATTGCGGAACAAAGTACAGAATACCCGGCCGACGCGCTTGTCCCAGGGTAACTGGCAAAAGGTTTCAGGGTCGGGGATACCGATCAGTTCCCATGACTCCGGACCGTAGCCAATGTAATTCCCGTGACGGTCGACAAACAGGTTGGCAGTTGAACCGTATACCAACTGGAAGCCTTTTTCGGCCAGGCGTATCCAGTGGGCCGCGGGAATACCTTTACCCATAATTCGCCCGGTGACCGAGACGAACTGGAAGTAAATATAATCAACACCGGTTTCCTTTATTTTTTCGCTGACCTGCTTAACCAGGTCAGCGCGACCGGGTGCTTCAACGTGTGCCTGTAAATCAGTCATTTATATCCTCACAATCGGTTTAATATTTTTGGTTTTTCACTCTCTTGGTTTTACTCAACCGCTTAAATAACGGAAATTTTTTCATTCTCCCAACCGACTAACTCCAGGGAAAAGGGCTACTCGACACCGGGTGTAGCTTGCCCTGCTCGTAACGTGAAAATCGAAAGGGTTCGAGTAGTGAACTCCGATTACCACATAGCTCTTCCGCCACCAGCTTGCCCACCCCGAGCATCTTGTAACCGTGGTTCGAATCGGCAATCAGGTAACAGTTTTCGCGGAATACGTCGAATACCGGGAAACTGTCCGGGGTGAACGAGCCGATGCCACCCGAGGGTTCGTTCTTGTAATACTCAAACTGTCCTTCAAAACGTTTCTGGCAGTGCGCGAGCGCCGAGGTCCACATGTGGGCAAAATCTTCACCCACGACAAAGTCAGGCGAGTCCACCCCGTAGGGGTCGACCGCCACATCGTCAGGGTCGGTCTCGATCGCATAGGGGGCAGCACCTCCCTGGATTCCGCCGAAATGGTAGTCGGGCTTGTAGTAAATGCCCCACATTTGATCGGTAATCAGACTGCCATCGTGGTCGGAGTACAGCGGTTCGTTGCTGTCGATGTGGATCACCGGGGGAAATTTTCCGTCGTTGGTTTTCTGTAACTCCGGATCGACACCGAGGGTGCCTTCCTGCAGTGACCAGTAAATCCACATCGGGATGTCGTGGTGCATTTTGCCGTCTTTACCCTTGATACTGATGGTTTTGGGTAATTCGAGCAGGTCCCAGATTGTTTTAACCCAGGGACCGGCGCCGATGATGACCTGGTCGCAGCCGATCTCACCCTTGTCGGTTTCGACCGCCTTGATTGCTGCGCCTGCCGAATCGCTCCTGAATCCAGTGACGGTACAGCCGGTGAGGATTCTCACCCCTTCGTTCTCGGCCTTGGTGGCGAGTGCATACATGGATTTGGTGTTATTCGCATAACCCCCACGCTTTTCGTGCAATACCGAGGTAATGCCCCTGGCCTGCCAGTCGTGGAACAGGGTTTTCATGTAGTCGGAGGATTCTTTCTCACCTTCGATGAAGGTGGACTCATAACCGATGTCTTTTTGTTGCTGAGCAATAGTAGCGACATCTTCGTGCATGCTTTCGGGGCTGATTTGCATATAGCCCACCGGGTGATAGCTATAAGCTTCGACGTCGGTTTCCCACACACTGACGCTGTGCACCATGAGTTCACGCATCGCCGGTTGAAAGTAGTTATTACGTATTACCCCGCAGGCAATACCAGAGGCGCCGGCAGCAATACCACTCTTATCCACGATCAATATATCGCGTCCATCACCCTTACCCTGTGCTTTTAATTGCAGAGCCAGGTGATAGGCCGTGCTCAGCCCGTGGATGCCTGCGCCGACGATTAGGTATTTTACTTGTGTTGGTAGCGCCATTGGTTCCTCTAAGCCATTTGCATGCGACAGGCTATAGTTCATGCGCTCCTTATCTGCCGCTCATATCGAGCGCACTGAACCGCTTTTCGCATGGCAGCACCGGTTCGAATAATCGAACCAGCAAGACGACAATGATATACCCAATCATTGATCCATTACAAGACCAAAATCCTGTTTTTTGGACAATTCGTGCTGAAATTACCAAAATTACTGAACCAATTACTAAAATCCTGTCGCTATCGTTGAAATGTTAATATTGTTACAACGCATTGACAAAGCATCTTGACAACTTTTTATAAAGCTTATTTTATGTTATATTTCAATTATTTAGATCGAGTATATTAAACTGAATTGTCAACACTCCAATGTGTCATCAGACTTGGTAGGCACGATTTCCTAATGACCCGAAATACTGTACATTTTGCAGACCGATTGGATGAAATAAGGCTCAAAAGCGCTTGATTAACGCTTCTTAATGACGCAATATTGTACCAATTTATAGTACCATAATGACTGTTTTGGAGGCTGTACAAATGCATACTGATGGGACACAAAGTCAGCGACTGCCCGACCCCGAACCTGGGTCGATCAAAAAAAAGGTACCCGGTCGGGTCGGTGCTACCACCAGTAATGTGGCTTCTCAACTAAGGTGCAGAATCCTGGAAGGCCATTATGTTCACGAAGAACGTTTACCGGCCGAACGTAATCTGGCAGAGGAATTTAACGTATCGCGCGGCACCATACGCTCGGCATTACAAATCCTGGAGGACCAGCACCTGATCACCAGGCATGTTGGCAGCGGCACCTATGTTTCGCACCAGGAACTGACCAATCAACAGGAAATCTCCAGCATTACCAGCCCGCTGGAAATGATAGGAGTACGCATCGCTCTAGAGCCGGAGATCGTAAGACTGGCTATCGCAAACGCCAGCTACCGTGACCTGGAAGAACTACGGAAAGCGCTTCGTCGGTGTGAGGATTGCGGTGGGGATGCAGAAAAATTCGCGCGCGCTGATACGGCTTTTCATTTAACGCTCGCGCATTGCTCCAGGAACAAGTTGCTTTACTGGGTTTACGAACGTATTAGCGAAGTGCGGCGTTACTCGCAATGGCGCAGTATGAAAGCCAAATTACTCACCCCTGAGCGAATGGACTATTACAATAGCCAACACCGGGAAATCTATGAAGCAATAGCAGCGCGCGATACGCCGGAAGCGGTGAAAAATATTAAAAATCACCTTTATGGGATCCAGGAGGACCTGCTGGAACCGTAAAGGCGCTTCGAAATTTGACCAGTAACGACGAACCCTGGTCCCGACCAGGAAACCAACGATTAAAATCGGCGCCGTTTGCGTCGTTTATTATCGAGCCTGCAATTTATTCCGAGACCTTATCGAACCACCAGGCAATTCGCTTCGGCATTGTTGGTAATCTTGCGCGACACGCTACCCATTAATAACTCTTGCGCCTTACCCAGACCCCGGGTGCCGATTACTATGATGTCGATATTCCTGCGGCTGGCAAATCCAATTACGCTCGACGCCGGGTCACCGCTGCCTATCGCCGTTTGCACGTCTTTCGCACCATCGCGTTTGGCTCGAACTTCGGCTTCTTGCAGTATGGTTTCCGCCACCTGTCTCAGGATATCTTCACGCTTATTGGCAAACGCTTCCAGCTCGGGCGCATCTTTCATTTTAGCGGGGAGTTGCATGTCTCGAATAACGTGCAATATCAACAACGTGGCGTCGTGCTTCGCCGCGAGATAAGCAGCCATACTGACGGCCCGATTCGATGCCGCTGATGCATCGGTTGCTACGAGTATCTTTTTGATCATTTAGCGATAGTTTCCCAAGCTACGAAAAATATACGGCCCACGTTGATTTCGCTTTAATCCAGGACCAGTAAACGATGGCGCTCTCTCGACCAAATCGCTCTCTGACAGGGCTTCAAATATCGCCTGTCCAGGGTCAAGGGTTCCTATAAATGCGGCGCAGTATACTCGGAGATGATTTTTTTTCTATAAGATTTAAATCTTACTCTGAGGCGTATAACCAGTTTGACCAGACTGCTACGTTGTCTTCGATCCATTTGGTGGCCGCATCGTCGTATTCCATGCCGTCCGCATCAACCAGTTTTGCCATGGTGCCCACCATGAAGGTGGTGAAGTTGATACGGGTTAGCACTTTGTAAGCCGCTGGCCATTTACGCGGCATACCGTCCCAGGCAACCTTCTTCAGGTAACCTCCCGCGGGACTACCGCAGTCATTGGTCATGTCCGGGTTTACACCCCAGCTAGCGTCGGTCTTACAGGCGGGATCGAACTCAGGGAATTCGATAAACGCACCACCGTAAACTACATCGGTGAAGTTTGGCGACCAGTTGAACAGTACGATAGGTGCCTTACGCTTGGCGGCAGATTCGAGTTCCGCCCACAAGGTAGCGCCGGTAACTGCGTTAACTGTGGTGAAGTGCATCCCCAGGGCTTCGATACGCCTGGTATCGTTCAACCACTCTACGGGTCCGTCGAGGTAACGCGCATTTGGCTCCGTGTCCAGGGTAACAAACAATTCGTAACATTTTTCCAACGCTTTCCAGTCAGGAAGACCTGGGCACAAATCAGCCACATAAGCTGGGTACCACCATTCCTCACGTGTTATAGCATCGTGAGTACCGGCGTCGATTATACCGCCTTTATCCAGCGCTGCATTAAATGAGGTTGCGAAAGAACCTTCCCACACTTCGAGCTCCATGTGTACGTCGCCGATGCGCACAGACTCGTATACTGACTGGCTATCGGTCGGCAGGTATTCGACTTCGTAACCCATTTTCTCCATCAATTGCCCCACCACATTTGACATCACAATCTGGCTTGACCAATCGTGTGTCGGGATGATGATTGGAGCGTCTACGTCGCCCAGCTTAGCGGTGATTTTACCCGCAGCCTGAGCACCCACGGCACTACATGCGATTATCGCACTTGCACCGAGTACACCAATTTTTTTAACCAGAGATTGTTTCATAGCCTGACCCCTCTTTTGCTGTCACTATTTTTTTGCCGGAACTGGGCGAAATATACCTGATATTGTGCCTGTTAATCACCAAACTTATCTAATAGAATCGAGGTAATTTCTACTCCTGTCTCAAGAGGCTTTGCAATGACGCAGCAATCCGTAACCGAGATCGCCGATACGCCCGAGACTAAAAACGATGCAGCTGAATTCCGCTTTTTCGACAACCGTCAAAAATACCTGTTATTCGTCAACACCTGTTCCGAAAAATGGGTCGTAGGCGATCGTATCGCGCAGGAGTTAAAGTATATTACGCCAACGCCCCCGTCGATTCGAATATTCGACGCCGGCGTGGGAGATGGCACCGTCTTGTCTCGGGTGTGGCGCGCTATGCATCATAGATTTCCCACTGTGCCATTTTCAATCTACGGTAAGGAAGTCAGCCTGGAAGATGTGCGCCTGACGCTTGAAAAACTTCCAGATCGTCTTTATGAGCATCCCGCCAGCGTCGTGGTGTTGACCAATCTTTACTACTCGGAAGCCCCGTGGCTAACACCCCGTTCCCCCGAGACAGCCAAAAACATGGTGTGGAAAGAAGTCGCACTGAAAGGTAATTGCGCGCACGAATTTGAACAACAAATTGTCGATCTGCAACCCTTTCTTTCCGAAAACTGGCAAGTGCGTTCGGGGAAACAGGGGAACCCGGTGTACGAGCGCCCGGTCGCCCTGGTGTTGTATCGCGATGACCACCGTTTCTTACTCGATAACGTCATCCCCAAACAGGATTCACCGCGTGCCGATTTCGACCTGATCATCGCCTCGCAACCCTACCGTGCGATTGCTTCTGCAGAATTAAAAGCGAAAAATGTCATCACCCCTCTGGCGCGTGCGCTGGCGCCGAACGGCCGTCTGATTGCCATTCATTCGTTGGGCAACGACCCGGGCATGGATATCGTAGAAACCGTTTGGCCGGGGCTCAACCCCTTTACCGTAAGTCGTCACGAAATCCTCGAAGCAGTTAAACAACAACTCGGCGACGAGGCCGAGGATTTCATTTTTTCCGCAGGCAGCAATATCGAATCGTTATTCAACTACGAGATGCACACCCTGCCCAACGAGATCGGCAATTCGATAGGCACCTCCACGCTACTTGCCGCCTGGAACGCGGCTACCTATGTCGCGCAGATAGAGGACAATAAACTGGAAGCGGCAATGACCGAAGACACTTATAAAACCGCCACCCGCCACGTACTGAAAAAACGCGGTGGCCTGTGGTTTCAAAACGAGTCGTATACAATTTTGCGCAGGTGAGTAATGCATTTCGACCTGGTCGAAGCCCCTGACTTACTGAAACCACTTACAACCAGGGAATCTTTATAAAGGTATACCTATGGCAATGTGTTTTTAAAACTGAAATCGGAGATCAAATATGTACAGTTTTTCCATACAGGTAACCGGCGATTTAGCGGCCATCGAAGAGAAGATCGTTGCCGCCCTCGCTGATGAAGGGTTCGGTGTACTCACTGAAATCGATGTCCAGGCTGTCTTGAAGAAGAAACTTGGTCTCGACAAGCGCCCCTACAAAATACTGGGAGCGTGTAATCCGCATCTTGCGAATCAGGCGATTGAAGCCGAGCCCGAAATCGGAGTGCTGTTACCCTGTAATGTCATCTTGAGACAGGACGATAATGAAAATAATATCGTCACGTTTATGGACCCCGAAGCAGTTCTGACCCTGGTCGATAGAGAGGATATAGCCATTCTCGCAAAAGAAGTGCGCGCACGAATGCAGCGAGTGTCCGATGCCGTAGAAGCAGCCTTTGGTTCCGGCAATTAATGGATACCGAGGAACAAAAATCGACTATGTACAGGGATGTACGGTATGCCGATTTTGCATCGTTACATATGTAACTTATTGGAGCAACGCACGGAGCAGTTGCCGAGGAGCAAAAATCGGCGCCGCGGCGATCCTGGACAAAAATCATTTTCGCGCGGCCCAATTACCGCCCCACGGGGAGAAATTATCGCAATAATATTAGAGTATGCTAATATAGTAATTTTTACACGCCCTAAGTAAGCTCGAGATTGCCATGTCGCCACGTCAAATGATCGTGTTGTTCCTGTTGTTGCCCGCCACAGCCTTCGCCCAGCTCGAAACCGCGTTGGTACTACAAAGCACCAGCGTTGTCGAATACGAACTCGACGGGGTAATCGAGGCCAGCAAACAGGCCACTCTCTCCGCCGAGGTTAGCGGACGCATCGAAACCGTGAACTTCGATGTCGGCGATTTTGTTCGTGAAGGCGAAGTCATCCTGACGATCCGTGACAACGAATACCGTGCGGGACTGCAAAAAGCCAAAGCATCGCTGGCCGAAGCCGGGGCCAACTTTCAGGACGCTATAAAGGATTTCAAACGTAGCCAGGATTTACGTGATCAAAAATTGATTTCGCAGGCAAAATTCGACAAGGCCAGGGCTAATCTCGAAACTGCTGAAGCGCGCGTCGCAGCTGCACAGGCTGCGGTGAGCGAAGCGCAGGAGCGACTCGATCACACAGTGCTACGCGCGCCCTATAGTGGCGTTGTAGTCGAGCGCTATGTCGAGCCTGGTGAAACCACCCAGGTCGGTCAAAAGATCATGAGCGGTTACGCCAGGGGTCAACTCAGGGTCAAGGTCAATGTGCCGCAATCGCTGATCGCTGCAGTACGCCAGCATCGCAGCGCACGCGTGTTGCTGCTGGAAGGCAATGCTTCGGTTAGCGTCGACCAGATTACCATTTATCCTTATGCCAACCCCCAAAACCATTCATTTCCCGTACGCATCAAATTGGCGGCAAGCGAACTTCCAATCTTTCCCGGGATGTTGGTTAAGGTAGCCTTCGCGATCGCCGCCACGGACCGCCTTTTAATCCCGGCCTCGGCGCTGGTGCAACGCTCGGAGGTCAACGCGGTTTACGTGATTAACCATCAGGGACGAGTTTCGTTGCGCCAGGTGCGCCCGGGTAATCGCCTGGGTGATCAGATTGAAATACTCGCCGGGGTAGAAGCCGGTGAACAGGTTGCACTCGATCCAGTACGCGCCGGCATCGAATTAAAGGCCCAGCAGGATACGCAACAATGACCGGGAATCTCGGTTTATCCGGTCTGGTTGCGAAAAAATTTCTGCAAACGGAAATCACCCCGCTACTGGCCCTGGTCGGGTTTTTACTCGGGGTATTCGCCGTGATGGTCACACCACGCGAAGAAGAGCCCCAAATCGATGTCACTTTTGCCAATGTCTTCATAGCATTTCCAGGCGCTACCGCTGCCGAGGTCGAACAAATTATCAGTATTCCGGCGGAGCAGGTACTGTCGGAAATTGTCGGTATCGAACATGTATACTCGGTGTCCAGACCAGGAATTTCGATTCTGACGGTACAGTTTCAGGTCGGTGTCGAGCGTTCGCAGGCAATCGTTCGACTGTACAACAAGATTTACTCCAACCAGGACTGGCTACCGCGCAACACCGGCATAGCTCAACCGATCGTCAAACCGCGCGGCATAGACGATGTACCGATACTGTCAATAACCTTGTGGAGCGAAGATGAAAATCGCGCCGGTTATGACCTGTTGCAAGTAGCGCACGCGCTCGAAGCCGAGCTTAAACGCGTGCCTGGTACCCGCGACATTTACTCGATCGGCGGCAGCAAACAGGTGGTGCGCATCCTGCTCGATCCGGTACGCCTGGCGGGATACAATATCGATCTCGATCAAATCAGGCAGGGCCTGATTTCGGCAAATCAGTCGCGCGATGCCGGGTTTATCGTCAAACACAACCAGCAGATAGCGGTTCAGGCGGGGCAATTTCTGAGTGAACCCAGTGAAATCGAAAACCTGGTGATAGCCCTTTCCGACGGTGTGCCAGTTTACCTGCGCGATATCGCGACCATCGAATTCGGCCCCTATCAGGCTGAGCAATTCGTCTGGTTTGGCACCGGCCCGGCAGCAGCCGACAAGCAGATCGATTCCCGAGGCAGGTACCCGGCCGTCACTATCGCGATCGCAAAAAAACCTGGCAGCAATGCAATCGACGTGGCTAATCAGTTGATTTCACGCCTCGATCAAATGCGGGGCATCGTGATTCCCGAGGGTGTCGAGGTCACTGTAACACGCAATTATGGTGCGACCGCCAACGAAAAGGTGATGACGCTGATCCAGAAGCTGTTCCTTGCCACCGGTGTCGTGGTATTACTGATTTTATTTACGCTGGGGTGGCGCGAAGCCATTATCGTGGGGGTCGCGATCGCGGTCACCCTGGCGTTAACCCTGTTTGCCTCCTGGGCCTGGGGGTTTACCCTCAACCGTGTTTCCCTGTTCGCGCTGATATTTTCCATCGGTATACTGGTCGACGATGCCATCGTCGTGGTGGAAAATATCCATCGGCACCTGCGCCTGGGGACAGAATCCATCGTTGAAGCAATACCACGCGCGGTCGACGAAGTCGGCGGCCCGACGATACTCGCCACCTTCACCGTGGTTGCAGCCTTGTTACCTATGGCCTTTGTGTCCGGCCTGATGGGCCCCTATATGAGTCCGATTCCAATTAACGCCAGTATCGGTATGCTGATTTCGCTGGCGGTGGCATTCATTGTCACCCCATGGCTGACACTGAAGTTGCTGGCCGGCAGATCGCATCATCACAGCGTTGATTCGGGTGAAGGCCAGAGTCTTTATCCGCTGTTCAGTACAATATTCAACCCCTTGTTTAACCCCCATCGGGGACGTCTCAACCGCTGGTTATTGGCACTGGGCATCGCGATACTGATTGCCGCCTCGGTAAGCCTGGTCGGATTTAAGCTGGTGGTTTTGAAGATGCTGCCATTCGATAACAAATCCGAGGTCCAGGTAATAATCGACATGCCGGAACACAGTAGCCTCGAACAAACCGCGCGGGTTACCGCGGAACTCGGCGATTACATCGCGGGCCTGCCCGAAGTCACCGACTACCAGAGCTATATTGGCACCGCATCGCCGATAAACTTCAACGGACTGGTGCGCCAGTATTATTTGCGTGAGGGCGCCAATGTCGCCGATATCCAGGTCAACCTGCGACATAAGTCGCTGCGCGATCGTGACAGCCACGATATCGCGCAGGCGATGCGCAAGCCGCTACAGGACATCGCCAGGCCCTATCGAGCCAATGTCAAAATTGTCGAGGTTCCCCCGGGTCCACCGGTACATGCGCCGTTGGTAGCCGAAATATACGGCATCGATTACGCGGGCCAGATGGCTGTCGCTAAATCGGTTCGTCGCGTTTTCGAACAGACTCCAGGCCTGGTCGACATCGATGACAGTATCGAGTCGCCGTCAACCCGCTGGATCCTGCAGATCGATCGTCAGAAAGCGACCCGTCTCGGCCTCGATCAGGGCCGCATCACGCAGGCAATCGAGACCCTGGTCAAGGGCTCTGATATTGGATTCATACACCGCGCCAATTTCAAATACCCGGTCCCACTGCGACTCGAACTGAGCACCGGGGACAAGGCCGAAGTGCTGAAAATTCTCGGCCTGAAAATGAAATCGGCCTATGGCCAGATGGTGTCTCTTTCCGAAGTGGTCAGCCTGGTAGAAGCCGAAAACGAACGCAGCATTTACCATAAGGATTTATTGCCCGTGGTATACGTCACCGCCGACATGGCAGGCGAACTCGACAGCCCCCTGTATGGTATGTTCGATGCTTTCATCACCATCAAAAATGAAATAATCTCCGACCAGTCAGACCAGCCGATCAAGCAATACCTGATCAACCAACCCGACAACCCGTACCAGTACAGCCTGAAGTGGGACGGTGAGTGGCAGATTACCTACGAAACCTTCCGTGATATGGGGCTGGCTTACTCGGTGGGACTGATCATAATTTTCCTGCTGGTGGTAGCTCAATTTCGCTCCTATTCAATCCCCCTGATCATTATGGCGCCAATACCGCTCACCGTTATCGGGGTAATGCCAGGCCACGCCCTGCTCGATGCGCAGTTTACCGCGACTTCGATGATCGGCATGATCGCGCTCGCCGGCATCATCGTGCGAAACTCGATACTGCTGGTCGATTTCATCAACGATGAACTGGCGCGTGGCGTCCAGCTCGAAGAAGCGGTGATCCAGTCCGCGGTGATTCGCGCGCGGCCGATCATGTTAACCGCGTTG
>JADFMY010000147.1 GCA_022563685.1 Pseudomonadota bacterium | reverse complement strand
TCCTGGATTCCAGGCATATCTTAAAATTAACCAATGAGAATGACCAAAGCGGAGGGCCACAAAATGAGCAATAAAGACTACACTCCACCAAAAGTCTGGACATGGGACAGTGAAAACGGCGGCAAATGGGCTGGCATCAACCGACCGATCGCCGGTCCAACCCACGAGAAAGTCCTGCCAGTCGGCGAAAAACCATTACAACTGTACTCGCTGGGCACACCCAATGGCGTGAAGATTACAAGGATCAATGGGGTCAGTATCGATTGAAAACCCGAAATCAGAGCACAGCTTTTTCCAAACCCCTAAAAATCACTAAATTCTGACCCTGGCTATCGCCTAATAACCGCAGGATTGGGAACTTCCCCAAACCAGAAAAATACAGCCCTCTAAGACCTGGCAAGGCCAAGGCCACTTATTCCTCGACATAATAACCTATAAATGGTAAAACTATATAACCTAAAATTAATACAACAGAATAACCTAATAGAGAAGTAGAGCGGAGCATAACCATGGCAAGCCCGTCGGAAAAATTAGCCGAATCCCTTGATGCCCTGAAAGCGTTTCAGGATAAGGGCATCGTTGCTATCCGTTCGCGAGACCTGAGCAGGACGCATCGCGAACGACTACTCGGCAGCGGCTTCCTGCAGATAGTCATGAAGGGCTGGTATATCCCGGCGCGTCCCGATGAACAGGCCGGAGACAGCACGGCGTGGTACGCCTCGTTCTGGGATTTCTGCGCTGCCTATCTTAACGAGCGCTTTGGAACTGTGTGGTGCCTTTCGCCAGAGCAATCGCTGTTCCTTCATGCCGGTAATTTCACGGTGCCGAAACAACTATTGGTGCGCACTCCAAAAGGCGGCAACAAACCAATCAATCTGCTGCATGGTACCTCGCTCTTCGATGTGCGCGCTTCTCTACCCGAACCGACTGAACGGCAAGAGCTACAGGGCTTAAAGGTCTTCTCGCTCCCGGCGGCGCTAGTCCGCAGCGGGACCGCAATCTTTAAAGACAATGCGACAGATGTCCGAACCGCCCTTGCGATGATTCAGGACGCATCAGACGTTCTGACTATCCTGCTCGATGGCGGGCACAGCATTATCGCCGGGCGTCTCGCCGGGGCGTTTCGCAATATCGGGCGCGAAAAGGTCGCAGAGCGCATCGTTAACGACATGAGCAGGGCTACCTACAAGGTCAGGATCACCGACCCGTTTGATACACCTGCGCCGTTCAGCGTCAGCATGCGCGAGCCCTCTCCGTACGTTACACGCATGCGCCTGATGTGGCATACGATGCGCGTCGGTATTCCTGAACTTTTTCCCGCCGCTCCAAAGACACCTGTTGAATTCGACACCTATATGAAACGCGTCGAAGAAATCTATGTGACGGACGCCTATCACTCGCTATCGATCGAAGGCTACCGCGTTAGCGCAGAGCTGATCGAACGCGTGCGCTCTGGTACATGGAATCCCGATAATGATGAACAGGACAGCGAGCATCGCAACGCGCTTGCCGCGCGCGGTTATTACGATGCGTTTCAGGCTGTCAAAAAAAGTGTCGAAAGGGTTCTGAAAGGAGAAGGCCTCGGAACCGTCGCTGGTAACGACCACGCTGAATGGTACGTACAACTCTTCGGGCCGAGCGTCACTGCTGGCATCCTGCGCCCCGGCGATCTTGCCGGTTACAGGAACAGCCCCGTCTATATCCGCAATTCGCTGCACGCGCCACCGTCACGTGAAGCCGTGCGCGATATGATGCCGGTGCTCTTCGAGATGCTGGCAGAAGAGTCCGAACCTGCGGTTCGCGTCGTGCTCGGTCATTTCATGTTCGTCTATATCCATCCGTACTTTGACGGCAACGGGCGCATGGGCCGTTTCCTGATGAATGTGATGCTCGCCGGCGGCGGCTACCCGTGGACCGTAATCCCGGTTGAGCACCGCAAGGAGTACATGCAGTCGCTCGAATCCGCAAGTGTCAATCAGAATATCAAGCCTTTAACCAAATTCCTGTCAGGTCTCGTCAAAGACATCATCGAAGGCAAGCCGAGGCCCAGGGTTCCAGGCGCATAGAAGCAGAATTCTGGGGACACGTTGAACCTCCCCCATACATAGATATATGGTCATTTCAGTCTTTTGATGTCCTGGATTCCAGGCATATCTTATAATTAACCAATGTAATTAACCAATGAAAACGCCAAAGCCTGAGGGCCACAAAATGACCAATAAAGACTACACTCCACCAAAAGTCTGGACATGGGACAGTGAAAACGGCGGCAAATGGGCTGGCATCAACCGACCGATCGCCGGTCCAACCCACGAGAAAGTCCTGCCAGTCGGCGAAAACCCATTACAACTGTACTCGCTGGGCACACCCAATGGCGTGAAGATTACGGTAATGCTGGAAGAACTGCTGGCGCTGGGTAAATCAGATGCGGCATACGATCTGCACATCATCGATATTGGAGAAGGCGAGCAATTCGGTTCAGACTTCGTGAAACTCAATCCGAATTCGAAAATTCCCGTACTACTAGATAAGTCTATATCACCCGCTCTATCAGTATTTGAGTCCTGCGCTATTCTGCATTATTTAGCAGAGAAATATGGTGCTTTGCTTCCGGAAGATGTTGTGGGCCGCACGGAATGCCTGTCCTGGTTGTTCTGGCAGGAAAGCAGTGCATCATTCCTCGGCGGTGGCTTCGGACATTTCTACCGCTATGCACCTTACCCGATGAAATACCCGATTGATCGCTATGCGATGGAAAGCAAACGCCAATTAGATGTACTGGATCGTCATTTGGCTGAGCGTGACTATATGTGTGCCAGCGGTTACTCGATTGCGGATATTGCAATATGGCCCTGGTACGGACGGCTAGCGATGGGTGAGATTTATGATGCAGCTGAATTTTTAGATACTGCTTCGTATAGGCATGTGTTGCGCTGGGCGAAGGCTATTCAGGAGAGAAAAGCCGTTCAGAAAGGGCTGGCCTCTGCTTTGTAATTTGGCCTGTTAACGTTATTTACAATTAATGGGGTCGATATTCCATTACGTAGCAAATTACCGGGTGGCGAAACAATCACCACGACACAAGTGCCAAGTGCGTCGAATAACACACATTACGCCCCGCAACACTTCTTGTATTTCCTGCCACTCTCACAGGGGCAGGGATCATTACGTTTGGCCTTTTTGGTGCTCACGGCTCTGACCTGTTTTTTTTGCAGCTCCTCCAGATCACGGATATTTTCATCCTGCTCAGAATTCAACTCAATAACACAGGCCCAGCCATTTTTTGCAAAAACGGCTGTCAGCTCTTGTTCACGCTCCTGGGTTTGAACACTAATTTGTGCCGGTGCCTTCCTGGTACCTAGACGAAAGGTGTTTTTGACTTCAAAGTTCGTTTTTCTATGCTCAGTCTGCTTCAGCGCAGGGCCTTTTTGAAAAATCTTCGCCATGATTTACGGCCTGTTAGATAATAAATTCAATACATTATCGGGTTGCCTACAGTCTGTTGCGCGACAACATCCCGATATCGTGATGTTTAATTAAGGAGTGGAAATGATTCTCAAAGTACCCGCATCATGATCACTGTATCTTTTGTGATGGGAGAATTAACAGGCATTTCATCTGATCTGGAATGGAATCAAACCAAACTAATTTTCACTACGCATATTCAGGGCTGCAAGTATAAAGAGTCTGTAGATTCCTGCACAGATATCTTACGCGGAGTTCATTTATGCCGTTAGAGGGAGGGTCGCCAGGAAGCATATATCAACACAAATCAACACGGTATGGCGAGATGAAAATAGGTGTCAGAGAGCAATTGTTTCTAATATGGTAATAAAAGGGGAATTGGAGGGGAACTCCTCAGGTAAGCGCATTCAGAACGCTACTTTTCATCCGTTTTCCCGACTCGTTTCATACTAATAAAAAGCTTCTCCACTTTTTCCCTTGCCCAGGGTGTCTTGCGTAAAAATTTTAGACTCGAAGTGATGCTCGGATTGGTGGTAAAACAGTTAATCGCTATACGTTCGCCTAATTCCTGCCAGCCATATTGTGTCACTAACTTGGTGACGACTGTCTTCAGGGTTACACCATGCAGTGGGTCGGTTGGCGGCTCTTTAGGCATCCCGTGTCACCGGACCAGCATCGTCTGCGGGTGATTTCGGTTCCTGCTTTTTAACACGGATTTTCTGGCCATCAAGATCACTACCATGAAAAGAATCAAGGGGTCAGACTCGTTGATTTGGGGACGATAAAAGGGACAGCACCCTTTAGCCAGCTAATATTAAACTTTCGAATATTTTGGTCTGATCCCGAAATTACGTCATGCTCCGATATTATGGCGATAATTCCGCAGTTTTTGATTATTCTCGGCATTCATTGCGCTAGTTCAGGATGGTTTTCAACTAGCCAGCCACGTATATGTTGCATTAATGCTTCACCCGCTGCGATGCAGGCTTCAACACTGGCGATATCCATGTCCTCGCCGGTGTAATTAATCGCGTTTCGCTTGACTCGAAAGGTATCCAGCACCCGCATCTGATCGGGGTCAAGCCCAACCGAATGTACCAGGGACTGGATCATTGTCCTGTGATGACCGGCGGCAGTGGTCGGTCGGTAACCGTTAGCCCAAAGCGCGAGCATGCTGAGCTGCATGATGGCGCGATAACCGGCTTCGAGGCGCGTTTCCACCGTAATAGAATCCTGACGGGCGTCGGCAAGGCATCGAACGGAGGAATCCAGCAATCGACCGACCTGCACGGCATCGGTTTCATGCCGTTCAAGCTGCCCGATCTTCAACAAGTTTTCCAAACTCATCTTCGTCCCCGATTATAAATATTTTCGGCTCGTCCCACAGACGTTCGGCAAAGCGCTCGTGCTGCGCCAGTTGATCGATAAACCGGGTAACGCTCATCACCACCGGGTTGATCTCGCGTTGCAGGCTTTCCTGCAATGATCCCAGCGCCTTGACCACATCCAGTAACTCGACTTCACCAAGCACGCAAATATCCAGATCGCTATACGCATGTTGCTTACCTGCGGCCACCGAGCCAAACACGAATGCCACCTCAATCTTCGGGGCGATCGGCGCCAACGCATCTTTGAGTAAAGTGGCCAGTCCCACCGTTTTACGGAAAATAGACGCTAGTTCCTCGAATATCGAACAGGAGCGGTCTGCCCGGTACAAAACCTGGTTACCCTGCCGCTCACGAATCAGCAATCCGGCCTGCGCCATGGCTTTCAACTCACGGTGCAGCGAACCCGCCGATATTCCGGTTAGACGTTCCAGCTCGCGCACATAAAATTTCTCGTCCGGGCGCAGCAATAGCAACGCCAGCACCTGGCGCCGGTAGCGGCTGAATAAGAAATCGATGGGTTGTTTCTTCAATAGGAATGCCAATTGTTCTCAATATCGCTACAATTGTAGTAATTTTGAGAACAAATGCAAACATCGAACGACAGCCGACATCTCAGTCGTTTCCACTCGGAACGGAAGCCCAATCGCTTTTGCGCCGCATCTCACGATAAATCGTAAAAATCGCTGCCACAATGACGATCGACGCGCCTATCCAGGTTGGGACTCCCGGCAGGTGGCCGAAAACCAGGAAACCGAACAAGGTGGCCCACAACAGGCGCACATAGTCCAGCGATGCGAGTAGCGATGCTT
>JADFMY010000146.1 GCA_022563685.1 Pseudomonadota bacterium | reverse complement strand
AGGCCCACATGAAAGGCTATATTGGCAATTGTATCGACCAGCGTTGGCCCGGATGGCACGACGCGCAGTTCGAGCCGGAGGTGATAACCCTTATCGGGTTCGTGGCCTAAAATAGGCCGTACCCAACGCCAGATCGTACCATTGTGCAGCGAAAAATGGTGCAGTGCTTCTACTGGTTTGTCGATCACTTCGGGAAGTATCGGACTGTAATAAAAGTTGTCGTCGAACAGCTCGAGCAGCGATTCGATATAGCCTTTACCGAAATGCACGCGTGACACGATACCATCACGAATTTCGCCAGGGTTACGGGTATCGACCGCCTGTTTGAAAATAGCGATGCGGGATTCCTGCCAGCAACACTTACCCAATACCAGGGGTGAATTGGGCACCGCGCCTAACACCAGCATGCTCGACCATAGTGCCGCGTTGTAGGTCGATACGGCCTCGTCGAAAGGTATCTGCATATGAACCTGCAATGAGGTGCCTAACGCTTCGAGCATCACATCGTTTTTGTCAACAATCAGGCGATCTTCGCCGCCAATATCGAGGTGAACCGGTTTACCGCGCATTCCAATTAGTTGCTGGCTGAGCAGATTGTAGCGATGTTGTTCGGACATATACTTGTTCGCTTCCAGATGTTTTTGCTGCAAACTGGGTAGTACACCGAATAGCCCGGTATTCGCGTTTAAACTATGCGCAGATTGTTCTATCTGGCGATATAAATCGGATAAATCCTGGTCTATCTTGCTTAAAACATCGGCGCCGACGTCGTACGGACGGCCGTTAATCTCGAGGTTAAACTTTGCCAACTCCAGGGCGAATAATGGATTATTGGCATGATCGAGTACCTGCTGGTTTATCCTGCATGGCTGGCCATCGGCATCGACCAGGCACAACTCGAGCTCGTAACCCAGTTTTCGGCTGTGGTTATCGAATGCTCGTCTGGCGAAAAGTTCGTGAACAAACTCGTTTTCTTCGACCAGTCGATCATGGAAGCGGTCGTAATCCGCCTGGTCGAAATGTGTTTGGCTAATTTCCTCGCCCATTATTGAATTATAAGGTTCCCTGGTAGTTTTAACCAGACGGGCTGTTTATACTGCGCTAATCCAACCCTGAGACCAAGATGCCCGCTATCCTGCAAGTTTCCAATTTAGTAAAACGCTTTGGTAAATTAACTGCGGTCGATCGGGTCAGTTTTGAAATTGAATCGGGTACCTGCTTTGGATTGCTAGGGCCGAATGGTGCGGGAAAAACGACCACGATCGAATTGATGGAAGGTATCAGGACGCCAGACGAGGGTAATATTTTTTATCAGGGCGAACCGCTCGGTCGGAAGTTTCGAAACGAAGCGGGCATCATGTTTCAAAATACCGCGTTGCAGGAATTCGTCACAGTGTACGAAATGCTGCTGCAGTTTAGCCGCTTTTATCCGCACCCAGCCGATATCGACCTACTGGTCGAACAATATTCGCTACAGGATTTTTTGCATCAGGATACACGCAAACTGTCTGGCGGCCAGAAACAGCGTCTGTTGTTAGCGATGGCAATGATCAATCAGCCTAAAATACTGTTCCTCGATGAACCGACTACCGGGCTCGATCCGCAGTCGCGCAGAAATTTATGGGAGCGGGTGCGGCAGGTAAAAGCGCAGGGTGCGACCATATTGCTGACCACGCACTATATGGAAGAAGCCTACGAGCTGTGCGATCAAATCGCAATCATGGATCATGGTAAGATCATCGCACACGATGCCCCCGACGCACTACTCGCTAAACACTTTAGCGATGTGGTGGTGCAGCTACACGAGCATGACGTACCGCGCGCCCTGGGTGAGAAGGAGTTCGGCGCAACCTACCGAAACAATTGCGCCCATATATTGACCAGCGACGTGAATAAAACTATCGAGTGCCTGCTGGGTTTCAAGGTGCCGCTGGGTCGCCTGCGTATTCGAGCGCGCAATCTCGAAGACCTTTTTCTCGAACTCACCGGTAAGGAGTTGCGCGCCTGATGTGGACCAGGATCTATGCACTGTTTGTCGCGCGTAACACCGAGTTTTTCCGTGACCAGTCGGCTCTCGCGTGGAACGTGGCGTTGCCGATACTGATTATATTTGCCTTTACCTATGCGTTTACCGACGAAAACCCGGAAAAATTTAAGGTGGCACTGGTATCAAATGCACCAATCAATGCGGGTATGGAGGACTTCAAATCGACTCGATACATCAGATTTATTGACATCGACGAAATCGCCAGTATCTTGCCGAAGGTAGAGCGACACCAGGTCGACATGGTGTTTGACCCCAATACCGGGCGTTACTGGATTAATCAAACCTCTCCCAACGGTTATATCGTAGAAAAGCTATTGATCGCAGCCTATGCCAATTCGGGTTATCAACTCAGGCAGAACCTGGTACAGGGTGATGAAATTCGTTATGTCGATTGGGTAATACCCGGCGTCATTTCGATGAACATCATGTGGGGCGCATTATTTGGCATAGGTTATGTCATCGTTCGTTACCGGAAAATGGGTGTGCTCAAGCGTCTGCGTGCAACGCCGGTAACGTCGGTCGAGTTTTTGACCGCGCAAATTTTGTCCCGACTGTGGTTACTGCTAGTGGTCAATAGTATTATTTTTATCGGCATGGATTTTTTTGTCGATTTTCGTATGAACGGGTCATATTTCGACCTATTTCTGGTGTTTACTCTCGGAAGTATCTGCCTGATCTGCTGTGGCCTGGTCGTGGCCGCGCGCATATCGAGTGAAGAAGTAGCGAATGGACTGCTCAACCTGATTAGCTGGCCGATGATGTTTCTTTCCGGCATATGGTTTTCGCTCGAAGGTGCCCACCCCTGGATGCAGAAATTTGCATTGATTCTGCCGCTCACCCACATCACCGATGCTGCACGAGAAATTATGATCGATGGTGCGGGCCTGGCGCAGGTTGCCGATCATTTGCTGGTACTGGGTTTGATGAGTGTAGTGTTGTTGTATATTGGGGCGAAAATATTTCGGTGGGAGTAAATCAATGGGGTCAGACTCGATTGATTTGACCCCATTGATTATCCGGTATAATTCCCCATCAAACAGGCTAAACTAACCTCTCACCCCGATGACTAATTGCCAGGTATTAGGTGTATAAGCAATGACCATCATAAAACAGCAGGACCTGATCGACAGTATCGCAGGCGCTCTCCAGTTTATCTCTTATTATCACCCCGTCGATTTTATTCGCGCGATGGATCAGGCTTACCAGCGCGAACTAAATCCCGCCGCGCGGGACGCGATTGCCCAAATTCTGATTAATTCGCGTATGTGCGCCGAGGGACGGCGCCCGATTTGCCAGGACACCGGGATTGTGATGGTATTTCTAAGCGTGGGTATGAAGGTGCAGTGGCAGGGCGATATGTCGGTTACCGATATGTGTAACGAGGGCATCCGTCGGGCCTATCTCGACCCGGACAATGTGTTACGCGCATCGATACTGGACGACCCGGATGGAGCCCGAAGAAATACCAACGATAATACCCCGGGAGTAATCCATTACGACATCGTACCGGGTGATACCCTCGAAGTTCATGTGGCTGCAAAAGGCGGTGGCAGCGAGGCCAAAGCGAAATTTACCATGCTCAACCCGTCCGATTCGGTGGTCGACTGGGTGCTTGCCATGGTGCCACAAATGGGTGCAGGCTGGTGTCCCCCCGGCATGCTCGGCATCGGCATCGGCGGCAGCGCCGAGAAGGCGATGATCCTCGCCAAGGAAGCGTTGCTGGAGCCGATCGATATTCAGGATTTGCAGTTGCGCGGCGCCAGCAATCGATGCGAGGAATTACGCCTGGAACTCTACGACAAAGTGAACCGCCTCGGAATAGGCGCGCAGGGACTCGGTGGTATGACTACGGTCATGGACGTTAAGGTGAAGGATTTCCCATCGCACGCAGCTAATAAGGCGGTCGCGATCATCCCCAATTGCGCGGCAACCAGGCATACTCATTTCGTGCTGGATGGAAGCGGTGTGGCTACTTTCAAGCCACCGAGTCTCGACGACTGGCCGGAGATTACGCGCGAAACCAGCGCTGAGGTGAAACGCGTGAACCTTGATAGCGTCACGCGCGATGAAATAAAAACCTGGCAACCCGGCGATACGCTGTTACTCAGCGGCAAAATGCTGACCGGGCGCGATGCGGCGCATAAGAAAATTATCGATATGATGGACAAAGGCGAGCCCCTGCCATTCGACCTGAATGGTCGTTTCATCTATTACGTCGGTCCTGTCGACCCCGTCCGCGATGAAGTAGTCGGTCCTGCCGGGCCAACCACCGCGTCGCGCATGGATAAATTCACCCGCACGATACTGGAAAAAACCGGCCTGCTCGGCATGGTCGGTAAGGCCGAACGCGGACCCACGGGGATCGAGGCGATCAAAGAGTTTGAATCGGTTTACCTGATGGCGGTCGGCGGTGCGGCCTACCTGGTGGCACAGGCGATCAAGGCATCCCGAGTGGTCGCTTTCCCCGAACTGGGCATGGAAGCGGTCTACGAATTCGAACTCGAGGACATGCCGGTCACGGTTGCGGTGGATCACAAGGGTGTCTCGATACACCAGACCGGGCCGGCACTCTGGGCTGGAAAAATCAGCCGTCAGGAAGTTGTGTTTACCCCTTGATCCCCAACACCCGCGCCAAGCCCCAAATCTCCACATTACTAACCCCGGCCCGGTGTAGTGTTTTGCTGATTTCATTCGCGGTAGATCCGGTGGTGACGATATCATCGACTACGGCGACATGCGTATAGACGTCAGCAGGCTCGTAGGCGAAGGCGCCGAGGATATTCTTTTCGCGTTTCGATGCACTCAGGCCCGACTGGCTTTCGGTGTGGCGAATGCGTAGTAGCGAACGCGTATCCAGCGGTATGTCGAGCATAGACGAAAGGATTCTGGCAATTTCAAATGCCTGGTTGTAGCCTCGGTCGAGCAGGCGCTCACGGTGTAGCGGTACCGGTAATAATACTTCCGGTTGCGGCCTGCTACGGCGAAAGTATTCGACCAGACGAGTCGCCAGGGCGTTGGCCAGATGCAGGCCTTCGGAAAATTTCAACTGGATCAGCAGGTCACGGCCGATGCCCTGGTATATCAGGGGTGCGATTAATTTTTGCCAGCGCGGCGGGTCGTACAGGCAACGGGCGCAAACTGGATTGCTACCCCGGGGATCGCTACTGTGATTTTCGAGCCCGCACAGAGTACAGGGCTGAGGAACGCATTCGAGGGTTAAGCCGCAGGCATCGCAGAAATATTGTCCTGGTTCGAGCACATGCGCACAACCGAGGCACAGGGCCGGGTCAAGTGCGCGGGTGATAAAAGCGCTGAGTGCTGCCTGAATTCGTCTTCCTGACATTGACTAATCCCACTGTTGCAATAGACTTGGCGGTCTATCTGGATGCGGCTTTACGATGACATGACCGATTTAGTACAACCGATCAGGCACGACTGGACGCTGGCTGAAATTAAAGCGCTTTTCGCAAAACCTTTCAACGATTTATTGTTTCAGGCGCAAACTACGCACCGCCATTACTTCGATCCGAACGCGGTGCAGATCAGCTCATTGCTGAGCATCAAAACCGGCGCCTGCCCCGAGGATTGTTCTTATTGTCCGCAAAGCGCCAGGTACGATACCGGCCTCGAGCGCGAACG
>JADFMY010000044.1:18798-21908 GCA_022563685.1 Pseudomonadota bacterium | reverse complement strand
GATACCTTGCCATTCAGCACCGGCTTACGATTATCGAGCAGGTTAATCCAGAGCTCGCCAGATAATTCTGCGCTGAGTAAATTGCCTACTTTAATATCGAGCAATTCGGCAATACGAGTCAGCTCCAGCGAATTTGATTTCAAATAAAGTACACTGTTATCGTGTTTGATAATCGATTTGATATTGAGACGATTACCGAGTGCCTCGGGCAAAATAGCGCTCAATTGCCAATGGATAGCGTCTTCACGTTGCTGCATATCGATCCGAACCTGATTGATACGATATTTTTGACCACTGGCCTGGTCGTCGATCTCCAGTTGATCCAGTTCAATCTGTATAAAGTGTGGCATTTGAGCCATCAACTCTTCGAAACTCGAAACTGTTTGATCACTGCTGGCAAAAGAAAGCGGAATATCATTGAGCCACCATTTCTGCGTGAGGTCTTTTCGCACGCTCAATTTGGCCAGCATGCCGGTTACTTCGGATACCACTGGAGTCCGATACCAGAGGCTACGGAAATAATCGAACTCGACAACGATTTCATCGATCGCCAGGGCCTGACTTTTGTCCGGTGTTGTGATCGACACCCTGGTCAAATGTAATACCGGATTGAACTGATCCCAACCTCCCCGCAATTCTACAAAGCTGGTACCGGGGATCACATCTTTGGCGATCCAGCTTTCGATTTCGTTTTTATAGGAGTCGATGTTTGCGAGGCCAATGCGCAGGCCAATCGTAGCCAGCGCGAACAGAATGATCGTCCATGACAATAGCGTAAATACGAGTCGAATCAGTGTAGCCATTGGTTTCAATGAGATGGTACGAGCTAAACCGGCACCACATCATAGGTTTCCTGCGAAAAGTGAGCCTCTACCTGAAGTTTGACAGGAATATCTATAAAGGTTTCCAAATCTGCAAGGTTTGCTGCTTCTTCATCGAGCAATCGATCGATAACATCCTGGCTGGCCATTACCAGCAACTGCTGTGCCTCATCGTACACGCGGGCCTCTCGAAGTATATCGCGAAAAATTTCATAACAGACAGATTCGGTTGTCTTGTGTGACCCCCGGCCCTGGCAAACGACACAGGGTTCGCAAAGTACATGTTCGAGACTTTCGCGTGTGCGTTTACGGGTCATTTCTACCAGTCCCAGGGGCGACACTTCACACACCTGCGTTTTAGCATGATCCTTGTCGAGGTATTTTTCGAGCGATTTTAATACCTGGCGTTTATGGTTATCGTCTTCCATATCGATATAGTCGATGATAATGATTCCACCTAAATTGCGCAGCCGAAGTTGTCGCGCTATCGACTGTGATGCTTCCATATTGGTTCTGAAAATGGTTTCTTCCAGATTTTGATGCCCGACGAACGCACCGGTATTGATATCGATCGTAGTCATAGCTTCGGTTTGATCGATAATCAAATACCCGCCCGATTTCAGGCTTACCTGACGCCCCAACGCACGTTGGATTTCATCGTCGATGTTATACAGGTCGAATAATGGTCGTTCGCCGGGATAGTGTTGAATCTCGGCCGGTAGATCGGGAATGTAGCGTGAAGAAAACTCAAGCATTTTTTGATAGGTTTCGCGCGAGTCAACCTTGACCAGGCTGGTATCCTTACCCACCATATCGCGTAGCGTTCGAATCGAGAGCGGCAAATCCTCGTGTATCATGGTGCCGGGATTTACCTGTTCCGCAAACTCCTGCACAGCACCCCATAAAGTGGACAGAAAGTTGAAATCACGATGTAATTCTTCATCTTCGACCCCTTCGGCCGCGGTGCGCACTATGCACCCACCGCTGTGGTGTTCGGTCATACATTCTGCGAGCACCGAGCGAAGCCTTTCGCGTTCGGCCTCATCTTCGATTTTTACCGATATACCGATCATCGAAGTATTCGGCATATACACCAGGTAACGCGAGGGTACCGAAATGCTGGTGGTCAGTCGGGCGCCTTTGGTACCCAACGGGTCCTTCACTACCTGCACCAGCAGAACCTGGCCTTCGTGCAGTAATTGATTGACCGCGGGCCTCAGGGCGATTTCTGTGGATTCCTCGTCCTCGTCCCCGTTGCCGATGTCGATATCCGACACGTGCAAAAAGCCCGCCTTTTCCAGACCGATATCGACGAAAGCCGCCTCCATTCCCGGCAGCACGCGGTTCACCTTACCCTTGTAGATATTGCCGACGATACCACGGCTACCCTGTCGTTCGATACAAACCTCCTGCAAGGCGCCATTTTCCACAATCGCGACTCGGGTCTCCTGGGGAGTAATGTTTACAAGAATTTCTTCACTGACTGTCATGGTGATAACACGGCGGTTCTAAATAAATGGTCCCCATGATAGCCTGAAATACTGGTAACGTCTGTCTATTCTCGGTGATACGGGTGACCTTTGAGCAGGCTCCAGGCGCGGTAAAGCTGCTCGACCAAAACCACTCGTACCAGCGCATGGGGCATTGTCATTCGCCCCAGAGATATTGTTTGCTGACAGTTTTGGCGGCATTCATCGTCAAGGCCATCGGGACCGCCAATAATCAGGTTTACACGCGGGTAGTGTTGCATCCAGTGCTCCAGTTGTTGTGCCCAGTCATTGCTCGCCCACTGTTTACCTTGCTCATCCAGTGCGATACTGAAACTGCCAGGGACAATTTTCTTAACAATTTGCGCCGCTTCCTGGCGCTGGTAACTATCGATCGAATCTTTTGCCTTGCGTTGCGCGAGCGCGATGGCGGTTATCTGAATATCGATCTCGCGCGGCATGCGTTTCAAATAATCTTCGCAGGCTGCCTCCACCCATGTCGGCATTTTCCGGCCCACGGCTATGATTTGAATTAGCATACCTGGAAGGGTGCGGGCTAAGACCTGGAGTTCGCCAACACCATTTCTTCACTCCACAGTTTTTCGATTTCATAGAATCGACGTGTGTCTGGCAGCATGACATGAACAATCACGTCGCCGAGATCCACCAGCACCCATTCACCCACGTCTTCCCCTTCGACGCCATAAGGGGGCATGTTGGCGAGTTTGGCTGCCTCGATCACAGCCGCCGCGATGGAACCGACGTGTCGGCTCGAGGTGCCACTGGCAAATATCATGTAATC
>JADFMY010000044.1:0-18788 GCA_022563685.1 Pseudomonadota bacterium | reverse complement strand
ATAATATTAAGAAGGCCTTGTGGGATGAGATGACAAAAAAGCACGACGATATCGTTGGCTTTCAAATCTTCCAGTGCCTGCAGGGCCAGTTTTTTGAGGGTCTCGGCCTGAACCGATCCGGGTATAGATTGAGTCATTTATTGATTGCGTGATTTAATGATAGAGATGATGGTCCTGTATATATTCAAACACGGCTGGATGCAGACATTGAACCTCTGATTCCTGCGCTTCCAGCATATTTCTAACCCTGGTGGAGGAACACGGGTTTTCATCGATTGCTAGCGGCAGGATACACCCCTCGATTGATTCGCCTGGCATTGCCGGGAACTCTACCCAGTGATCGGAAAAAATAGCCCGGTCGAGTTCAACATCGGGTCTCTGGCAGACTACCAAATGGGCCAGTTGTAGAATCTCCTTCGGCGATTTCCATCCCTTTAGTTGATTAAAAGCATCGGCGCCCAGAATCAGGCAGATTGTTTGCCCAGGATATCCTGCTCTGATTTCACGCAAGGTATCGACCATATGGGATTTCCCGTCTCGCTTCAGTTCGAGGGTATTGAGTTTGAATTGCTCGCGGCCTTCCAATGCCAGTTCGATCATACGCGTACGGTCTACCGCACTCGCTCGCGGCACGCCTCGATGAACAGGAATTGCGCAGGGCAGGAAATGCACCTGGTCTAGCACAAGACGATCCAGAACCTGTTGTGCAACATGGAGATGTCCATTGTGGACTGGATCGAATGTTCCACCGAAAATACCGATCATGCTCAAGATCTGGTATGCCCGTCTCCTAACACGATATATTTCTGTGAGGTTAAACCCTTTAGCCCAACCGGTCCACGCGCGTGCAACTTGTCGGTGCTGATACCGATCTCGGCGCCGAGGCCATACTCGAAGCCATCGGCAAACGCAGTCGAGGCATTAACCATCACTGAACTCGAATCGACACGGCGCAGAAACTGGTGAGCGCGGCTGTAATCTTCGGTGACGATCGCATCGGTATGGTGGGAGCCACGCTGATTGATATGCTCGATCGCCTGATCCATATCGTCTACGATCCTGATCGAAAGAATGGGTGCGAGGTATTCTGTCTCCCAGTCCTCGTCGCTCGCTGGGCTAATTTGTTTGGGATGGAGCTGACAACAGCGTGAACAGCCCCTGAGCTCGACGCCCTGGTCGATCAATGCCGGTACCAGCTCGGCGAGTACAGATTCGGCAACCGCGTTCGCCACCAGCAGGGTTTCCATCGCGTTACACACACCGTAGCGTCGGGTCTTGGCATTGAGCGCTATAGCTACCGCTTTTGATTGGTCTGCCCTGTCATCGATGTAAACATGGCATAGTCCATCCAGATGCTTGATCACCGGAATACTGGCCTCGGCGGCAACGCGTTCGATCAGGGACTTGCCCCCGCGCGGAATGATCACATCGATCGATTCGCGCATATTCAACATCAGGCCGACGGCATCGCGATCGATGGTATTAATCACCTGGACCGAATGCTGCGACAATCCTGCCTGGACTAAACCTTGTTCGATGCACCGATAAATTGCCTGGTTCGAATGAATCGCCTCCTTCCCCCCGCGCAGAATACTCGCATTACCCGATTTCAGGCAAAGGGCGGCGGCATCGATCGTGACATTGGGCCTGGATTCGTAAATGATGCCGATAACCCCAAGCGGTACACGCATTTTTCCTACCTGAATGCCGGAGGGACGATAGGCCATTTCACTGATTTCACCAACCGGATCGGCGAGTGTAGCAACCTGTTGCAGTCCTTCGATCATCGCGTCGATTCGAGCTTCGGTGAGCAGCAACCGATCAAGCATCGCTTTGTCCAGGCCGTCCCTTTCACCATTGCGCATATCCTTGAAGTTTTCACTCGCGATTATTGCACGCTGCGCATCGATTACCTCGGCAATTTTTGATAGTGCGGCATTCTTTCTCGCAGGTTCGGCAATAGCCAGCTCGTCGGCTGCCCGTCGCGCCTGTTGGCCTACCTGGGCCATATACTGTTTCAAATCGGTATTATCCGAATCAATTTTATCAGGTAGCGCGACACTCATCGATTAATCCTGTTGCAATGGCAGGGCCAGTACCAGTCCACTAAACTCGCAAACCAGCGCTCTGGCCTGTAGCCAGTCCCGGCCCGGGAAATCATCACCCTGCTGACCTTTGCTAATGCGGTCTAATGTAGCACAGCTTTGTATCAAACGCTCAATTTGATCGAGCCCCAATCGCTTCAACGCGGTCTCGAAAAGACGCTGTTTTGAACTCCATATACTCAATTCCTGCCATAAACCTTTACCCAGACGATCCTTCGACTGTGCCTGTTTCAGACGCACTAATTTTTCCAGGGTTGACTGCAACGGCCAGCGTAATTGCGGTGTCACATAACCTTCGCCCTGTAAACTGCCCAGAATTTTTAGCGCCCGTTTGCTATTCCCGGCGAGACAGGCGTCCACCAGTTCAAATTGGCTGTAGCGCGCGCTCTGTGCTACCGACTGCTCTATCGCTTCAAATGAAACCTTGCTCTGGTCGGCATACTGTATCGAGAGCTTTTCGAGTTCCTGGTCTGTAGCGAGCAAATTGCCTTCGGTTCGCTCTGCCAGAAATGCCGCAGATTGCTGGTCGATCGATAGCTGTTTTTCACCGGCTCTGTTTAAAATCCAGCTTACCAGTTGACTGCTGTCAATCGCCTTCAACTCGACGATTTTTCCCGCCTGCTGCAGGGCCTTAAACCAGCTGGTGCTCCTGATCTGGCGACTGAGTCCCGGGATGACGAAAATAAATATGACGTCTTCGGGTTGCTGTTCGCACAAGACCTGGATAACCCGGCTCCCTTTCTGGCCAGGCTTGCCATTATTGATATTTATAATACGGCATCTTTTATCGGCAAACAGGGACATCGCGCTACTTTCTTCTAACAGGGCTTCCCAGTGATAACTGGCTTCGGCCACCTCTACCTGAATCTCATCTATACCTGCCTGCCTTAACGCTAGCCGCGCCTGATCCAGCCAGTCGCGCAGCAGCAACGGCTCATCACTGGCAAGCAGGTAAAATGCGGCGGGATCCTGGTCGATACTGATTGATTGCATTAAAACGGCAACAGGGTAAATAATATGCAGGCTATTATACTCGTAGGATTCGGGCAGGCATAAAAAAACCCCCGGCCTGGGAGACAGGGGGTTTAAAGATTACCTGCTTTGTTCCATTCAGCGGCTTCCAGCTAGGCGTCTAGCCTATGATGTGGGGAAAAACATCCTTATTTACATCTCCATGGCCTGGATCCTTCCAGGCAGAGGCACAGTATAACCGTGATTTTATCAACACCCTGTCAGCCATAAAGTACAGAACGTGTAGTCCATTTCCTAAATTATTTGTAGGATAAATCCTACAAATCCCTTTTCCCTGATTAAATATCCCTGAGTCCTTCGGATGGTTCGACCCTTGCCGCGCGCAGGCCGCCCAAAATAGCCGCTATCAAAGCAGTCGAAAACGTCAATCCCAGGGCCCAGAAAAAATGCTCTGTGAGTAAAAAACACAGTGCCCGATCAAGGTTCAATCGGGGAGCGAGAAAACGATTAATCAACTGTTCAAAAGCAAGGTAGACAAGCACCGCCAGCAACCACCCGAGCACCGCTGTAAAGCAGGACTGCAACACCGGGAACAGCACGATCCGCCCGCTCTTGAACCCTACCAGCATCAAAACACTGAGGTCCTTGCGTTTACGATCAACATTCGCCCATAAGCTGGCGCCAAGCGATAAAGCAAACCCGGCTGCACCGACACAGGCAATAATCCAGAATATGATCGACAGGTTGCTGTCGATAGCTTGCACAGTTTTGATCTCTGCGGTATTCGCCTTAACGCGTACACCCTGTTGCTCCAACAAGGCTACCAGGGTTTCGACATCATCGATCGAACGGGCATAGAGTCGAAACGAAGGATAATTTCTCGACTCGAGTTTTTCTTTATCACCTTCCCAGCCCAGGTCCGGCACCGCACGGCCATCCTTGAACTGCTCGGTTGCAACGAGTAAATCGAGGTGCACCCAGGCTATATTTCGACTAGTCACCGAAGCATCTGCGATGTCGATGACAGTTATAGGCAGGTGGACACGGTCCCGCTTACCTCGAAATTGCCTGGCCAGGCTCGCGTCGATGGTTTGACCTTTTATTACATTCAGTTTTTGCGCCGCATTGTGGCTCAGGATAAGCTCCAGGTAATTGCCCGGAGTGCTGACCTGCCCGGCCAGCATCGGGTCGTTTGGCGCGGTTGCGAGCAACTCGGTGGATAGAATTCTACTCGCGGTTTCGCTTTTAAGCTGGATGGTTGCGGCAAGTGCCCGGGTTTTTGGAATGATAAACTCGACGTCATCCCGTGCACGTATATCATCGAACCATTGTTGCTCGTAGTGGCCACTGCCGACAGGGCGAATTTCACGATTGACCGGGTTTTCTACCAGGGAGTAAACCATCGAGCTGACGATACCAAACTTTAATCCGAACAGAATCATCATCGGCGCCAACACCGAGGCAAGCGAAAATATAAAACAACCGGACATGCGCCACTCATGACAGTAATCGCGGAAGCTCAAACGAACAATATTACTTATCTGGCTCAATTGCGTACACCGGCTAGTCTTTAAACGTGGACTGGTAGATACGCCCGTTTTCAACAGGCCTGCCTTCCTGGCGTAAGGTGCGCAAATCCATCTTGTAGACATGCGCCCAGTCGTGGCTTGCGGTAATTAAGGTGATATTCAGACCCCTGATTAATTCCATTACCACGGCCATAATTTTACGCGCGGTAATCGGATCCAGTGCTGCGGTGGGCTCATCCGCAAGCAATATCGACGGCCGGTGCGATAAAGCGCGCGCAAAAGCCACACGCTGTCGTTCGCCGGCGGACAACAAACCGGGTAACTTGTCCAGTTGCCGGTTGATACCGAGCACGCGCGCGATAGAGTCGATCGAATCGTCTTTTGCCAGTTTGAGCAAGCGACGTGGCAGTTCGATATTTTCACGCACGGTCAGGTAGGGTAAAAGTCCACCGGATTGCAAAACGTAGCCAATATGCTGCTTGCGAATCTGGGATAGCTGGCTCTGTTTCCTAAGCTGCCACAGACGACCAACATCATGGGGTTTGCCATCAACTGGATTGATTTCAAAACCCGCTGTCCTGTCTGGGCATAGAATCAGGGCCAGCATATCCAGTAGCGTACTTTTCCCACAGCCACTATGTCCAACCAGGGCGATGTTTTCTTCGGCATGGATTTGAATACTGGGTATCACCAGGCGAAAACCGGCATTTTCTACGATTCTCTCCTTGACCACATTTTTTAATGAATAGACTAAGGTAGCCATCGATTACCACCATCCCAACACGATGACATCAGGAAATCTTCGCAACCAACGGTAATACCGAACAAAGGCCAGGCACGCAGGATCAGGGTAGTAGATCCAGCGCGACCGGAAACACCGAATTTCCATTGACCGGCCCACCGCCCGGGGTTACCCAGAGATCGGTATTGTCGTGTAGTACCTGGTAGTAATTGATCTTGCTTTCGAGCCGGTGCATGAATTCGATCTGGACCTTGGCCGATGATTCTTCCCAGCTTTCAAGCGTCATATTCATCACTTCGCCGGTATAGGGCAAATCTTCTATATACTCGCGCATATAACCCATTTCGGCGAGATTAGCACCGGCGCCAGAGGTGCTTCCGGCGACCGAGGATGGGTCCCTGCTGACTGTGGCTGCCAGACTCTTCAGGTCTTCGATAAAGTTTTGCGGGCTTAATACGCCTTCCTCGGCCAGTTCGAGCACCTGTTGCATCACGGTTTTCAGGTCACTGAGCTGATCGCGCGTGAGCAGCACCCGCACGTCGACAGCCGAACGCTCTGGATTGATGAAATCTTTATCGACCATCCAGGCGCTAAACACCCTGGGCAGGGGTTTGCCCGACTCCTTTTGAATGTAACGCATACGCAGCGCGTTACCGAGCCTGGCCACACGCAGTTGCAGTGCGGATAACTGGGTTTGATTTTCACCGGTATCAGGCAGGGGTATAGGTGGCACACCATTGGTAGTGGCCAATACCTGCTGGGTGATCTGGTTGGCCAGTATTTCCAGCACCTTACCAAACTCATCTACCTGACCGAGGCTTACACCATAGTAAAAGTCGCCGATCCCGGGGAATAAAGATAATTCCCTGTACTGCGATTCCGCCTTTTGGTGGTTCGCAGCAGGCGCCGGTGTGCGCAGGTGCAAAACCCAGATCGAGATCCCCTTGTCGTAGGCTAGCTGGCGCAATGCCCGTGCATTTAATCGCGTCGAACCCAGCGAATCGTGGCTTTCCCGGGGCCCTGCATCGGTAATTAAAATCACGTATCGTGCGTCAAACCGGCTCCAGTCAGAGTTCTCGATCGCCGATTTGATCCCGGCGTAGGCATCTTCTCGAAAGTCACGGCTGGAAATGCTCGCAGCGCTGAGCGTATTGACGCCATTCAGGAACTGCTCGACATCGGTCCCCTGTTCCAGGTCGACATAGTTGCGCGTCAAATATTCGAGTTCCGGCACCTGATCGAGATTATCCCGATAAGCCGTAAGGCCGAAACTGACCTGATCGGTCAGCCCCTGTTTTTCGATTGCGGAATATACCCTGGTCATGGCTGCGCGCGTGCGATCGATATAAGGCCCCATCGAAGCGGTTGAATCGATTACGAAATGGATACCGCTGCGGTAACTGCGCCTGGTCTTATTAGAGCCGCTCAAACCCGAAGACACAGTCGGGCTAACATCCAGTGGAACACTTGCGATTTCGAGCAGGCGAGCCTGTTCGTTGCCGAGATAAATATCCTCGTACTGTTTGATCGGCACCAGGTAAAAATTTTCACGTATATCCAGGTGAGCTTCCGGCTGGATTGCGATCACCGGGGAATTCTCATCCGCTTCGTCATTGACTACCGACTGGTAAAGAGCCTGGTAAGCCACCGTATCGTAGTCAGTCACCAGTTTATGCAACACCTGCCTGCTGTTGAACAGCATGACCCGCTGAATATCTTGCGAATCCTTGAACGAAATCGTCAACGCCTGTTTCCAGACGATGGCCTGTTCACCTTGCATCCAGCCCTCGATGTTGCCAAAGCTGTCATGACCGACCCTGATCCAGTCATCATTTTTTTCGTATACATACAAAACGCTAAAGGGTACGATTTCAGCCGATTCGGCAGAGAGTTGAGGCTGCTGATATATTCGTGCATCGGGGATACTCAGCACGCGCTGGTACAGGGTTTTCTTGCCTTCCATCAATAACGGTTTTTCCCCGGCCGCCTGCGCGCTCGGGGTGAGGATCAACGCCAGTCCGATGACCAGGGTTCGAATTAATCTTGTCATAAGTCCCTACCTGTCAGATCTGAATCCATAAGTCTGTCACCGAAAGTTCAGTAATAGCTGGCGCGCGCCGGCATCGCCAGTTTTAGCCGCTGCCAAAGCCCAGTCCTGTAACCGATCGATGCGCTCGTTTGCCGCCGCATGCCCGAGGTCCGCCGCTTTTCGATACCACTTATAGGCCTGAAATCCATCGGCAGTGTCGAGCAGGCTATCCTGTGCCTGGAACAGAATCGGATCGGCCAGTTCTCCCATCTTCATCATCGCCGGCAAATAGCCTTCCCGGGCGCTGAAGAAAAACAGCAGGTGCGCATCGGCCAGGTTTCCCTCACGCTGGTAACTATTACCCTTGTCAAAAACACTGTCGAGGGCGTAGGGCTTGCCGTTTTCACGCAGTTGCGCGATATATCCCCGCGCACGCATTCCAGGGGGGATGAGCAGGCTTCGATCGATCACACCGATCGCATCGGCCTGGCTGCCATCGGTTTTCGCGGCGATTTGACCGCCTCGGTCTGAGGCCAGGAATAGATACAGGATCAGGCCGATCACAATAATTATGATCCAGATCAGGGGATTGCGTCTAACCTGCATATTGACTTTCACCCATAAGGCCAGATCGGAAATAAATCGATTATAAACCCTTGTGATTCACGGGTAAATTTTTCAGCGCTGCAAATCGGATAATTTTCACAATCGTTTCAGTCCGAATATCAATTGCTCGATCAAAGCCCTGTCGAGCGACTCCCCGGCACGGCGTATGCGCTCGTCAGAGTCGAGTAAATTATTATCGTCCAGCTCCAGATCCAGTTGTTGTAGCAAAGTAGTGGTCTCGATCAGTGGTTCAGCGCCGGCCTTGCCCAGACGGTAGGTCAGTTGGCGTGAAAGCCGCACGATGATTTTCCCAGACCCGGCGGCGGCCGCTAAATGACGCGATGCCAAAGGCCCGAGTGAAACCCTTAGCTGAACCTGTTCCGGATTATCGGCTACCTGCAGACTGGCGCCGGCCTGTTGCAGTTGCCGGCTGAGCAGCGCGCGCTGCCTTGCGTCCAGGTCTTCCGCAAGCAGTTGTATGGATTCTAATTCGGCTGGCAAACTGGTGTGACCACGCAGGTGAAAACCACAGGCCGGCAGGTAAAGCAGCAGAGCGGCGAGCAAAATCGAGCGCAGTAGATTCGTCGCAGGGGCAAGGGTCAGGTGAAGCACTTTGAATTTACGCTGTTCAAACAACGATATTGACCAGTTTGTTGGGCACCACGATCACTTTTTTTATCGGCTGGTCATGGATAAATCGCTGCACCGTATCGACTTTTAACGCCATCGTTTCGCAACTTGCCCTGTCGGCTTCAGCGCTGATTTGCATCTTGCCGCGCAGCTTGCCATTGACCTGGATCACCATTTCGATGCTCTCCTGCACCAGCGCAGACTCATCAACCTGCGGCCAGGGATGGTCCAGGATCACACTACCCTGACCCAGCTCCTGCCATAGCTGATGACAGGCGTGCGGGATAATCGGGGCCAGCATCAGGGTCATATTTTCAAACACTTCCTGGCGGATTGCCTGTCCCGTCGCCGAGTTATCGTCAAATTTCGCCACGCTGTTCAATAGTTCCATGTTTGCGGCGATCGCCGTGTTAAACGTGAGTCGGCGGCTAAAATCGTCACTTACCTTCCTGATAGTCAGGTGTAATTTCAGGCGCATCGCTTTTTGCGCAGCGTTTAAAACCTGTGTTGTTGAGTCACCGTCCGAAGCATTATTATCATATTCAAGTTTGTGTTCGTAGATGGCATTCCACAAACGCTTTAGAAATCGGTGCGCGCCTTCGACACCCGAATCTGACCAGTCCAGCGACTGTTCCGGCGGGGCTGCAAACATGATGAAAAGCCGTACCGTATCGGCACCGAATCGGTCGATTAATTCCTGCGGATCCACCGTATTGCCCTTGGATTTGGACATCTTGCTGCCGTCTTTCAACACCATGCCCTGGGTCAGCAAATTCTTGAAGGGTTCGTCCGAATTGACCAATCCCTCGTCGCGCAGCAGTTTGTGATAAAAACGTGCATATAACAGGTGCAAAATCGCATGCTCGATGCCCCCGATGTAATGATCGACCGGCGCCCAGTAATCGACGCGTTGGTCGAGCATCGCTTCATCCTGGTCGGCACAGGCAAACCGCCCGTAGTACCAGGATGATTCCATGAAGGTATCGAAGGTGTCGGTTTCGCGTTCGGCGGGTTTGCCACATTTGGGGCAGCTCGTTTGCTTGAACGAGTCCATCGATTTAATCGGAGAGCCAAAGCCCTCGAACTCGATGTCTTCGGGCAGTACCACGGGCAAATCTTCATCCGCTACCGCGACCGTACCGCAATCGTCGCAGTTGATTACCGGAATCGGTGCTCCCCAGTAACGCTGACGCGAGACACCCCAGTCGCGCAACCGATAATTCACCTGCCGGACTCCCTTGCCCTGCTGTTCGAGTCGATCGGCGATCCGGTTAAATGCGGTTTTGAAATCGAGCCCATCGAGCAGGTCTGAATTGCAGCAAACGCTCTCCCTGGTGACAAAAGATCCGGCTTCCAGATCGATGCTGGAGCCATCGGCCGGCGCCACAACCTGCCTGATTTCGATACCGTATTTACGCGCAAACTCCCAGTCGCGCTGATCGTGAGCCGGTACCGACATGATCGCACCGGTGCCGTAACCCATCAGTACGAAATTGGCGATCCAGATCGGGATCTCTTCTCCGTTGACCGGATTGATCGCATTGATCCCAAGTGGAAAGCCACGCTTTTCCATTTTTTCCATCGCCGCTTCGGCGGTATTGGTCTTCCTGCATTCATCCACGAAGGCAGCGAGTTCGGGGTTGCCATTGGCGGCCTGCAGCGACAGCGGATGCTCCGCCGCTATCGCCATGAAAGTCGCACCAAACAAGGTGTCGGGGCGTGTGGTATACACCATCAGGGACTCGTGCCCGGGTACTTCGAACTCGACCTCCATGCCCTCGGAACGGCCGATCCAGTTTCGCTGCATGGTTTTGACCTGTTCGGGCCACTCGAGCGTATCCAGATCCGCCAGTAGCTGCTCGGCATAATCGGTAATCTTTAAAAACCACTGGGCAATTTCGCGCCGCTCTACCTCGGTGTCGCAGCGCCAGCAACGGCCCTCGATCACCTGTTCGTTGGCGAGTACGGTTTGATCGTGTGGACACCAGTTGACCGGTGCGATTTTCTTGTAAGCGATGCCTTTTGCCATCAGGCGGGTGAAAAACCATTGCTCCCAACGATAGTATTCCGGTTTGCAGGTCGCGAATTCGCGGCGCCAGTCGTAGGCGAAACCAAGCGATTTTAACTGATCGCGCATATAGTCGATGTTTTCGTAGGTCCATTTGGCTGGCGCCACGTTGTTTTTGATCGCGGCGTTTTCTGCCGGCATGCCAAACGCGTCCCAGCCCATCGGTTGCATCACATTCTTGCCGAGCATGCGCTGGTAGCGTGAAATAACATCACCGATGGTGTAATTACGCACATGCCCCATATGCAGCCTGCCGCTGGGGTAGGGGAACATCGAAAGACAATAGTAACTTTCCCTGCTGGGGTCTTCGCTAACCTCGAAGGCACGCGAATCGGCCCAAAATAGCTGCGCGCTGGCTTCGATGTTCTTTGGGTCGTAAAGCTGATCCATATATTACTTTTAGTCGCGGTTGAAAAGGGGGGAAGGATACTCGACTGTTTACTACTCTTTCAACATGATAATTACGGTTTCAGAGTACCACCTAACTCAAAGCGAAGTTAGCCGATTTTGCCGGTGGATTTTGATCACATAAAACAGCAACACGAGAATAATTAACAGCGCGATTACACCCTGTATTTTGGCAACATAGTAAAATGGTGTATTACCGGTTCTACCCACCATGTTTTGCGTCATCGACAGGGTCTTAAACTGCTCGCTTTTTTCAATCAGCCGACCACGATAATCGATGAAGGCGCTGATACCGGTATTGGTCGAACGTATCATCGGTCGCCCGGTTTCGAGCGCACGCATCTGTGCGATCTGCAAATGCTGGTGCGGTGCGAGCGAATCGCCAAACCAGGCATCGTTGCTGGCGTTGACCAGCAGGTTTGCTTCCGGCAAGGCGAGCATGATATCGCGCGTAAATACGACTTCGAAGCATATCGATAAGCCAATTTTAACGCCTTTCACCGACATCATGGGTTGCTCGTCGGGGCCGGGCTCCAGATCCGAATAAGGTATGTTGATCAGCCCGCGCATGAAATCGAGCAACCAGCGCATGGGGTAATACTCGCCAAACATCACCAGATGTCGCTTGTGGTATACCCCCTGATCGGTTCCCAATAACAACATGCTGTTATAGAAACGCTGGTTGGCGCTATCGCTCACGATCACACCGGTGAGGATGCTGCTACCCTGCTCGGCGGCTGTAATCGATATCGGTAACAGAACATCCTGCTCTATTTCTTCCGAGCGCCCGGGCAATGCGGTCTCGGGCCAGACGATCAGGTCACTGTCCCAGTTCCGAGTGGTTTCGCGCCAGTAAATATTAAAGATGTTCTGCCGCTGATCGTATTGCCATTTGACTTCCTGCGGGATATTGCCCTGTACCATCGTCACCTTAAGCGCGCTGGATTGCGCATCGGTCCAGTCGATATTCTGTAGTGCCAGCCCTGCGCCGGGAATCAGCACTATCAGTGCAATATAACGGTATTCCCGGTTACTAATAATGCGTAGCAAGGCCAATACCAGCAATAGGCACAGCGCGCTTAAACCATAAACACCGATCAGTGGTGCAAAGCCCGCAAGCGGGGTTTCAGTTTGCGAATAACCCAGGCTCAGCCAGGGCATTCCAGTCAATACCCAACCCCTGAGCCACTCGAACGCAAACCAGAGCACCGGCAAGATCCAGATTCCCTGCCGACCTGTGCTACGCTGGATAAACTTCCAGCCACTGAGCGTAAAGCCGGTAAACAATGCCAGCACGACGATCATTAGCCCGGTCAGGAAACCCGCCACGAACGGTGGAGCCATACCAAAGACGTGCAGGCTGTTATAAATCCAGTAGACGCCAAATCCGAAATAGCCCAGGCCAAAACACCAGCCGATGAAGAATACGCGCCAACAGGAAGTTTGAGTTTCTACCAGTACCAGCAGTAACGCCAACAACAAAAACACCAAAGGCCAGAGCGATAACGGCGCGAATGCCAAAGGCATTAACGCGCCGAATAATGCGGCTAGCGCGAGGATCGCCGGGTAAGGTAAATTATCGAGGACTTTATAGAAACTCGTCATTCCTAATAACCTAGTCATTCCGGAAAGCCCGGAAGTCCAGTAGGTTGGGGTGAGGAACGAACCCCAACATGTTGTTTTGGATTAGTCATATTAGCCCAGTAGGTTGGGGTTCGTTACATGGATGTAACTTATTAGAGCACCAACAGTAGGCGCTTTTAGGCGACGCAGGAGCAGTTGCCGAGAGGAACGAACCCCAACATAGAGATTCGGATAATTTGTGTTGGGTTGCGCAAGCTTAACCCAACCTACGGGTTACTATAGATTCCGGCTCGGGGGCCGGAATGACGATGATTTGATGAAGTACTGCGAGTAGCTCTACTGCGCGTTTTGCTTACTGTCATCGATCACCTGGTAAAGATGTACCCGCCGACTATCCGCGTTGAGCACTTTGAAAGTCAGGTTTTGCAGGGTAATCGACTCACCGCGGTCGGGCAGATGTCCTATCTGGCCCAGCAGGTAACCGCCGATGGTTTCGACTTCATCACTGGTAAATTCGGTTTTGAAATAATCGTTAAAATCCTGGAGCGGGGTCAAGGCTCGCACGCTATAGTGGTTAGATCCGTGCAGCTGAATATCGACTTCATCGTCTTCGTCGTGTTCGTCGTCTATCTTGCCAACGATCTGTTCCAGCACATCCTCGATAGTCACCAGCCCCGAAACGCCCCCGTACTCATCCACTACCATCGCCAGGTGGCTACGATTCTGGCGGAATTCCTTGAGTAATACATTGAGGCGCTTGCTCTCGGGAATAAACGAGGCCGGGCGAATGTAATCGTTAAATTCAAAATTTTCCAAATTTTCTACCGAGCGCTGCAACAGATCCTTGGCGAGCAAAATGCCGACCACATCGTCCTTGTCGTCGTCGATAACTGGAAAGCGCGAGTGCCCCGATTCGGTAATAATTCCGATGATTTCAGCAAAAGAATTAGCGTGCTCAAGGACAGTCATCTGCCCTCTCGGGATCATGATGTCACGAACCTGCATGTCGGAAACCTGTAACACGCCCTCGATCATGAAGAGTTCTTCAGTACCAATCAATTGATTTGCCTGCAGGTTTTTTAACAGCTCCAGCAACTGTTTTTGATTTTGGGGTTCACTGGTGAATGCATCGGAAATGCGTTCCAGCCAACCCTTTCTCGACCCGCCGTTATCAGCGTTAGCCATTATTGCTCCCACTGTGGTTGAACAGTTTAGCTATTATACGGATTAATATAACCCAGGGTTGACAGAATTTCGACCTCCAGCGCCTCCATTTTTTTGGCCTCGGTGTCGGTTTGATGGTCAAAACCCTGCAAATGCAGCATGCCGTGCACCACCAGGTGTGCCCAGTGGGCCAACTGGGGCTTAGCTTGCTGTAAGGCTTCCGTGGCGACAACAGGCGCACAGATCACCAGGTCGCCCAGGCACTGGTAATCGAGATAATCGTTGCTCGCGGGAAAGGACAAAACATTAGTGGGTGCGTCAATTTTTCGAAATCGAAGGTTAAGCGCCCGGCTTTCTGCGTCATCCACGACTCGGATGGTCTGCTCAAGATTGTCGTATTGCTTTAGCAACGACGACTCAACCCAACGAGTTAATTGTTGCAGGTCGGGGATCACATCTATGGACTCTTCGTTTTGTAGATCAATCCTTACCATTAGATTCAAACTGGTGGTAGGCTTCGACAATATTTTGCACCAGTGGGTGGCGCACCACGTCATCCGAGTGAAAATAGATAAACCCGATCGAGTCCAGTTTTTTCAGAATTTTCAGACTATGCAATAGCCCCGAATCGCGATTATGCGGCAGATCGGTCTGGGTGATATCGCCGGTGATTACGGCTTTCGATCCAAACCCGATCCGGGTCAAAAACATTTTCATTTGCACCGGGCTAGTATTCTGGGCTTCGTCGAGTATCACAAAGGCATTGTTTAGCGTTCTGCCTCGCATATAGGCGAGTGGCGCGACTTCGATCACGTGCCGCGATATCAGTTTTTCAACCTTGTCGAATCCAAGCATTTCATACAGGGCGTCGTAAATCGGGCGCAAGTAAGGATCGACCTTCTGCGATAAATCGCCCGGCAAAAATCCGAGTTTTTCGCCCGCCTCGACCGCGGGCCTGGTGAGTATCAGGCGGCTTACCTCCTCGTTTTCGAGCGCCTGCACTGCCATCGCGACCGCGAGGTAGGTTTTGCCGGTACCCGCTGGGCCGATGCCGAAATTGATCGCCTTTTTGCCAATACTCTGCACATAGCGGCATTGCAGTTCGGACTTGGGCTTGATGGATTTCTTTTTGAGCTTGATGGTGAATCGATCGAGTTCATCGATATCGTACCTGTCCGCTACATTAAGGATATCTTTGACTTCGTCGGCGGATAGAGCCGAATCCCGGCTTTGGTTCAAAATTCGCTCGATAGTTCCGACCGTCTGGCGCGGAATTTTCTCACTCGAAACCAACGACAGCTGGTTGTCCTTGATGCTTAGATTGACACCGAAGTGGCTCTCTATCGCCTTGAGGTTCTGGTTCAGGGCGCCGCAGAAATTGGCGATCTGGTTGGGCGCCAGATCGATCAGATCGATCGACTCGTTTATGACATTTCCCACAATGTGTTGTGTTCGTCCCTCGGCTATTCGGCGATCACGCCGCGCATTGAATGATTCAGCGCCTCGGTGATATGCACATCGACAAAATGACCAATCAGTGCCTCCGGTGCGTGAAAGTTTACCACACGATTATTCTCAGTTCTGCCGGTCAGCTCCTGATCGCTTTTTCGTGAATGGCCCTCGACCAGTATCGACTGCGTGGTACCGACCATTTTGCGCGATATCTGGCTCGCCTGTTGCAGAATCTTATCCTGCAGAATTTTCAGCCGGGCCTTTTTGGTTTCCTGCGACAGGTTATCTGGAATAAAGGCTGCGGGGGTACCGGGCCGCTGGCTATAAATAAAGCTAAACGAGGTATCGAAGCCGAGGTCCTCGATCAGCTTCATAGTCGCTTCAAAATCAGCCTCGGTTTCACCCGGAAAGCCGATGATAAAGTCCGTCGACAGGCTGATATCGGGGCGAATTTCGCGCAGTTTACGAATTTTGTGCTTGTATTCGAGCACGGTATGGCCGCGCTTCATCATCATCAATACCCGGTCCGAGCCGCTTTGAATCGGCAGGTGCAGGTGGTTTACCAGTTCTGGCACACGCGCATAGGTATCGATTAAACTATCCGAAAACTCTACCGGGTGCGAGGTGGTATAGCGAATCCGGTCGATGCCGTCTATAGCGACAACGTAGTGAATCAGCAGCGCAAGATCGGCGTATTCGCCATCGTCCATCAGGCCGCAGTAGGCATTGACATTTTGACCGAGCAGATTGACTTCACGCACACCCTGTTCGGCGAGGGCGGCAACTTCGGCTATCACATCGTCGAGCGGGCGGCTGATTTCCTCACCGCGGGTGTAGGGCACCACGCAAAATGTGCAGTATTTGCTGCAACCCTCCATGATCGAAACAAAGGCTTTAACCCCGTCCGATCTGGGTTCAGGCAGATGGTCGAACTTTTCGATTTCGGGGAAACTGACATCGACGACTGCCTGTCCCGTAGCTCTGGTTTGCCCCAGCATTTCCGGCAGGCGATGCAGGGTTTGCGGACCAAACACCATATCGACGAAAGGCGCGCGGGCTCGAATCGCCTCCCCTTCCTGGCTCGCGACACAGCCACCCACACCGATCAGCATCCCGGGTTTGTTTTGCTTGAGTTTCTTCCAGCGCCCCAGTTGCGAGAATACCTTCTCCTGCGCCTTCTCACGGATAGAACAGGTATTAAGCAGCAAAACGTCCGCCTCGGCTTCATTTTCCGTCACCGCAAGCTGACATTCATGCGCGAGCACATCCAGCATTTTCGCCGAATCGTACTCGTTCATCTGGCAACCGTGGGTTTTAATATAGACCTTTCCGCTCATGTACCTATTTTAACTGAATATCGGGGTCAGAACACAGTATTTGCTAATATACTACATGACATAGTAGATCGTAGCTGGTTCCGCGATACGCGGCCGCCCAGGCTGACCGGGTCGGGTCGGGCGTTTTAACATCTGTTCTATTCTGTCTTTAAAATCGTCCCTGCCCAGCACCAGCTCCTGGCTCAAGGCATCGCGTATAGCATGCACTTGAGTATCGTCCGGGTGGTATCGGAATAACTCTCGGTAAGTGTGTCTGCGTTGTAAATTCGTATTTCCCAGAGCTAGATAGAGCGGATGAGTTTCGATTATCCTGTCGCTTCTCCCCTGGGCATTTTTTGCATAACTTGACCAGCGATACTCTCCGGGACTGTTAACGATTCCCGCCCGAACCGGGTTCATCTCAATATAACGCATGCAGGTCAATAAATAGGCCTCACTATCAACTAAATTCGCTTTAAAGCGCCCTTCCCACAAGGTGCCAGTACGACTATGGGTACGATTGATATATCGCACGTACTTTCGACCAAGGTCTTGCATCATGTGTGTAATACTGTAATCCTCACCAGGCGTTACCAACAAATGAACATGATTGGTCATCAACACGTAGGCATGTATTACGGCATGATTCTTTATTGCTGCGTCATGCAAATAATCAAGGTATCGATAATAATCACCCACAGCATAAAAACAGGGCTCACGATTATTACCCCTCTGAACAACATGTTGCGGGACTCCCGGTAAGTTAAATCGGGGCTTGCGTGCCATATTCCACCTCCCTGTCTATTGGGGTCAGAACACAGATTTCTCTAATATTAGCAACAACTGTGTTCTGACCCCGGTTTTTAGTTTTGGTTGTACTCAGAATTAACTAGTTGCTCGTGCGTGCCTAGTAGTAGTTCCTTAGACGAATTTTCATACAACCTGACAACGATTAAATAATTGGTATGTTGCTTTATGCCTTTGACGGGCGGAGACCTGAAAATATAGGTGATAGAATTGGTTACGACCTCTGACGTTTCAAGTGTAGAAACGTCACCAGATAAAACAAATGGATTCGAGCCGCCAGGATTCTGATATTCGACCTCTATATAGTTTGACGGCGATAATTTTGTTCGGGAGACCAGATTTATGCCATACCTATATTCCAGCGCCGAGCCGACTCTTATTGTAAAACCACCGCCAAGCGTCGAAAAGTAATCACTAACAGCTGGTGGTGGCAGGTTCGGATAGATTGCGGCGCATGCAGACAAAAGCACCACGGCCAATAATCGTATTGTATATTTCATAATTTTCTCCTTAAAAATGATCGATGCAATATCGGGGTCAGAACACAGTTGTTGCTAATATTAGAGAAATCTGTGTTCTGACCCCGGTTTCCTATTCCTCTTTTCGTTTTAATTTGCTGGTGTTAAAACCGCATGCTTCCAAACGTTTTATTTCATAGACGTTCCATGCTCTTCTGGGATGTTTTCTCAGATCCTTCTTCCTCCATTTACAATCTTCCACCATTTTCTTCTCGTGAATTGCCATGCGCTCTGCATACACTTCGGGCTTGATATCTTTGACTTCCAGGGTAGCAAATACCGGGTCGATCAGATCTTTGTCTATATCCAGGTCATAGACGGGTTTGCCATCCCAGTATCGGATCCAGCCGCCTATACTTAATGGAGGATAATGGGTCTTATCAGGTTCCCAGCAATCGTAACCAACTGAAACCGCATGTTTTTTGCCTTGAACAAATGAAGCCATCTCTATGCGCCAGCAATCAAGTCCGTTTCTAGGTTCAAATACAACCGAGCGAGTTTCAGAATTACCCCGATGTTTCATATACCTCTGCCATTTGTTATCCTCAAATTGCTTCCAGCCTTCCAGCGTTGTTGGTTTGTCACCAATCCAGTGCAAATGACCCACCACACCAAATCCCATGGCCTTATCGTAAACCAGCACATCAGCATAGGTATATTGCAACGCTGCCGATATTCCCCAATCACCTGTATTGGTGTTTCGACTGACTCGTATAGATTCACACGGTTTTAGCTGAGACCAAATTTCTGGCGGGTTAAACCGAGCTCGCTCTATCTCCACTGGTATTGAGAAATCGATACCACAGGAATTGACACTCGTAACAGTGTTCTTTTTGAACGGATTGTCAATCACGACAC
>JADFMY010000145.1 GCA_022563685.1 Pseudomonadota bacterium | reverse complement strand
CCTGCGTCGCCTAAAAGCGCCTACTGTTGGTGCTCTAATAAGTTACATGACCGCCATGGATGGTGGAAATGCAATTGGGTTGTAGGAACAACCCTTGCCCATGTAACGAACCCCAACCTACTGGACTTGACTCGATTAGCGCCGGGCAACTGGTTCGAATCCATGCACTGGATGATACGCAATCACCTTATCTGTCGGCCACTATTGAGACCCCTTCGGGGATTAAAATATTAACGAGCCTCTGAATAAATCAGGCCTTCCTTAAGCAGTAAGCCTGGTTGATAAACCAGTCACCCGTTTTATTGCGAGGTCGGCAATGGCGGCATCGGGCAATCCAGACAGGTCGAAATGGTGCGGACTAATTCGATACCCGTTGTGGTCGTTTTACTATCTGCCAAAATAGTCGCAACACAGGCTTTCAAAAATCGGGGTTTTGCCAGTGGCTTGAGCTGCATCAGATTATCCAGTGAACGATTGAGTAATTCGAGTTTAAGAGTCTGCCTGGATGGCATAACAAGCTTATCGACACCTGTTTCCCTGGCGCCGAAATCAAACGCAGCCTTTGCTTCGGTATCGTCCTGGTGTTCGACATATGCGATGAGCGACAACAGCGTTCCCACGTCGGTTTTGATCGCATTCAGACTGGCATGCTTTGCTTTCGCCGGTTTACGAAAGCCGAAATGCTGGTCGAGTTGTTGCAACACGAGCCGCTGAATAATCCATTCGTTCAGGTCAACCATTTTATCCGCGACGATGATTTGATTCACGGCGCGCTTGAATTGAATAAATTGATTGGTCGACAATTCCCGCAGGGCATTAATACTGAGTTCCAGTAGCGGCAGTTTAAATTTCTCATCCAGGTTGTTAAGTTCGGATAAATATTCCTCGGTTAGTGCCGGCATACTCTGATCGGCATACTGTTTTAACAATGACCAGGCTTCCTTTTTATTCGATTGTTCGCGGATCAGGATTGCGTATATCAGTGCCCGTGCGGTAAAGGCATCCTGCGAAGCGTTCCTGAGTGTGGCAGGTATTGCCATTATGAGTTCATGTGCGTACTCAATATTCGCTTCGTTGAGCGTGCCGATCTGGTTAATAGCCTGTTCCGCCGAGCTTAAAATAGCAGCGGTTACTGCCATTTTGGCAGCTTCGGATGATGGCGCTTCAGGTAAATCCGATGGCGCCGGTTGAGTGACTTCGGATTGAAGGAATTTTCCATCCCACATCGGGTCAATTTTTTTAATGCGTTTTTCCAAAGGGGGATGGGTGGCAAATAAAGACTGCCAAAAACTACTGATGCCATTGGCAAAGTAGGCATGACTATATTCCGGCGCAGCGGGAGACTCGATAAACGACCCGGCACTTGCGCCACCAATTTTTTTCAGGGCGCCGGCAATACTGTCTTTATTTCGAGTAAATTGAACCGCGGACGAGTCGGCAAGATATTCTCGTTGACGGCTCACAACGGCCTTTATCCATTGGCCGAAAAAGGTTCCGGCATATCCGATAACCATTAACCCCAGGCCGAGAGCGAGGATCGCAGCCATGCCACCACCGCCTTTTCTACTTCGGGAAACTCTGGAAAAGCGCATTGATACCACTATCAAATAACCAATTATTCCAATCAGTAAAATGCCATGCAATACTCCGATTAAGCGGATATTGAGCCGCATATCACCGTTAATAATATGGCTGAATTCGTGCGCTATAACGCCCTGAAGTTCTTCGCGGTTTAGTCGTGTCAAGGTACCGTAGGTGACGCCGATCACCGCGTTCGCTGGAGACTGGCCGGCAGCAAAGGCGTTAATCGAGTGTTCATCCATTAGGTAAACCTTGGGTATCGGCATACCGGCAGCAATTGCCATTTCTTCGACCACGTTAAGCAGGCGTCTTTCCTGCAGATCGGTGGTACTTTGCGGCACCAGGCGTCCACCGAGCATTTCAGCAACCGTAGTCCCACCCCCGGATAGCGCCATGGTTTTGTACAGGCTGCCAGCGAAAATTAGCAGGCATACGCCTATTGTGCCGCCAAGGAATACCTCCCAGGAATAGTGGCTCTGTAGCGCATCGAACGAAAAAACGACAAAACCGGTCTTGCTGTAGATCAAAATACTCAGCAATAAAAGATTGGTCAAAAAAACCAGTCCGGCGACTGCAAAGATAAACAGCAGAATAAGCCAGCTGGTATTCCTTCGAGCCTTATCCTGTGCTTCAAAAAAATTCAAAATTTAACAAGTCGTGTAGTGATTCTAAAAAGAGACTTTTGGCGCAGCCTGAATTTCCGCACTATCTTCAAACTCAAGCAGACTCGCATCGCTTGCGTGTCCAAACATGCCGGAAAAAATATTGGGTGGGAATGACTGCTTAAAGATATTGTATTGCATCACCTGGTCATTAAAGGCCTGTCGCGCAAAGGCAACCTTGTTTTCAGTACTGGTCAACTCCTCGGTGAGCTGCATCATGTTCTGGTTAGCTTTTAAATCAGGGTAGGCCTCCATTAACATATTAAAACGCCCTAATGCGCCGGCGAGGTTATCCTCGGCCTGACCCAGACCTTGCATGGTCGCCGCATCGCCTGGTTTTTGCTGCGCAGCTGACAACTGTTCAGACGCCGCATTACGCGCCTTTATCACCGCATCGAGCGTTTCACGTTCGTGTTTAAGATAACCTTTTGCGGTTTCTATCAAGTTCGGGATCAGGTCGTAGCGACGTTTAAGCTGTACCTCAATCTGGGAAAAAGCATTCTTAAACCGATTGCCTAATGCCACCAGTTTATTAAAGATTGAAATGATATAAATCACGAGGGTGCCAATGATAACGAGAGTAACGATAGTCGATATTTCCATATTGCCTCCAGTTAAGGGAAATCTCGAGTGATACCGAGATTTTTACCTGTACCAGACTATACAAGATACACCGGCATTTCTACCAATTATTGGTCGAATGAATTCGACCCTACAGGCATTATCTATCCACTCGATCATGGGACGAGCCGTTTTGTGCATCGGACCGTTGAACCCCTGTAGTCTGATGCTATCATGGCTCGCATGTTTTCAAAGCGGGTATTTGGAGCGCTGATCATGCAAGCTGCCAGACCAACTCAATGAATGAAACGATGCATGCGAAAATCGCAGGGCTCGACTGCTGGCAATCAGCCATAGACATCGAACCACTCGGCGGCGGGATGACCAATCACAACTTCAAGGTCACCGATGCAGACCAGCAATTCGTGGTTCGACTTGGAGAAGATGACCCGGTACACCTGATTTCGCGCGCTAACGAAACCGCCACCTGTCGCGCTGCCTTTGAAGCCGGAATTTCACCGGAACTGGTATACACCGAGCCGGGGGTACTCGTGGCTCGCTTCGTCAAGGGGAAGGTTTTCGAAGAAGCCGACGTTCGAATAGACAGCAACCTTCGCCGAATTATCGATATTCTCAGTCGCTTCCACCGGGAAATACCACAGTATTTCCATCGGGTTCCCGTGATGTTCTGGGTGTTCCAGGTATTGCGTCATTACCAGCATTTGCTCAAGCAGGGAGACAATCCATACCGCGAGCGACTGATCGAACTCGCCAAAATTGCCGCGACCCTCGAACAGGCCGTTGGCAAGGTGAATATCGTGTTCGGGCACAATGATTTGCTGGCAGCCAATTTTATCGACGATGGCGAGAAAATCTGGCTCATCGATTTTGACTATGCCGGGTTTAATAGTCCTTTATTCGATCTGTCCAATCTCGCGTCGAATAACGAGCTGAGTAAAGAACAGGAAATCACGATGCTGGAGTGTTATTTTGGCGCCGCTTTTAACCGCGAGCAGTGGCGCGGCTACTATGCGATGAAATGTGCCTCTTTATTGCGTGAAACGCTGTGGTCTATGGTGTCTGAAATTCATTCCAAAATTGAAATGGACTTCCCCGAATATACGCGCAAGAATCTCGATCGCTTTGAACAGGCATACGACACATTTAGACACGACTACCTTTAGGGTGCCTCGAAAAATGTACTCATATCAGCTATTACTAACTCCAGGTAAAAACCCATGCCGTTAGATATCGATTTTGTACGTCAGCAATTTGAGCAACTTGACGACGATCCGCAGTTTATATTTGCCTCCAATGCCGGTGGCAGTTATGTCTGCAAGCAGGTCAATACAGTGATGGAACACTACAACCGCCACACCAGGGTGCAACCCTATTCGGATTTTCCCTCGTCCGCCGAGGCCGGTGCAGCGATGGATCGTGCGAAGCAGAGATGGGCGGCCGCGTTGAATATCGATTTATCCGAGCTCACGGTAGGGCCATCCACCTCGATGAATACCTACGTAATGTCGCAGGCGATCGGTGACCTGTGGACGGCGAGTGATGAAATCATCGTTACCAACCAGGACCACGAGGCCAACAGCGGCGCCTGGCGACGCAAGGCGATCGAAAAAGGCATGACCGTGCGCCAGTGGGGAGTCGACCCGGAAACCGGCCTGCTCCACGTTGAAGATTTAATACCCTTGCTGAATGAAAAAACACGCTGGGTATTTTTTACCCATTGCTCGAACGTCGTCGGTACCACCAACCCGGTCGCCCAGATTGTCCGGCAGATAAAAGCCAATAGTTCGGCCAGGGTGTTTATCGACGCGGTTGCCTATGCCCCGCATCACATTAGTGACCTGAAAGCACTGGGTGTGGACGCTTATGCTTTCAGCCTGTACAAGGTTTACGGCCCGCACCAGGGCCTCTTGTATATCAATGCAGCAATACACCCAGACCTGACTTCACAGGCACATTATTTTCTCTCGGGTGACCCGGCTAAAGATTTTAATCCGGCTGGACCGCAACATGCTCAGGTCGCCGCCTGCGCCGGTGTGCTGGATTATTTCGACGCGCTACACGCCCATCATTTCGATAATAACGACGTCGCCGAACCCCAAAAAATGGCCGATATTCATGGTTTGATCCTGCCGTACGAAAACCAGCTCGCGGCACCGATTCTCGATTTTCTCGACCATCATCCCGATGTGCGGCTGATCGGCAAAACAACCACCAGGGATAACGACCGCGCACCCACCATTGCGTTTAAACCGCTCAAACTAAGTTCGCAGAGCCTGGCCAATAAACTGCAAAGTGCCGGCATCGGCACTGAACATGGGAATTTTTACGCGCACCGGCTGGTCAGCGACCTCGGTTTCGACCCTGACGACGGCGTCGTACGCTTGTCGTTGTTACACTACAACCGCATCGAAGATGCTGAAAAAATACTTCAGGAACTGGATCGCTCCTTAAAATGACCGCTCAAGCTTCGATTATCTTTTTTATCACGATCTTCATATTTTCGATCACACCCGGGCCGGGTGTATTTGCGATTCTGGCAAAATCACTGGCCGAAGGGGTCCGGCCCTGCATCGCGTTATCGGTCGGGATGGCTGTAAGCGACGTGGTTTACCTGGTTCTGGCCTGTTACGGACTCGCCGCCATCGCCGAGCAATGGGGAGGGTTTTTTACGCTGATCCGAATCGCCGGAGCTATATACCTGGTTTTCCTGGGCTGGAAGCTGTGGCGCAGCCGCGCCGAGTATATCGAACGGGAAAATCGATTATCCCCGAGAAAAACCATGGCTGGGTTTGTCCAGGGCTTTCTGATCTCGGCGTCAAATCCCAAGGTCATCCTGTTTTATATCGCGTTCCTGCCCAGCTTCATCGACCTGAGCTCACTCGATGCGCGGGATATCCTGCTGCTAAGCACTTTAAACTTTAGCGGGATTTTACTCGGGCTGCTAAGC
>JADFMY010000043.1 GCA_022563685.1 Pseudomonadota bacterium | reverse complement strand
GATCCCTCGGGGTTGAAATGAATACTCAGATAACAAGTTTTGAAGGCTTTGAAAGTTTGACAACTATTGGGGGTTATTTTGATATTACATTAAATGAGAATCTTCAGAATTTTAGTGGACTTGATAATCTGAACTCAATTGGTGATGATTTATCAATTAATGCAAATAATTCATTAGTTAGCTTAATTGGTCTTGAAAGCCTTTCTTCAAGTGTGACTCATATAATGTTAGGCTGGAATACACTATTGACAGATTTAACAACACTTCAAAATATTACCTCAATAAGTGTTACACTAAGCATTACACATAATGATGTATTAGCAGATTTATCCGGCCTTGAAAATATAAATCTTGAAACGCAGCGCAAAAATTTGGGCATCGGCATCTCCCTTTCAACAGATTCTCACTGGAAATACAGGGTTAATTTCCGCCACGACACTAAAGAAGGGGCTAAACGTGCTGCCGGGTCTTTCTTTTTTAATTCCGCTCAATTGGTAGAGCCTGTTGATTATGTCACTGATGAAATAGATGCCTCCGTCTCCTATACTGCTAGAAAATTGCAAGCCAGCCTTACCTACATTGGATCTACTTTTCGCAACAACAAAAAATCTTTGACCTGGGAAAATGCCTATACACCAATCGTTGCGAATGTTGATGAAGGTCAGCTTGCACTACCACCCGATAATCAGTTTCACCAATTCATATTCTCGGCTGGTTATGAAGTAAACGATCACAGCCGTCTCAGCGGTGATATCGCCATCGGACGCATGGAACAAAATGAAAGCCTACTTGCGGCAACACAAAATACGACCTTTGGCACCCTCGCCGTCCCGTCAGCCGCTTCAGCCAATGCCGAGGTCGATACCGTTAACGCGAAACTCAGATTTATATCCGCACCTACTAACAAGCTCCGACTGAGTGCCACCTACAACTATAATGATCGGGACAATAAGACACCAGAGTTAACCTACGACTGGGTAACTACTGACGCCTTTCTGGCCACGCCACGCAGCAATTTGCCCTATAGCTTTACACAGAATTTGCTCAAATTAAAGGCTGACTATAAGGTAGCTAAAGGCGCTAAGCTAGGACTCGGTTTCGACCTGAATAAGCAGGAGCGAACATTTCAGGAAATCGATAAAACAAGCGAGAAAACGCTGTGGGGAAACCTGCGCCTACGTCGAATAGAAAACCTGTTCCTCGAATTAAAGTTGGCACATAGCGAACGAGATGCATCTACTTACCAGGCAGTTTCAGCTATCGACCCCGCAGAGAATATTCTTCTAAGAAAATACAATATGGCAGATAGAGTTCGCAATTCCTTAAGATTGCATGCCACCATATCTCCCGAATCCACATACACAGTTGGTCTGGAATTTAATATCGTCGGGGATAATTACGACAAATCAGTCCTGGGCTTAATCGATAGCAGCGAAATTAGCCTTAATGCTGATGTGACAACCCTGCTGAATAAAAATACCAACCTAAATGCTTTCATTGGCTACGAAGTAATCGAATCAAGTCAGGCCGGGAGTCAGACCTTTTCCACTGCAGACTGGTGGGTGAAGAACGATGACAGCTTCGAAATTATCGGCTTCGGTGTGACGCGCGTGGTTATTAAAGACAAACTCGATATTGGTGCTGATTATACTAAATCACGTTCTACCGGCAAGATTACAATGAGCAGTGGCGCGCCTGACCCTGCATTTCCTGAACTCAAAACAGACCTTGATATTTTCAAGATTTATGTTAATTATCACCTTGATGATCGATGGTTTCTAAGAGCCGCTTATTGGCATGAAAGATATGATTCCAGTGACTGGATGCTCGATGGTGTTTCGGCAGATACTATTCCTAATTTGCTGAGTATAGGATCACTAAGCCCATCGTACAGTATCGATGTTATTAAACTTTCGATGGGTTACAATTTTTAAACACCAGCGGCTTAAAAATAATTCTGAGCCATTCAGTAGCGACGTTATTACCGAGTCAAGTCGAGGCTCGGTGCGTCGTTAATTGTCGATTTATTCTCAGGATTCGCGACGCTCCCCGATTTTTCAGGTATAACTCAAATTATTCGAGTAAATCTTCTATCCAACGATCATAATCATCGACTCGACTAAACTTGTTAAGCAGCGGATCAACGAGCATCGGATCCAATCCCTTTCCCCATCGAAGGAGCCCAATGACAAGTCTTGAATTAGCCCTTATCGATGAGCTCAAACAACGTGCTGGTGCACTCAAACTTCATGGTTTGCTGCCCCACTGGGATGAACTGACCGACATTGAACCGGCATAGATAAAAATCTTCATTTAACCGCGCCTATGTTCCGGCGTTAACACTCCTATTTGCATGCCCTCCTCTTCGAGTAGGTTTTCCTGCATAAGAAATTCGGTTCACAAATAATCAAATAATTACAGGAATTATCGAAATAACGATAATTTCGTGAATTAAGTATCTAGGATTATCAGTGTTTTTTGTGTTATTTTAGCCTCCCCCAAACGCCGCCATACGAATTGGAAATATTCGCAACGCTTAAATGCAAAACTTAAAGTATATAACGACTGACGAAATCACGCTTTATAGCGATGAGGACCCCGCAAAAGTGGTTCTTAGTCAGGTCGATTTTAAACTTGAGCAGTCTCATAAAATGCGCGGGGTTTATCGCAAGATTACGATTTCTGAGGGGTCTTATGGGTCCTACTGCCAACAATCGATACGGAATAAACACCAGAAAAAACTCAAATATCGTATAGACCTGGCTTATCTTGATCCAATTCCTGTGCGAGAACATCATACGGCCTGGAAATGGGTTTTTGGCGCTATCGGACTCGCTTTGTTGGCCGGGCTAATGATCTGGGCAGGATGGTTTTCGAATTCGTTAAGTCCTTCGGTATATTATTTGTCTGCCATGGTGGCGGTCGTCACGGCAACACTTATATGCCTGTTGCTATTCGCGCACAAATCCTACGATAAAATTGTTTTTAATAGCCAGCATGGAAACGTCCAACTGATCGAGCTACTTAACAAATATCCCGACAATGAATCTTTTAGACAATTCATGGCCCTGTTCATTATCCGGATAAAAAGCGCCAAAAAGAATAAACGTTTATCTCCATCGAAATTCCTCGCCGGGGAATTAAAGGAACTGAGACGACTGAGAGACGAAGCTGTCATTTCCGCAGAAATTTATGAAACCGCCAAAGTGGAGATTTTTCACAACGAATCCTATCAGGTTACCAATCCGCGTAACCTTCAATAACCCCGGCATACCAGTTCCCTGCGGTTTGTCAGCAACCGAAACTCGTTTGCTGACCCTCAATAGTGTGTAAAATAGCGCTTTTGCTCACCGCGATAACCATGCAGCTCAGTTCGCTCACAGCGATATCTCCGATTGACGGTCGCTATTCATCCAAAACAGCTTCACTCAGGCCTCTCTTAAGTGAATATGGTCTCATCTACCATCGGGTATTAGTCGAAATTCGCTGGTTTCAGGCACTCGCAAATCACCCACAAATAGACGAAATTAAACCCCTGTCTAAAACAGCAAATAAGCTGCTGGAATCGATCATCGAGAATTTCGACGAAGAACAGGCTGCTCGTGTTAAGGAAATCGAAAAGACCACCAATCACGATGTGAAAGCGGTCGAATACTTTCTTAAAGAACAGGTTGCCAGCTCCGATGAGTTGTCCGAACTAGCCGAATTTATTCATTTCGCCTGTACCTCGGAGGACATCAATAATTTATCGCATGCGTTAATGCTGAAGGCAAGCAGAGACCAGGTGATTGTGCCAGGGGTTAATCGGATTATCGAATTACTTAAAAATCTGGCGCATCAACATGCTGATGTCGCGATGATGAGTCGCACACACGGGCAACCAGCCTCCCCTACTACGATGGGAAAAGAAATAGCCAATGTCGTATACCGGTTACAAAGACAGGTTACGCAAATAAACAAGCTCGGCATGCTGGGTAAGTTAAATGGCGCGGTGGGCAATTATAACGCGCATTTAAGCGCTTATCCTGAGCTTGACTGGTCGGAGATGGCGAGGCAATTTGTGGAATCCCTGGGCATCAGGTTTAACCCCTATACGACGCAAATCGAACCACATGACTATATCGCTGAACTATTCGATGCCTATTGCCGATGCAATACCGTGTTGATTGATTTCAGCCGTGATGTCTGGGGTTATATTTCGATTGGGTACTTTAAACTGAAGACCGTTAGCGGTGAAGTTGGCTCTTCAACCATGCCGCACAAGGTGAACCCTATCGATTTCGAAAATGCCGAGGGCAATCTGGGAATAGCCAATGCAATCCTGGGCCATCTATCGCAAAAATTACCTATTTCCCGTTGGCAGCGCGATCTAAGCGATTCGACGGTTTTACGAAATCTCGGTAGTGGTCTCGGCCATATTCTGATTGCACTGGATTCAATAGAGCGCGGTCTCGGCAAACTCGAGGTGAACCATGACACAATTAATGCCGACCTCAATCAAAATTGGGAAGTGCTCGCTGAGCCCATCCAGACGGTGATGCGTCGTTACGGTATCGAGCAACCCTATGAAAAGTTAAAGGCATTGACCCGTGACCAACCGGTCGATGCAAAGATTATGCACGACTTTGTACAGAAACTGGATATTCCCGACCAGGCAAAGCGGCAATTAATCGATTTGACACCCGCTACCTATATCGGAAATGCAGCAATCCAGGCGAAAAAGGTTTAAGGAGCCTGGGGTAATTTCCTGCTTTGAAATTTGCCTGGATTTGAGGCCAACAGGCATTTAACCCCTATATTGCACGCAGGTAGCGCCCACACTGATGATCAGACCAATTATCGAAACTGCGGACTGGGATCGTGACAAGGACGAACTGATAAAACTACGCACCCTGGTGTTTGTCGAGGAGCAACAAGTTCCCATATCGGTGGAAGTCGATGGGCTCGATTCCGATTGTATGCACGTTAAGGCGCTCATGGGTGATTGCTATGTTGGTACTGGCCGACTGTTACCGAACGGGTTTATTGGCCGCATGTGTGTGCTCCAGAATTACCGAAATCAGGGTATCGGTCGAGGTATGCTGGAAAACCTGATTCAACAGGCACGCGCAGCAGGCTGTCCACGAGTTTTATTGAATGCGCAGTCTTATGCGATTCCGTTTTATCTGAAAAACGGGTTTATTATAGACTCCGAAGAATTTATCGAAGCGGGTATACCTCACCAACGCATGGTGTTGAATTCTGCCCAATATTTATGATATATATCAACAGGTTATGAAGGAATATTCAAGTATATTGTTAAATGGCAGAAACGACTGTCGACGCTGTGTCCGGGAATTGATTGAATTATCCACGCAGCGAGTTTATCTGATTGGACAGAACCTCGAGCCAGATCTTTATAACCACAAGTACCTGTACGATCATCTGTCGGAACTTACTACACGCAATCGCAATACCGATATTCGCGTGATCGCGCATGACACCCGGGTGGCAGCTCGCAATGGTCATTACCTGATTTTACTGGCTCAAAGGCTACCTACATTTGCACAAATTCGGATTACTGTTACTCGCGATCAGCGAAAATTCAGCGAAAACTGGTTGATCGTTGACGACATGGCCTTTATGCGTATCAAGAATCCAGCCAGCTACGAAGGCTATTACGATACAGATAATAAACTGGAGTGCAGATCGCTTGCGCAGAGCTTTATGGAAATATGGGAAGCCAGCCTGCCAGACCAAAATACCAGGCGTTTGGGCATTTAACTCAACCGGGCGAACTGGAGGCAAATCTGGAAGCTGCAAATTCTTTCACTTGCGATAACTCATTACTACGTCGCATGGGGGGCAAACTATCGAGAATTTTAGCGCCGTATGCCTTGCTATTAATGCGATTGTCACAAAGGACCACGATCCCCTGATCGTTCACATCGCGTATCAGACGCCCTACTCCCTGGCGTAAGCCAATTGTTGCCTCGGGGATTTGCACCTCGACGAATGCGTTACCGCCATTTTTATTGACCAGTTGCAGGCGTCGGTTATACACCGGGTCCTGGGGTGACTTGAAAGGCAGTTTGTCAATAATGACACATCGCAATCGATCTCCCTTCACATCCACTCCTTCCCAAAAGCTACTGGTGCCAAGCAATACTGGATTACTGGCGTTAAGATATTGCTGTAACAGTTCGCTACGCTGGAATTCCCCCTGGACAAAAAGCTGGTTATCGATTTTCGAACGCAAATAGTCGGCGGTCCAATTTAGCATCCGGTAACTGGTGAACAGGATGAAGCAATACCCTTGTGTTGCTTCAATCATTTCACGGCAAAGCTTACCAAATATTTCCGCGTAGCCGGGTTCAGAAGGATCAGGCAGGTGAACGGGTATATATAACAGGGACTGTTTCTGATAGTCGAACGGGCTGTCAAAGTGCACTGCCTCGATATCATCCAAACCCAGTCTTCCAGCATAGTACTTGAACGAATGTTGAGAACTGATAGTTGCAGAGGTAAAGAATACCGATTCGAAAGACGAGTCATCCAGTTTCTGTCGAAACGAGTCAGAAATGTCGACCGGAGAGATCACTAGCCTGAAACCGCGATCACTCAATTCATACCAGCTTACCTCGGAGTCATCCGGGTCAAGAAATTGCGTGAGTATTGTGTCGATTGTTTCGAGCCTGCGGTAACAGCTGGCCAGTTCCTTGCCACGACCTATCATCGGTTCAAGCACCTCGGACAATTCGTTCATGGCTGCTCTAAGGGATTCCAGTGTCTGCTTTATCGGCGGCGCCTTCTGGATACGCGACCATTCAGATTTTTTAGCAAACTGCCCCAGCGCCAGGCGAAAGTCTGCGACCGTTTTATTCAGTTGATCGCAGGGTTTTTGCAGGTCTTTCGAATCAGCTGCTTCAGTAATTCCGGCTTCCAGCGCATCTTTACTCAATAATTCCAATTGGCGCATGCTAAGGCTGTCGCCAAAAAAGTGGTTGGCGATATCGGGCAGCTGGTGTGCCTCATCAAAAATCAAAACCTCCGCCTCTGGCAAAATATCGCCGAATCCTTCTTCCTTTAACGCCAGATCGGAAAAAAACAGGTGGTGATTGATGACCACCAGATCGGCCTCCATCGCTTTCCTGCGTGCCTTGACCACGAAACACCGATCAAAATCAGGGCATTCGCTTCCCAGGCAGTTATCGGCATTCGAAGTGGCGTAAAACCATAGGCGATCATTTTCCGGGAGGCCTGAAAATTCACCTATATCTCCGCTCTCGCTAAGCTTTGACCACTCATGCAGGGCCGCAAACACAGAGGCCATTTCACCCGATTGAAATTGCTTCTGTTGACGAAATTTATCGATGCGAAACAAGCAGCAATAATTACTTCTACCCTTCAACAAAGCGACTTTTTTATTGCTGATCAGTATTTTCCTGATTAAAGGTATGTCTTTTTTAAACAATTGATCTTGCAGATTTTTGGTACCGGTTGAAATGATGATTTTATTATCGCTGAGGAATGCGGGTACCAGATAGGCATAGGATTTTCCTATGCCGGTGCTGGCCTCAATCAGGTAACTTTTACTTTCGGCTATCGCCTGATTGATCAGCCGCGCCATTTCGAGCTGGCTTTGGCGGGGTTGAAAATCGTCAATTGCTTCACCGATTATTCCCTCTGCACCCAGTATTGCGTCTACATCCGTTTCGGTGGAAAGATTTGGCATTGTTATTCGCCCAGGCACCGCGCCCGAAGCGCACTGTTGGCGCGGTCCAGATCATCCTTCGAAGCGCCGTAGCTGATAGAACGCTCAACCATATCGATACACTTGCCGTAGTTTCTGCCGCGCCAGTAGGTTTGCGCCAGATAATGCCAGCTGAAAGCATTACGTGGTTCAATTTTTATCGCACGCTGCAGGTGATCAATTGCCAGTTGGATACTACCCTGGTCGAGTGCACTGATAGCTTCGCGGTGCAACTGCGTAACAGCACCGGTACCAGGTTGATATTCGTTGGAGATACGATGATAACGCTCGGTTTCTGTTTTCGGCCCGGCACAGGAAGCTAGCAGCATCATTGGTATGATTATCGCTAGTCTGAATTTAGTCATAAACCTCACACTCTCCTTATTCACATCTTGATCGCTTGACAGGTACCTTGCCAGCGACAAAAGGCAACAATACACTATTGGCACAGTTTTGCCGGGTTAATCCCCCATCGAATCGATCGATCGAATGCCACTCGAGTGAAGCGTCCCTGGTCAGTTTGAATGGGTAGATTTTTTGCCGTTGCATGATTTCAGCCCATACACGCAGTGCACCCGATGAACCACTCAGATTGATCGGCGTGTTGTCGTCATTGCCAAGCCAGACGACGGTCAGTAATCGCCGAGAAAACCCGCTAAACCAGGAATCCCTGGCGTCGTTCGTAGTCCCGGTCTTTCCCGCCAGCGTATAATCGCCAAAACGATTTTTCAGGTACTTTGCAGTACCCTCCTCGCTAACGCCAATCAACGCTCGCTGCACCTGTATCATGTACGCCTGATCGAACAGTTTATATGAGGCGAGAGGGATGCGACTGAGCGTATTATTGTGCTGGTCGCTCACCTGGCGAATCGTGGTGAGTGGCGTGAAATATCCATTGTTGGCGATAACCTGAAACATCTGTGCGACCTCGAAAGCAGACATCGAGGTGGTTCCCAGTAACAGCGAGGGGTAAATCACATCGTGTTTTAATAAATTGATGCGCTCCAAATTTTTCGCCAGGGCTTCAAGCCCACCATTTATACCCAGGCGTACAAAGGGTAAATTGTAAGAATTGACAAACGCCTGATAGAGGCTCATCTCACCGTGTAGTTGCCTGTCATAATTTCGTGGCTCCCAAATCTTGCCATCAGACTGACGAATTCGAACCGGCTTATCCTCGACTATGGACGCGAGTGTCATGTTCCCTTCTAACAGGCTGTATAACAGTAGCGGTTTGATCAGGGAGCCGATTGGCCTCTGCGCCATGATGGCGCGGTTAAATCCGGGAAAATCAACCTGCCGACCACCGACCAACGCCTGTAGGTCGCCATTCAAATAGTCGGCGATTACCACTGAAGCCTGTAATTCGGGTTGATCGAATCGCGCCAGAGCGGACTCCAGGCCCTGTTCCAGATTACGTTGTATCAGTGGATCGAAAGGGGTAAATATACGCAGGCCCCTGGCGGATAGTTCTGCGGCGCTATAGTTGTTTTTCAGTTGTCTTTTAACCAGATCAAGGTAGGCTGGAAAACGATTGACCCCCGGTAACCGGGCTATTACTTCGAGCGGTTGATTGCGAAAATATTGGTAAGCCTTGTCGTCCAGTAGTCCATTTTCGAACAGGATCCGTAACACCAGATTACGACGTTCGAGTGCCGCTTGCGGTTGTGTTATCGGGTTATACCATGAGGGTCCTTTAACCATGCCTACCAGTAAAGCCAGCTTGTCGGTGCTTAAACGATCGAGGCTTTGCTCGAACAATAGATGACTGGCAAGCGCAAATCCGTGGATTGCAATCCTGTTTTGCTGCAGCAAAAATACTTCATTGATATAGGCGGCCAGGATGGTTTGTTTACTAAAGCGAATTTCGAGCAGCATGGCCATAAACGCTTCGTTGATTTTGCGTACGAATGATCGTTCCGGCGTCAAAAAAAGATTTTTAGCCAGTTGCTGGGTCAGGGTGCTACCGCCCTGCACTGCCTTGCCGGCTTTTAGATTAGCAATGAGCGCGCGAAAAATAGAAGGCGGGTTGATACCCAGGTGCTGGTAAAAGCGTTTGTCTTCAACTGTAAGCAAAATGTCTATCAGGGACTGTGGAATTTCATCAGCCGTGAGCAATAATCGGTCTTCCTCATTTTGAGGATAATAGCTACCGATCACTACCGGGGGTAATCGAAACAATTCGAGTGGGCGGCTCGAGGCCATGTCCAGAATACGCGTCACTTCATCGCCGCTAAAATCAACGCGTATTTGTCGCATCGGCTGGGTTTGATCGCTAAAAACGAAGGAGCGACTGTGAATTTCGATCGAATTCCCGAGCACCCGATACTGTCCAGGCAGCGGTTGCGTTTTCACTTGTTCGTAGGTAGAAAGGCTCAATTCGTATTGCAGGGACTCGCGATTTAATTCAAGACCCGGATATAGATCCAGGGGCCTGGCATAGACTCGCGAAGGTAGTGCCCAGGTATCCCCTTCGAAACGCAGGCCTATCAGGTAGTTTAAATATACCAGGTAGCCTGCCAAAGCCAGAGCAGCCACTACCAGCAACCCTTTTATGAGCTTGCGCCTGCGCGTCGCTGTGTTAGATGAATGTGGTTTGCGTTTATTCGCCATGGATTAACCGGATAGCAGACCGGCTCCGCGAGCTTCTACGGCGCTGGCAGTCGAATCTGATTGGGTGGTTACTGATTGTTACGTCTATCTCGAACCGCTTCGGCCAGTTCACATAACAGCATTTCGGAATCTTCCCAACCGATACAGGCATCGGTAATACTCTGCCCATAGACTAGTTCGACTCCAGCTTCGATATCCTGCCGCCCCTCAAGCAGATGACTCTCGATCATAACGCCGAAAATATTGTTTTGTCCGGTCCTTAACTGATGGCCGATATCGCGACAGACTTCAACCTGCTTATCGAATTTTTTCTGGCTATTGGCATGGCTACAATCCACCATGATGCGCGTATTTAATCCCGCATTCTCGAGGTTTTCGGCTGCTTCGTTGACACTTTCCCGATCGTAATTTGGCCGCATGCCCCCACGTAAGATGACATGCGTATATTCATTCCCGGTGGTAGCAAAAATGGCCGAATGTCCCTGCAAGGTCAAGGACATAAAATAATGGGGGTTTTGCGCGGCGCCAATCGCATCGATCGCTATCTGGATACGACCATCGGTTCCATTCTTGAAACCAACCGGGCATGAAAGACCCGAAGCCAGTTCACGATGACCCTGGCTTTCGGTTGTGCGTGCACCGATCGCACCCCAGGCAACCAGGTCGGAAATATACTGCGGGCTGATCAAATCGAGATACTCGTGGCCCGCAGGAATTCCTTTATCGGCCAGGTTCAATAACAATTCGCGTGCCTTGCGTACGCCCTTATTGATATGAAAACTTTCATCCAGGTCCGGATCGTTAATCAGGCCTTTCCATCCAACCGTCGTGCGTGGTTTTTCGAAATAAACCCGCATTACAATCAAAAGATCGTGTTTCAAATCGTCGATCAGGACTTTCAGGCGGTTACCATATTCCATCGCTGCTTCGGTATCGTGAATTGAGCACGGGCCGATAATCACCACCAGGCGATCGTCCTTGCCATCGAGTAGGTCGTAAATACACTGCCTCGTATCGTGCACTGTTTTTGATGCAATTTCGGTGATCGGCAAATCAGCCATTAATTTCTCTGGCGACAGGATTTCCTTGACGTCCTTAATCCTGAGGTCTTTGGTATCGTACATTGTCATTACTGGCTCGATCCTGCAGCAGGTAGTGGGGTTAAAAGGCAAAGGGCGGTATTTTTCACTATCGGCTGTTTAATAGCCAGCGTTAAATGAGGTGATTAGGCTTTGCATTTCGCTCGTACTGAGACGGGGACCATATTGAGTCACTATCCTGGACGAAGCCAGCGAGGCCAGGTCGCCGGATTGCTGAAAGCTCATACCCTGTGTGAGGCCGTACAGGAACGCCCCAGCGAACGAATCACCGGCGCCCAGGGTATCAATCGCTTCTACCGGGTGGGGGTCGATGTGGATTATGCTATTTCCATCAAACAATAATGCGCCCTGCTTGCCGCGGGTAATAGCAAAGGTTCGCGCAACTTTTTTCATGCTTTGAATAGCGACATCCAGATCCCTGGTTTGCGCGAGTTCGCAGGCTTCATCTTCATTGGCGAATAACAGATCTACACCCGATCCGAGCATTTCCTCCATGCCTTCGCGGAATAATATCACCATATTCGGGTCGGATAGCGTCAGGGCAGTTTTTACCTTGCTTTTCTCGGCTAATTCCCGAGCCTTAATCGCCGCTTGCCGGGTGCTATCCGCAGATACCAGGTAGCCTTCGATATAAACATAGTCTGATCGTTTGATCGCGCTGATGTCTATATCGCTAACGGCCAGGTCCGCACTGGCTCCGAGAAATGTATTCATCGTGCGATCGGCGTCCGGGGTCACGAACACAAGACACTTACCGGTCACGCCAGTATAAGACTCGTCGAGTTTTAGTGTCGAGTGAACGCCAGAATCGTGCAGGTCCTGAATGAAAAACTGACCAGTCATATCCTTGGCCACACGGCAATCAAAATGAACGCGGGCGCCTAATTGGGCCAGGGTGATAATCGTATTAGCAGCCGACCCGCCACAGGCCATTTTTTCGTGCGATTCTCCGAGATAAGTCATCAAATTGTTTTGTTTTGGCTCATCGATCAGGGTCATTACCCCCTTGTCTATACCCAACTCGGTCAAAATTTCAGCACTGGTGTGATATTCGATATCGACCAGTGCATTTCCAATCGCATATACATCGTATTCTTTCATTTAATGTCCTAAAAATAAGTCTAATCAGCGACTTAATCGCGGCATTTTATCTGCTCTGGTAGCTACTAGCGGTAATCGCTTGATTAGTGGTTAAAAACGTAATTAATTCTCTTTTTTTTGCAAAATTTGCTTTTCAAACAGCGTTAAAGCGCCTATAAATTGATATTACGCAGTTAATTGAATGATCAGGTGGCCAATTATGACATATAGAATCGAAACTACCGACCCGATCACAGGAAAGACTTTAGATCAATTGATGGACATGCCGTACGTGATCGAAGGTAACGACGAGGATAGTCTGATAATTTACTTCGAATCGAAACAAAATCGTGATCTGTATCTGGAAGATCCATCCGGGCACAAACTAGAACATTACAGGGAACACACGGGTAAACCCTAGAGCCAATAGTAAAAATGAGATATCGAGCCACGGATAATGCAACTTTTTTTGCCCCGATTTCAGTCCAAACAGCGTCTTAACGCCCCAGGTTGAAGGATAATTTAAAATAGCGAAGCTCTATTAAAACTATAGATAAAATTAACTTCCTTTATCTCTAATGCTTGCTAATATTGCTTCCGAAACAAATTCAAGCTAACCACTATCTCACAGGAGGCAACATGTCCTTAAAAGGATCAAAAACAGAACAAAACCTGAAAGATGCGTTTTCAGGCGAATCACAGGCCAATCGACGATACCTGTATTTTGCAGCGAAGGCCGATGTCGAAGGTTTTAACGATGTGTCGGCGGTATTTCGTTCTACTGCTGAAGGTGAAACAGGCCACGCGCACGGGCACCTGGAATACCTCGAAGAAGTTGGCGACCCGGCGACAGGCCTTCCCATTGGCAATACTGAAGCCAATCTAAAGGCGTCGATCGCTGGTGAAACCCATGAGTATACCGATATGTATCCAGGCATGGCCAAATCCGCGCGCGAAGAAGGATTCGACGAAATTGCCGACTGGTTTGAAACGCTGGCCAAGGCAGAACGCTCGCACGCTAATCGATTTCAGAAAGCTCTCGACAATCTCGACGCCTGATCTCGCGCCCCCTATTAGCTGCAGGGCGTTGACGCCTTGCAGCTCAATATGCAAGCTACCAGGTCCAATGATGTCCTCTATTACTCGTGAAGGCAGTTTACAAGCCCCCACGCGCTATCCGCTGGGCCAGGATGAGCCTGGGTTTTACGATGAAACGGCTGTGTTTGCCGAACTCGAACGCGTTTACGATATTTGTCATGGCTGCCGGCGCTGCGTTAACCTGTGTAATGCCTTCCCGACCCTGTTCGATCTGGTCGACGAGTCTTCGACGATGGAGGTTGATGGCGTATCGAAACAGGATTACTGGAAGGTTGTCGACCATTGCTACCTCTGCGATCTGTGTTATCTAACCAAGTGCCCCTATGTACCACCCCACGAATGGAATGTCGATTTTCCGCATTTGATGTTGCGCGCCAAGGCGCTGGGATTTAAACAGGGGCGCACAAAGATGCGCGACAAATTGATTACATCGACCGACCGTATTGGCCGCCTGGCCAGTATCCCGATCGTAGTCAACCTGGTCAACGCGGTGAATAATAACGAGCATACTCGTGCATTGATGGAAACAGCCCTGGGTATCCACGCCAGTGCCCGATTACCGAGCTATCATAGTCGTACGCTGAGCAAACGCACCAGGAATCACAAGCCCGACGAGGCCAGTGCGGTCGCGAGCGATAAAACGACTGGGAAGGTGGCTATTTTTGGAACCTGCTACGGCCAGTATAACGAACCGCATCTGGGCGAAGATCTACTCGCGGTATTCGAACACAACGGCATTCCAACCATGGTGATTCCGAATACGGTCTGTTGCGGCATGCCCAGGCTTGAGCTGGGTGATATCGATTCGGTCGAGTCACTGAAACAGCAGAATATACCGATCCTGTCTCAACTGGTAGACGATGGTTGGGACATCATTTCTCCCGTACCGTCCTGCACCCTGCAATTTAAACAGGAATTGCCTTTGCTGTTCCCGCGGGACGAGTGTACCAGCAAAGTTCAACAGGCATTTTTCGACCCATTCGAGTATCTGATGCTGCGTCACAGGGCGGGCCTGTTGAAAACAGAGTTTAAAAACGAAATCGGCAAAATCAGTTACCATGTCGCCTGCCACCAACGGGTACAGCGGATAGGACTAAAAACTCGCGATATCCTGTCACTCATTCCCAATACCGAAATCGATACTATCGAACGTTGTTCGGGGCACGATGGCACCTACGCGGTAAAACAGGAATACCACCAGATCTCGATGAAGATTTGTAAACCAGTAGTCAACAGGGTCAGAAAAAATGAACCCGACGCCTATACCAGCGACTGCCCGATGGCTGGACATCATATCGCTGCAGGCTTAAACGATGGCAGCGAAACCGTGCACCCTATAACCCTGTTAAAACAAGCCTATGGAATCTAGTATGAGCGAACAATCCCGGATTACCCGTGATGACCTGATGAGCCTCGAGCAATACGCCGAGAAGAGATCTGAATTTCGCCAACAGGTTATGGCGCATAAAAAAAATCGCCAGGTCGCTTTGGGGCCCAACACCACCCTTTATTTTGAGGACCGTCTTACCCTGCTGTACCAGATCCAGGAAATGCTGCGCATCGAAAAGATGTTTGAAGCCGATGGTATCGACGAAGAACTCGAAGTCTATAACCCTATGATTCCAGGCGGCCGAAATTTCAAGGCTACCTTCATGATTGAATACACAGATCCTGAAATTCGGGCGGTGCAACTGCAAAAACTGCTCGGTATAGAAAACCTTGTATGGATGCAGGTAGATGGATTCGACAGGGTCTGGGCTGTAGCCGACGAAGACCTTGAGCGTTCGACCGACAGTAAAACATCAGCGGTACATTTTTTGCGCTTTGAAGTGACCGACGAAATGGCCGGCGTGCTGAAAAACGGCGCCAACTGGAGCCTTGGGGTACAACACCCGGTTTACACTTATGAGTATGAGATCACCGGCCCGACTCGTGCGTCACTGCTAAACGATTTGCGCTAGAGATTTATTAAGACGACAATTTTATACCCGTAACCCGCCGCTTCCTGGTTCCCGTGACCTGATCGCGGAATAACACGTCTCTTCCTGTCATCCCGCGGCTTGACCGCGGGATCCAGTGAAAGGCTGCTAAAAGGAAAATTGGGTATTACCCATTGTCGCCAACGACTACTTAATCTCTTCACCCGGCTTATACCAATGCAGTTTTTTATGCAATTCGACCACTTCACCGACGATGATCAGGGTGGGTGCCCTGACCTCATTGCTGTCGACGATTCCTGGCAGAGTGTCGAGATTTCCGATAAAAACTTTTTGTACAGGGGTAGTCCCTTTTTCTATTAAAGCTGCCGGGGTTGTAGGGTCGCGCCCGTGTGCTTTAAGCGAGTCGCAAATACGCTGGACATTGCCGAGCCCCATGTAAAAAACCACGGTCTGATTAGCGTGGCTCAGCATATCCCAGTTCAAATCGCTACCACCTTCTTTCCTGTGACCAGTGACAAAGATACAGGCCTGTGAATAGTCCCGATGGGTAAGCGGAATGCCCGCGTAGCTGGCGCAACCCGATGCCGCGGTGATTCCAGGCACTACCTGAAAGTCGATGTTTTCGTCAATCAACTCGCTGATTTCCTCGCCTCCCCGGCCAAAAACAAAGGGGTCGCCGCCTTTCAGACGCAGTACCCTCTTACCTTCTTTCGCTAGTCTGACCAGTAGCTGATTGATGTTCTCCTGCGAAATACTGTGTTTTGCGCGCGCCTTGCCGGCATAAATTTTTTCCGCATCCCGGCGTACCAGGTCCAGGATAGGCTCCGACACCAGCCGATCGTAAACCACCACATCACACTTTTGCATCAGGCGCAGTGCCTTAAATGTCAACAGGTCAGGATCACCCGGTCCGGCGCCGACCAGGTAGACTTCGCCCAGATAGTCCGGGTCCGGGTCTGCCGTTGCGACCAGCTTATCGAGTAAGGCACGGGCCTCACTGCCACGGTTTGCAAACACATGTTCTGTGACTGGCCCCTCCAGCACCGATTCCCAGAAGCGTCGCCGTTCTTCCACTTTCGGGAAGGTTTGTTTAACCGTATCGCGATATTGTTCAGCCAGCCTCGCAAGGTCTCCATAAGCTGCTGGAACCAGGCTTTCCAGGCGCGAACGTAATTGCCTGGCCAATACCGGTGACGTACCCCCGGTGGAAATGGCTATTTGTACCGGATCACGATCGATAATCGATGGCATGATAAAACTGCAAAGCTTTGGGTTGTCTACAACATTGACTGGAATACGTTTGGCCTGAGCCAGTTCAGATACTCTGGCGTTCAATTTTTTATCGTTGGTGGCAGCTATCACTGTGTAAACCTGGTCAAGATCGGAATCTTCAAATGACCTGGCTTTGTGCTCGATAGTCGATTGCTGCTGGAGAAGCGCCATCGCTTCGCCCATTTCTTTTGCCACCACCCGAACCGAGGCGCCGGCCCTGAGCAACAATTCAGCCTTGCGTGCTGCTACAGGTCCGGCGCCGACCACGAGGCAGGGTTTATTTTTTATATCTAAAAATATCGGCAATAATTTCATTGGTGGCGGATTCTAAATGAGTTCGGCAAACACGGTACTAAGGAGCCTCTGATCAATTCCCGGCTTCCTGGTACCATTTTTTGGCAGCATCCAGATCCTTTTCCACCCCATCACCCTTTTCGTACATCATCGCCAGCGTGGTCTGCGAACCAGCCAGGCCCTGCTCCGCGGCCTGGGTAAACCAGTAAACCGCTGTTTCACTATCTTTTGCAACACAGTCCCCTTGCATATACATGAAACCCAGGCCGTGTTGCGCCAGGGCATGACCCTGCTCTGCACCCGCTTTCATCCATTTATAGGCCTGGAATTCGTTTTTTACCTTCCCCAGGCCATTTTGTTCCATTATCGCTACCCGATGCTGCGCCTCGGCCACTCCCTGTTCGGCAAAAGGTAGCAAAAAGTGCATCGCGCGCACGAATTCTCGAGCTTCAAAAGCAGTCATACCGCTGTTGAAATCTACTTCTGCGTCTGTCGTCATAGGGCTATTTTTGTGCGGTCGATACCGCATCTTAACACTACCTGCAGCAGAGCAAATACCCCGTATGGATAAAGGTAATATGGCTCTTCCCTTGACAGGTAGGGTCGAATTCATTCGACCAATAATTAGATACGGATCCGGTCGAATGAATTCGACCCTACAGGCTTGCCCCAAAAGAGATATGTCTACAATGCCGTATTTTGATTAGGCTCCGATACTTTGATATCTGTTATTAAATCAATGGAAGAACCTCAAAATACAGTTTTACACAGGGCCATTCAGAAGGTCGCTACCGGTCCTGAATACAGTAAAGACCTGGAATATGAAGAAGCCCTGGAGACGATGGAATTTATCCTCAGTGGCGAAGCCGATCCGGTGCAGATCGGGATTTTCCTGATCGCTTTACGCATGAAGCGCGAAACGAATGAGGAAAACTGTGGAATCTTACAGGCAATCAAAAATATCGCACCCAAAGTCGTTGCGGATATTCCGAATCTTATCGACCTGTCGGATCCTTACGATGGATACATTCGTGGCATCCCGGCTTCGCCTTTCCTGCCAGCGGTATTTGCCGCAGCCGGTTACCCCTGTGTGTCCCACGGTGTGGCACGGGTTGGACCCAAATTTGGTGTTACCCACAGGCGCATATTGAGTGCCGCTGGAAAGCAATGCGATCTGTCAATATCTGAAGTTAAAGGTAACCTGGAAAACGAAAATCCAGGTTGGTCTTATCTCGATCAGGCTACTTACTGTCCGCCATTGCATCAACTCAATGAACTCCGGCAACGTATGGTCAAACGACAGATCATCACCACCGTAGAGGTGCTGGCCCAGCCAATCAGAGCAAACGGCAAAACTCATATGATGAGCGGTTACGTGCACAAGGTATATCCATCCATCTACGCCAATCTCGCTCGTCACGCTGGTTACGACAGCATGGTATTGATCCGCGGCGTCGAAGGTGGCGTGATCCCATCGCTGAAGCAGCCGGGGCGATTTTTCAGCTATGCAGATATGGGTGAGGAAAGCGCCACCGAGCTGGACCCCCTATCAACGGGATTAACTCACCCGACCAGAAACGTACCGCTACCCGAACAATTAGCGGATATAGAACAAAACAACAGTGAAGAACGGCTCGAAGAATTGGCCACAGTGGCCGCTAAATATGGGCTGGAAGCGCTACAGGGAGTCCCAGGGGGCACGCGGGACAGCCTGGTATACAGCGGCGCGATAATGCTGCATTTTTTACAGCAAACCAGCCTGGCCGATGCGGCCGACAGGATTCGGACGCTGCTCGATTCGGGCGCCGCACTGGAAAAATTTAATCAACATCAGTGAGAATTTATCATGGATCAAACCTATAGAGACGCGACAACGCGTATGGAAGAACTGGACGTACAGGAAGAATATATTATCGGCTGGCAAGGCGGTTACCTGGGTCATCCCGAGCGCGAAGTACAGTTGCTCAACGAGGCTTATGAAGCCGGTCGCGCCGCTGGGCAGAAAAATTCGTTAGACGATATAGAGGACTGGATCGCCTGAATCCAGCCACAAATAAAACTCCGCCGCTCGGCAGGCTGAACGATAGTCTGCTTCACAGAAAAATGTTTTCTGCCGTCGATTTCCTCGCTGGGTTACATGATGCGGATATTTGGGAATCACTACACGCGCCATCCTGGCCATTGCCTACCTCCTTGTAATATATGATGGTATTATATCGGTTAGCTGCTAATAGGTATACTGTCCCTGGATTTCCCTTTTAACGAAACTATTAACCAGCACAGAGGAAACGGCATGTACAAACTATATTGGGCAGCGGAAACTGGCGCCTTGGCCCCGCAAATAATATTAGAAGAAGTCGGCGCCGACTACGAGCGGGTGGTGATTGATATGGAAAAAGGCGAAGAAATGCAGGCCGGTTATCTCGCCATCAACCCGCGTGGGCAGATTCCCGCTTTAACGTTGCCCGATGGTTCGGTAGTAACAGAATCAGCAGCAATCGTATTGCATCTCGCCGATACCTACCCCGATGTGGGATTATTGCCGCCAGCTGGAAGCGCAGAGCGGGCACAGGTATATCGTTGGCTGTTTTACGCGGTGGCCAATATATACGAATCGGTCGAGAGGCTGTATTACAGTGATCGTTATACGACCGATGCCAGGAGTGCTGAATCGGTGGAACAGGCAGCCAGAGAATACATGGATAATGCCTGGGATTTACTTGAGACGGAACTGAATGACGGCCCGTTCTTGTTAGGCAACCAGTACACGGTAATCGATGCTTATCTGTTAATGCTGACGCGCTGGCACGAACAGCCACAGACACTATTGTCTCGCTGTCCGAAATTGAAACTGCTTTGTGATTCTGTGCGCAGTCGCCCTGCTGTTGAACGGATATGGTCGCAGCACTACCCCCAGGACTCCTAGGCCTTGTTAACAGGGATATTGCAGCAGGGGAGACCCGCTGCTGCGACTAGCGATGTGGTGTGATCCCAGTCAGGTCGAAGGCCTGCCGTTCGCCAAGCCCCGGGGCAGGTATTTACTGATTCTTCTGTCGGTAGTTATCGATGGCCGCTGCTATCGCATCTTCGGCCAGTACCGAGCAGTGAATTTTTACCGGTGGCAGTGACAGTTCTTCGGCAATGTGCGTATTTTTAATTTCGGCGGCCTGATCCAGGCTCTTGCCTTTCACCCATTCGGTCACCAGTGAACTCGAAGCAATGGCCGAACCGCAGCCATAGGTTTTAAATTTGGCGTCCCGGATGATGCCATTATCGTCAACCTTAATTTGCAGTTTCATTACATCACCGCAGGCGGGCGCGCCCACCATGCCGGTACCTACCGATTGATCCTCGTCTATTACGCCCACATTGCGTGGATTTTCATAATGATCTAGAACTTTTTCACTATATGCCATGATTACTTCCTCTCAACGCGGCGGTCAATGCGCCGCCCATTCAATAGAACTCAAGTCGATGCCAGCCTTGTACATATCCCAAAGCGGCGATAAATTACGTAGTTTATCGACTGCTTTTCCGATCAGATCAATGCTGTAGTCGATTTCTTCAAGCGTGGTGAAACGGCCGATGGTAAATCGGATAGAACTATGCGCCAGTTCATCGTTTCGCCCCAGCGCTCGTAATACATACGATGGTTCGAGACTAGCCGAGGTACAGGCTGATCCGGACGAGACAGCCAGATCACGCAGGGCCATGATCAAAGATTCACCTTCGACAAAATTAAAACTGATATTGAGGTTGCCTGCTGTACGTTGTTCGTAGTCACCGTTGACATAGACTTCCTCCATATCTTTCAGGCCCTGGTACAGGCGATCCCGCAACATACGGATGCGGTCGTTTTCGCTGGCCATTTCTTCTTTCGCGATTCGAAACGCTTCACCCATGCCAACGATTTGATGCGTGGCCAGCGTGCCTGACCTGAGGCCACGTTCGTGCCCCCCACCGTGCATTTGCGCTTCGAGTCGAACACGTGGTTTGCGTCGAACGTAAAGCGCCCCGATTCCCTTAGGTCCATAGATTTTATGCGCCGAAAACGACATCAGGTCCACTTTCTGAGACGCCAGGTCAATTTCAACCTTCCCGGCCGACTGTGCTGCATCCACATGAAAAATAATCTTGTTTTCGCGTGCAAATTCGCCGATCGCTTGGATGTCCTGAATAACCCCGATTTCATTATTGACGTGCATCACCGAAATCAAAATGGTTTCGCTGGTGGTAGCGTTTTTGAGTTTTTCCAGATCGATCAGGCCGTTATCTTCAGGATCGAGGTAAGTGACTTCAAAACCTTCGCGTTCAAGCTGCCGACAGGTATCCAGCACTGCCTTGTGTTCGGTCTTGATCGTAATAATGTGGTTGCCTTTTTTACGGTAAAAGTGGGCCGCGCCCTTGATAGCCAGATTATCCGACTCGGTGGCGCCACTGGTCCAGATTATTTCACGCGCATCGGCGTTGACCAGATCGGCTACTTGCTGTCTTGCTGCGTCTACTGCTTTCTCTGCTTTCCAGCCGAATTCATGACTCCGTGACGCAGGATTGCCGAACTCTCCTTCGAGAGTTAGATAGTGAGCCATTTTATCAGCGACACGCACATCCATCGGCGTGGTGGCGCTGTAGTCGAGATAAATAGGCAGTTTCACATCAGTCACGTTAATTCTCTAGTCAGGCAGCCGTTTTTCGGCGATTTAAAAATCTTCCATACAAGATGTCCTGTTTCTTAACCAGCTCATTAATATTAGGTCGATTGACATATTGGTCGAGTTTTATTCCGCTTAAAAATTTGTACAACTTACAAGAAAGGTCGAACCATAATTGATGAGTCAGGCATTTTTCGCCACTCGAACAGTCACCCTTGCCGCCACACTTGGTCATATCTAGTTTTTCATCCACCGACTGAATAATATCGGCGACTGAAATCTGAGCAGCCGATTTCGCGAGCCTGTACCCACCGCCTGGCCCTCTCACGCCCCTGACCCGACCTTGTTTCCTG
>JADFMY010000042.1 GCA_022563685.1 Pseudomonadota bacterium | reverse complement strand
ATTGCTTCTGCTGATGCACCATTCAGAGAATTAGGAAGAAGGACGACCCGTATTGTTCCTTCACTTGCTGGTTTTAAATTCGGTTTTAAAGCTGCTGATGTTTTAACTACTCAAACAGGTAAGGTTTCTCAACGTGCAGTAAAGAAGTTTAGTGCTGCGGTATCACAAGCTCGTCAACCTAGAGCTGATGTGTTGAAAATTCGTACTGATATTGTGGGTAAAGGACCAACTACTCCTCTTCCAGGAAAGGGTGTTATTGCAGTTAAAACGTTCCGTACTACTCAGCTTATACGTCCTGGCAGATTTTTAGGATTAAGAACTTTAAGCACTCCTCCTTCTCTTCAACCAACACTTCCTTTAAGTCAGCGTTTTCTCAGAAGAGGTATTGATTTGCGTAGTAGGGTTGGCTTGGCAGATACAGGTAAGGAGTTTCCTAAATTAGTTTTTGGTAAGGGTGCTCAGGTTAGGGCAAGTGAGCTTTCTAAATTGACACAGATAAGTCAGAAACCTTTCATTATTCAAAGAACGCCAACGTCTTTGCGTATTAAGGATTTGCGTACTGGGGTAGAAACCGGCAATACTCAGGCGGTACTCGATGGTGATCTGGATCAGTTTATAGTAGCCAGTTTGAAAAGTGGGCAATAGCCACAGGCCAACACACAGGAAATAATTAGATGAACCAGCAATCAGGCGATGCCGATAAAGTCGACGAGCCGCAATTAGATGAAAACCGGTATATCGCGCAGCGACGCAAGAAACTGGCTCAATTGCGTACGCAGGGGCAGGCGTTTCCAAACCATTTCAGGCGTACCGATTTTGCCGGCGATTTACTGGAAACCTACGCTGAGCTCTCACGCGAGCAACTGCAACAGCAGCAGATTAAGGTCAAGGTGGCAGGACGCATGATGTTCAAGCGCGTAATGGGTAAGGCAACGTTCGCGCAATTACAGGATATGAGTGCAACGATTCAGATTTTTGTCCAACGCGATGCGCTTGGAGAGAACGCCTACGATGCCTTCAAACATAGCGATATCGGGGATATTTTTGGCGTTACCGGGGAATTATTCCGGACCAAAACGGGCGAATTGACAGTCAAGGTGAAAACTCTGGAATTGCTCACCAAATCCCTACGCCCGTTGCCGGAAAAATTTCATGGGTTGACCGATCAGGAACAAAAGTACCGTCAGCGTTATATCGATTTGATCATGAATGAAGACTCGCGGCGGGTATTTTCTGTGCGCAGCCAGGTCATCAATTTTATTCGCCAATACCTGACCAAGGCGGGTTTTGTTGAAGTAGAAACGCCCATGATGCAGGTTATTCCGGGTGGTGCTATCGCGAAGCCTTTTATCACCCATCACAATGCACTGGATATGGATCTTTTTCTGCGGGTCGCTCCTGAGTTGTACCTGAAAAGGCTCGTAGTTGGTGGTATCGAACAGGTTTTTGAAATCAATCGAAATTTTCGTAACGAAGGCCTGTCGACCCGGCATAATCCAGAATTTACCATGCTCGAATTTTATCAGGCGTATGCAGACTACCAGGATTTGATGGCATTGACCGAGGACATGTTGCGCCAACTAGCGCAAACGGTGGTTGGCGATACCAGGCTGAGTTATCAGGGAGAACAACTCGATTTACAGCAGGCTTTCCAGCGCATGACTGTGGCGGATTCGATACTGAAGTTTAATCCTAAACTGGATCCGGCCAGTCTGGAAAACCTGGAATACTGTCGAAAAGCAGCCAGCGACCTTGGTATCCAGGTCGAGTCGAGTTGGGGGGCAGGTAAGATACAAATTGAAATATTTGAAAAAACAGTCGAACATCACCTGGTGCAACCAACCTTCATTACCGCCTATCCCACCGAGGTGTCGCCACTGTCAAGGCGGAACGACGAAAACTCTTTCATCGCCGATCGCTTCGAGTTGTTTGTGGGCGGACGCGAAATCGCGAACGGCTTTTCAGAGCTCAACGACCCGGAGGACCAGGCCGCACGCTTCCAGCGTCAGGTTGAAGAAAAAGATTCGGGTGACGAGGAGGCGATGCATTTCGACGCGGACTATATTCGTGCGCTGGAATATGGCATGCCGCCCACCGCTGGAGAGGGAATCGGTATAGACCGCCTGGTAATGCTGTTGACCGATTCGCCCAGTATTCGAGATGTCATCCTGTTCCCGCAAATGCGCCCGGAATAGGGAAATATCCGGTATCGGTTGTAATAGCGATGACAGGCGCTAAAATAATTGCCGGTGTAAATTAATTACCCTCTAATGGAATATCCGTCGACTATGATTGCCGAACCGGGATTTCATGCAATTGTTGTAATGGCGCTGGTAGTGATCGCCCTGATATTATTTGCCAGCGAACGGATTCCACTCGCATCGTCGAGCTTATTAATTCTGGCCTTTCTCGCTGTATTTTTTGAAATGTTTCCCTACGTCGGTGACTCTGGACCACTTCGCGCAACCCGGTTTTTTAGTGGCTTCGGGCATCAGGCGCTGGTAGCTGTTTGTGCCTTGATGATAGCCGGTAGGGCGCTGGTACGTACCGGCGCACTCGAGCAGATTGGGCGACAGCTTGCTCGTCGATGGGCTAAATATCCGGTTTCAACATTTCTTGCCACGCTGATCATCGGAGCGCTGCTTAGCGCATTCGTCAACAATACCCCGATAGTCATCCTGTTACTGCCGATACTCATTAGTGTCTCGCTTAAAACGACAACCCCGGCATCGAAATTATTGATGCCGGTCGGGTTTGCAACCTCGATTGGCGGCATGGCGACCACCATCGGCACTTCGACAAATTTACTCGTGGTGGCTGTGGCGGCAGACCTGGGCATACGCGAGTTTGGCATGTTTGACTTCGCACTTCCCGCAGTTATGGCCGGTAGTATTGGGTTACTATACCTGTGGTTGGTCGCGCCGAGACTGATTCCACCGCGTGAAGCGCGCCTGCTAACGACTTCCCCACGTCTTTTTACTGCTCAGCTGCGCATCCACGATGACAGCATCGCCAATCGGAAAAGTCTGTCCGAGGTAATCGCCCTGACCGGCGGCGAGCTGGACGTGAAGCAGATATTGCGCGGATCGGAAAATACCCGGTTGCTTGCTTTACCAGACCTGATTTTACGTAGCGGCGATCGTATCCAGGTTAAGAGTACGCCGGAACATTTGAAAGAACTGGAAACACTCATTGGAGCCAGACTTTTTTCGGGTGACGAACCCGTAGACGAAGATCATCCATTGCGCGATCCAACTCAGCAAATTGCCGAGGTAGTGGTGGTGCCGGGTTCACCACTGGATGGCATGACCTTAAGCCGTGTCCGATTCACCGATCGTTACCAGGTGATGGTTTTGGCATTGTATCGGTCGAACAAATGGGCGAATCAGCCGGGGACCGAAAAAATCGGCGATATCAGGATCCAGGCGGGCGATGTGTTTTTGATACAGGGTGCCGTTCGAAGCATCAAGCGTCTTCAGTCGAGCCGCAACCTGCTGGTGCTCGATGCCAAATCGTCCTTGCCCATCTCATCAAAGGCGCCGATAGCGCTTTTAATCATGTTATTCATTATTGTAACTACAGCATTCGGGTTTTTACCGATCGCGGTCAGTGCGCTTTGTGGCGTAATATTAATGTTATTCACCGGGTGCCTCAAATGGTATGACGCGACCCGCGCACTAAGCGCACCGGTGATCCTGATCATCGTATCGAGCCTGGCGCTAGGCGCCGCGATGGTTGAAACCGGGGGGGCTGATTTTCTGGCCCAGGTTTATGTCGCCAGCACCGAGGGCCTGTCGCCGGTATTGATATTGAGCGGACTACTGTTGATGATGGCGATATTAACCAATGTGGTATCCAATAACGCCGCCGCGGTAATCGGTACACCGATTGCGATTGGAATAGCACAGCAACTGGGGCAACCGGTAGAACCTTTCGTACTCGCGGTAATCTTTGGCGCCAATATGAGCTTCGCGACTCCGATGGCGTATCAGACCAATATGTTGGTGATGAACGCCGGTAACTATACTTTCGGAGATTTTGTGCGGGTAGGGCTGCCTTTGGTTTTACTCATGTGGATAGTACTGAGTTTTTTATTACCCTGGCTCTACGGTATGTTCTAACCGGGAATTGAAATATAAGGAACCGCTGCAAAAAAGCAGGGGCTGCTTATTTATATATACCCTGAGATTTGAGAAAAGACCCTAAATGAAAAACAAATTGCTGATGATGCTCGAAATGCAGGACGCGATGAACGCCCGGGTCAACCCGGACTGGCGTCAGGCCAACAACGCATGGTACCGGGCTATCTGGACCGAATGTGCAGAGATGCTCGATCACTACGGCTGGAAATGGTGGAAGCACCAGCAGCCCGACCTCGATCAGGTACGCCTGGAACTGGTAGATATTTTCCATTTTGCGATGAGCGATTATCTGTTGGGCGGTAGCGACAATAAAGCAGTGGCTGAACGCATACTGAGCGAGCTTTCTGACCCTGGACAACAAACTGATATTCGAGAGGCAATCGAATCGATGGCGCGATCGACCATCGAGCGGAAATCGATGCACTTTGCTGAATTCAGCAATGTGATGTGGTTGATCGATATGGATTTTGGCCAGCTTTACCGGCTATATGTGGGCAAGAACGTATTGAACTTTTTTCGCCAGGATCATGGCTATCAGGATGGCAGTTATACCAAAATCTGGCAGGGCCGGGAAGACAATGAACACCTGACCGAGTTGCTTGGCAAGCTCGATAGCGAGAGCGATAGTTACCAGGATAATATCTACCAGGGTTTAAAAACGAGGTATGCGGGTCAGGTTGGGGTTAACTAAAAATACCCTTAAAAAAGAAAAAGAAGAAAATTGATAGCAGGGCACCCGCCGGCAGCGTGATGATCCACGACATAAAGATGGTACCCACCACGCTGAGGTTTATCGCACCTATGCCCCGTGCCAGGCCAACTCCCAGCACCGCTCCTACGAGGGTATGCGTAGTCGAAATGGGTAAACCGATACCCGATGCAGCTACAATTGTCGTGGAAGCCGCGAGTTCACAGGCAAACCCCCGGCTCGGCGTCAGTTCTGTAATTTTTCTGCCAATGGTAGCCATGACTTTTTTACCGTAGGTCGCAAGACCCAGGACTATGCCAAGCCCGCCGACCAGTAAAATCCACGTTGGCATCACAGATTCCTGTGTAACCACGCCTTCGTTGGCAATACTGATAACCGCAGCCACCGGTCCGATGGCATTGGCGACGTCGTTCGATCCGTGGGCAAACGCGATCCCACAGGCAGTTACTACCATCAAAATACTAAATATTTTCTCCACATTAGCAAAGTGGAAGTCCCTGTCGTCGGATGGATCGAATTTCAGGCGTGAAATGTAGAAGATACCGCAACCCATGACAACCAGACCGACAAGGACCGCAATTCCATAGCTTTGTGCTGTGGTAAATTCAAGCCCGATGTGTTTCAGGCCTTTAAACATGGTTAGCAGTGCTATCATGAAGCCGGTCGCGAAAATATAAATCGGCACATATTTTTTCGCCATTGCAATTGGATTGTCTGTATTCAAGATCAGTTTTTGAACACTGCGGAAAAGAAAATAGGCCAGGGTACCGGATAAAACTGGCGACACGACCCAGCTCATTACAATATTTCCGATCTTGCCCCAATTGACAGCCTCTATCCCTAAACCGGCGATCGCGAACCCAACCATGGCGCCGATGATGGTATGGGTTGTCGATACGGGCCAGCCGGCTCGAGTAGCAATCAATAGCCACAGGCCGGCTGCCAGCAACGAGGATAGCATCCCAAAAATTAACAGCTCGGGTGTGCCGGCGACCGCCGAGCTGTCTATGATTCCTTTCCTGATCGTGGAAGTGACCTGACCACCAGCAAGAAACGCGCCTGAAAACTCGAATATAGCGGCAATTATCACAGCTTGTTTGATGGTCAATACCCCGGAGCCTACCGATGTTCCCATTGCATTCGCGACATCGTTGGCACCTATGCCCCAGGCCATGAACAGGCCGAGGGCACCCGCGAGAATAATATAAATCGTTACGTGATCCATAAGGCGGTCTTCGTTTGCTTTTTTAACTACTTGGCGAGCAGCAGCTCGACGCGACTACCGATGCGTTGGGCAATGTCGGCGACTTCGCCAATGCCTTCGATGATTTTGTAATAAAAAATAACATCTACCGGTGGAAGATCCTTTTCAATTTTTAACAGGGCGGCGCGAATTTTCATCTGCATCCGGTCGGTATCTTTTTCGATTCCGTCCAATTCATTGATGATGGATGCGACGATTGCAATTTCCTTGCCGGCAAATCCAGTTTCTACTAATTCATCGAGTTCGTTGATGACTTTCTTGGCCTGTTTGCAGGCTTCTTCGCAGCGCTTTACATAGTCTGGGAGCAGCCTGGCAACACCTTTTGGAAAAGTCATCTTGCGGCCGACGATGATGCCTGAAATATCCTTGGCCTGGTTCGCGGCTTTGTCCTGAACCAGCAGTAACTCGAGTAAATCACGGCGTGCGACCGGCATGAAAAGACCTTTAGGCAGGTGCAGGCGCAGCTTTTTCTTTAGCGTATCGGCCCTGTTTTCGAGTTTACCAATTTCCTTATAAATATCCTTTGCCTTAGTGTGATCCTCATTGAGCACCGCCTTAAAAAAAGGGGTTAACTGACGCACACACTGCTCCACGATAACCATGTGTTCCTGCATCGCGGTAAATGGGGAGCGGCTAAAGATCTTGGAAAAATAATTACTCGCCATATTCTAGTCCGATAGAAAGTTGGGGATATTTTGCCCAGATTTGCCTGGAACTCAATCAAAAACTCTGTTTCATCGAGATTTTTGATGGCCAGTATTTACTTTTCAGGTTTTTCAACAGAAAATTCTGGAAACGGATATTTACGTTATTGCAGTTGGTCAGATCCAGTTGGAAGTAATACCAAAGTACCTTACTGAGTAACCTGATTCAAAGCAGGGTAAGCTTATCTTTTTCAATTTTGATCTGGCGGTTTTTATACAGTAAACCCAGTGCTTTCTTGTAGACTGCCTTGCTGATTCCAAAGGTATCATAAATGGCCTGCGGAGGACTCTTATCGGTCAGTCTGGAGACGCCATCGTTCGCTTTCAAATGCGCTAAAATTTCATCGGCCAGTTGGCCCCTGGCCAGATGAGCAGCCCGGTACAGACTCAGGTCAATTCTGCCGTCGGCTCTGATTTGCCTGATATATCCCGGGAGTCTTTCACCGTAATGCAGCTTGCGAAATACTTCATTTTCATAAAGTTGACCCAGGTGCGTACCATTGACGATTGCCTTGAAGCCCAGGTCGCTTTTAGCGTAAATCATTAATTCGACCACCTGTTTTGCCTTGAAAGCGCCACCGTCGGATGAGAGATAATTTTCCAGTCGACTCGATGCTGCTATACGCTGGCTTGCTTCATCGAGATAAATGTATACCGCGTAGGAGTAACCTTTTTGCAGCGGTTTTTGTTGCTCACTGAAAGGTACCAGCAAGTCTTTTGGCAGTCCCCAGTCTAGAAATGCACCAACCCGGTTGGTTTGCACTACTTTTAAATAGGCGCATTCTCCAACGCAGGCTTTTGGCTTTAAGGTGGTGGCTATGATTCGATCATCCGAATCCAGGTAGACAAAAACTTCGATTTCGTCGCCAGGCGCAGTACTTTTATCGGCGTATTTTGCAGGTAGCAGGATCTCCCCATGCTGGTCACCGTCCAGGTAAAGGCCAAAATTTACTTTCTTGACCACCTTGAGCAGATTATATTGTCCGAGCTTGATCATGGAGCTGGTACTCTTTCAATTTAGAGGGGTAATCGGTCAATATTCCATCAATACCCGCTTTTCTGAGTGTCTGTGCCCGATCCATTTCGTTGACAGTATAAATCATCACCCTGACGCCCTGGTGCTGAACCTGATCGATGAAGGTAAAATCTATATATTCGTCGTCCATGCTCCAGGAAAAAGGCTGAATTTGGCCGATCAACCGGCTTGCATTGGTTGGTATGCCATGGGTTACCAGCGCCAGTTCCCAGGGACAGTTCCGATTGCGAAGCTCGAGTATTTGCCTGTGATCGAATGATGATAGCAATATCCAGGGAAAGTGCGATTCCTGCTCAATGGATGAATACTGTTCGAGTAAATCGAGCAACAGTGATGCAGTATCGGACGATTTTATTTCGATATTGACTGGTATTTTACCCCATAATAGATCCAGCACTTCGCGAAGTCGTGGGACAGGTTCGTGGTTTAGCAGGCGTAATTTTGAAGGATCGTCGAATGCATCGAACCTGCCTTCGGTGCCGGTCAGGCGATCCAGTTCATGGTCGTGTATTACCCAGAGTTCACCCGAATGCTGACGGATATCGAGTTCGATTGCGTCTATATCGAGTGTCAGTGCATATTCAAACCCGCTCAGACTATTTTCGAATTTTTCGCCGGCAGCGCCCCGGTGACCGATTATAAAAAAGCTATCCATCGGTTGAGTTTTCAAGTGTTGGATTGTACATTGTCGAAGACCCCATTAGGGCTTGTTTAGAAAATTCCTGATAATCTAATCTATTACAAATTTGCTGAACTGACTAAAATGTAAGAGTTAGATTTACTGGCTAAAAAATTAAATGCATTATCTCCTGCTTGCCTGCCTTTTCCTGTCGCTGGTCTACGGACCTCAAATTTGGGTTCAGTCTGTGTTAAAACGCTATAACCGAAGGGCTGAAGAAAACTTTCCCGGCACGGGTGGCGAATTTGCTCGCCACTTACTGGACCGATTTGACCTTGGCGTCATTACAGTCGAAATATCTGAACAGGGTGACCACTACGATCCGATCAATCGTTCGGTGCGCCTGACCAGAGACAAGTATGAAGGAAAAACCCTCACTGCTATTACGGTCGCCGCACATGAATGTAGCCACGCTTTTCAACACGCCGCGTCTGAGCCACTGTTCCTCTGGCGCACCAGGCTTGCTTATATCACCGTATGGGCTCAACGATTTGGTTCTTTCTTGCTGTTTTCAGCACCTGTTGCCGCCTTACTGTTCAGGGTGCCTGCGGTATCGGTGATCAACATTATCGGTGCGTTTTTAATCATCGGTTTTGCCCTGGTCATCCAGATACTAACCCTGCCTGTCGAACTGGATGCAAGTTTCAACAAAGCGATGCCGATACTAAAGTCTGGATATCTGGAAAAGTCGCAGTACTCTGGTGCGAATTCGATATTGCGTGCTGCAGCCTGGACTTATGTAGCAGCTTCGCTCACAAGCCTGCTCAACTTCTGGCGCTGGCTTGCGGTGTTACGCCGATAGTCAGTTTAAAGCGAGCTGGCAAATATAAATTCTATTAACAGTCGCTACTTGTTGCCCATGGTAAATTTGGTGCCGGGCGGGCGGTGTTCGATGATTTTTTGACCACGCAGGCTCAGAATTCGGTGTTGATCCAAAAGTAACTGGTACAGGAACATTAACTCTTCCTGCGCCTCGACAGGGAATCCGGCACGACGCCTGCCACCTTCCATCATGATTATTTCTTCCAGGTATTTCTGGCCCTCTGAATAACGCCAGAGTCCTGTAATGGTCTTCACCACGCGAGGGAAAGATTCAATGGCCGCAGGAGGACCCTGGCGTTTCCGCTTGAGTTTTTCACTCTTGTGATAAAGCTGTTGCGCCAGTGCGGGATTAATGACTCTGTTATCTATCGACATTTGATTTACGCTTTTGCAAGGATCTGCTTTTCCAACATTGACTGGTTAAAGGTTCGAATATCCATAGCGTTCAGGGTTAAGCTGGTCCGATATCTGATCAAATACCCTCTTGCTGGCGAAAAGTATATAACGAAAGTTGATTAAATCAATACGTTAGTCGGTAGCGTCGAAGCGAATTGAAAATTACAATAGTCGGGGCTGCGATTTCGCGGCAGAGCCTGATAATAAGAGTGCAATGAAACCTTCCGAAAAATATGAAGATATCCTGAAGCAATCCGGTTTTGTCTCGGATGCAGCCCAAAAACAGGCGATAGCTTTACTGGATCGCTTGCACGATACTTTAATACGCCGTGAAACCAGAGGCGCCTCCAATTGGTGGCAGAGATTATTGTATTTCAAAAAGCCGTTGAATCCGGTACGAGGTATATATTTTTGGGGTGGAGTTGGCAGGGGTAAAACCTTCCTGATGGATATATTTTACCAGTGCCTGCCGATAGAAAAGAAAAAGAGGGCACATTTCCATCAGTTCATGAATGAAATTCATCACGCCTTGAAGCAATCTAAAGATATCGAGAATCCACTTGAAACCATAGCCGGAAACCTGAGCAACCAATTCAGCGTTTTGTGCCTAGACGAATTTGTAATCATCGACATCGGCGATGCAATGATCATGGCGGGTTTGCTCGAAGCTCTATTCGAGCAGGGAGTTGTGCTCGTCACCACTTCAAATAGTCCACCTCAAAATCTCTACCACGATGGCCTGCAAAGAGCACGATTTTTACCCGCGATTGAATCAATCGGTCAACATTGCAAGGTAGTCAAACTCGATGGTGGTCAGGACTACCGGTTAATGGGTCTCGAACAAACCCACTTATACACCGCCCCGCATTCGCCGGCAGTGTTGGATCAAATTCAGCACTATCTATCCGAGCATGTCAGCCCGTATCAAATCCAGGTGCAGCAATTGAATATTAACGGTCGTGAGCTGGATTTTCAGTTTTGCGCCGAAGATACGGTCTGGTTCGGTTTCGATCAGCTATGCAAAACGACCCGCAGCCAGGACGATTACCTGGAACTTGCACGCCTGTTTAACACGCTTATTCTCACCGATATTCACGCAATGAGCAGCCTTAACGATGATGTCGCCAGGCGTTTTGTACTATTGATCGATATATTGTACGACCACCACGTGATTTTGATCTGCAGCGCTTCAGTAAGGCCAGAGTTACTGTATCAGGGAAGACGACTGGTGTTTGAATTTGAAAGGACAGCCAGCCGATTGATTGAAATGCAGTCGCAACAATACCTGGCGCAGGCGCATACCCTGCAGTAACTCACCAGGAAAATTCCGCAATCAGAGCCGCATGGTCAGAGAATTTATAATCGATACGGCTAAATGCGATGTTGCGTAACTGCGGTTTGAATCGGGCGTTAACCAGCATGTAATCGAGAATCTGTTTTTTCTTGCGATAGATGTATGAATATCGTCGCCGTTGCGGAATGTTTCTGGTCAGATCGATCAGGTCTTCTTCGATCCAGTCTTTTGCAGCTAACGAAGTTTTCGAATTATCCGGGTCGCCACGAATAGTGCCTGCCATATCGACGAATGAATCGGTTGGTGTCAGCGCATTGAAGTCACCTAATACCAACAGTGATTCCTTTGGTCTGGAGCGTTGGAAATCATCGATCCAGCGGGCGATAGCAGTCGCCTGGGCAAGTCGTTTCAGGCTCACCCGTTTGTTTCGGCTGGCGGAACGCAGGCCACGCATCGAGCGTAAATGCAGATTCAGTAAAGAGAGACAGGAAGATTCGAAGCAGGCGCGCAGGTAAAGCGGCGGGCGTGAAAATAACGGGGTTTGATCGTAAGGCAGCAGGTCGTGCTTGAACAATTGCCTGATCGTGTTGATTTCAAATTTCGGATGCATCAGGTAACCAATATTGATGCCTGATATATCGTTACCCTCTCGTATGATTGAATAGTATTTTATGCCCGAAATTGAAAATATTTTCTTTGATATTCGATCGAGGACATTAAGATTCTCTACTTCCTGTAAAGCAATAATATCTGGAAGTCGGAATTGTCCTGTAATCTTACCCGCCGCAGTATCAACCCTGTGTCGGAATTTTTTCTCTGACACCACTTTTTCGCCTTTTCCATCGTCGATGTCGTCAAACAGGCGATACATATTTTGACTCAGGATACGAAACGATTCGCTTGCCACCGACAGGGCTGGAAAAAATAGTGCGCCCATCAGGGTGAGAGTGAGCAACAAGCAGGACGGACGTGCTGCTCGGCGCAAAATGCGGTACCGATAGGTCAGGATTCGCGTATCCACCCAGCCCAAAGCTGAAACAACGAAGGATTACTGGCGGCTATGACAGACCGGGGAGTGAGCGACTGGTTGAAAATGGGCCCCCCATCGATTGTTTCATTCTGGCCGCCCGCTTCGGTTGAAAGCAGGTAGCCAGCGGCGTAATCCCAGAATTTCTCGCTACCGTGCAATAATAGTTGCGTTCGACCGGCGGCAAGCCAGGCCCATTCCAGCGCGCAACTACCGAAATTGCGTTGGGATTTGTACGGCGCTCGCTCGATCAGCCGCAACTTGATACCCATGTTCAGCCGTTTGAAGTCAACGAAGGCAATCGACTGGTTCATCGATTCAGGTTGAACCGGCTGGTTTACTTTTTGCCCATTGATCCAAAGGCCCTGGCCCTTCAACGCGGAAAAGAACTCTTCGCGCATTGGGTCATAGACGATAGCCAATATTATTTCACCAGCGCTGATCAGCGCCAGCGAGACAGAAAATATCGGCAGGGTATGATGATAGTTATTGGTACCGTCGAGGGGATCGAGACACCAGTAATCTTCCCCCGCATTCATGACTTCAAGCTGCTGTTTTTCTGATAATTCTTCGCCGAGCATTAGAATTTTCGGATAGCGGATATGCAAAGCGGTGGTTAAGGATTGTTGCATCGCCAAATCAGCTTCTGTGACGATTGAGCCATCGCTCTTGTAATCTGCGCTCGACCGGGTGAAATAAGGTATCAGGCTGGATTGTGCTGATTTCAGAATAATACGCTGGATGACCAGTAAATCGTCAAACTGATAGTGTGAGTCGATCATGACTCGATCAGAGGTTCCCTAGTTCAATTTCAATCATATCGTCTTTGATTCGGACCCTGAATGTCTTGACGGGTTCCACAGCCGGCTCCTCGACAGGTATTCCAGTTTTCACGTTAAACCGGCTACCGTGCAATGTACAGTCGATTAGTTCACCTTTGAGACAGCCTAGTGACAGCGGGGAGTCTTCATGACTGCATCGATCTTCCATAGCATAATACCTGCCTTCGACATTTGCGATTAACAGATTATGCCCACCGACTGAGAAAGGTTTTACCCTTCCCGTTTTAATCGTGGTCGCAGGAGTAACGGCTATAAACTTTGGCATCGATTGAGTTAAAAAATTACTGGTTGCTAATTCGGAATATAGAGTCAAAATATTGTAGCGTGAGACAGGCTCGAAATCGCTATTGCAAAGCCAGTTTTTAAACTGGGCTGGCGATGGCCCAACATTCCAGGCAAGTCTTGCGCTACACTATAGTGGATAACAAATGACACCTGAATATAAACTGTAGTGGCTCGCTATCTATGCCTGACGATCTTATAGCCGACAAATCATTCTTCCTCACCAGGCAGACTGCGAATTTGATGGAAGATTTCGCGCGCGAAATCAGCCGATCTTCGTCTATTTTTTTGCTTTATGGCGATGCATCGGCAGGCAAAAGTCGTGTGCTGGATGAGTTAGCGCGCAGGCATTTTAGCGGGAAAATCATTCATCGGATCGATTTCAACACAGATAAAGACCGGAAGGACGAAGCGAGTTCGAATGAATTGGCCGGCAAGCTTCAACGATTGACACAGGATGCCTCCGATCACGATATTATTATGATCGATCATTTTGAATCGGCGTCAAACAAGGCACGGCATCAGATATTTCAAAGCTGGGCTATCGATGGACTGGATAAAAAATTAAATTTAATCATTGCCGCGGACTCGGGTCATTTTGACGAGGTTCGCCAGTTGGCAAAGCAATATCAGGCCAGTGTGAAAAGCTTCAACCTGAAGTCGTTTAGCTGGAGCGAAATAGAAGCCTTTGTCGCGTTTTATCTGTTTTCAAAGGAATCCTCGGGTCGACTTTCGATTCCAGCCGATATTCAGAAGCAATTCAAGCACTCCGGGGGACTGGTGGGCAAGCTGGTCGAAATCGTGTCTCGTGAGGGTGTGAGCACGGCGATAAAGCTCGACGACAAATCAGCAACCTTGAAGAAACCACTAATCCTCGTCAGCGTCCTTTCAGTAATTCTGCTGGTAGTCAGCTTTTTGTATCCTTTATCCGATCAACAAGATGGGCCGCCTTCGCAAACTGCCAAAAGCGATGTCTCTGCATCCCCGGAAATAAAACCGGATCAAATACCGATGGTAACAGAAGAGTCCGAGGCGGAAGCATCGGTTGCCGGCCAACCGGTATTGGGGACTGGTGAGGAGCCGGCACAACTTGAATCTACCCTTGCCATGCCGGAGCAGCCTGTCGAGCCTGTGCTTGAGAGCGAACAGGAATCCGCGATTATTAACCAGGACGACGATACGGTGAAACAGGTAGAACTCATCCCGGAGGATGCTAGAGAGAGTGTCGACGAGCCGACGAATTATAGTGATCAGAAGTTAACTCGCTTTCAGCAGGAACTGAACAATTCACTGAAATGGATTGAAAATAGCGATAGAAATCGAGGCACTATACAAATTATGTCGATAGGATTTGATGGTTTTTCCGATAGTGCATATTACAACTATCTGGATAAACTGATCCAACAGGATATCGACGTATCCAGGGTCAGAATTTATCAGACCAAAATAGCAGGTCGTGTTGTGTATAGTGTTATCTTTGGCGAGTATGAAAATCGACGCGAAGCCGGTAAAGGTATTCAGCTATTACCCGAAGGGTTAAAAGCAAACAAACCCCTCCCCCGGACTATTGGCGGCATTTGGGATGAGATAGTCTTTAATCAGTAGCCATTGGTGAAAAGATATTGAATACACATTATGACTTTATCGTGATTGGTAGTGGACCAGCCGGAAAGCGCGCAGCGATCCAGGCAAGCAAGTTGGGAAAAAATGTCCTGCTCATCGAAAAGCGGGAAATAGTCGGTGGTGTCACGGTGCACACCGGTACTATTCCCAGTAAAACCCTGCGAGAAACCGTGTTGTCTCTATCTGGCTGGCGTCATCGAGGCATTTATGGCCGGAGTTACCAGGTAAAAGACAATATTATCGCCGAAAATTTTACCCAACGGTTACAGTCCACCCTTACCCATGAAGTGGAAGTAATCGAGCATCAGTTGATACGCAATAATGTTCGGATGGCGAATGGCCACGCTCGTTTCAAGGATGAACATACTGTCACAGCGGAAAATTTTGAGGGTAAGGTAACCAGGTATAGTGCCGATAAAATTTTGATTTGTGCTGGTACCAAATCTCGACGCCCCGAGAAAATTCCATTCGACGGAGACGCGATTATCGATAGCGACGAAATTATCGATTTGCATAGAATTCCTAAAAAGTTGCTTGTCGTAGGCGGAGGGGTCATTGGCATGGAGTACGCCACCATTTACAGGGAGCTCGATATTGAAGTGACTGTCGTTGATTCGAAGGGCCATGTGCTGGGGTTCCTGGATAGGGAAATAGTCGAGGAATTTACTAACCACCTGCGGGATTGCAACATTAGTTTAATACTCAATGAAAAGTTAAAATCGATTAAGAAAGGAGACGACGGCAAAGTGGTATGTCTGCTTAAAAGTGGCAAAAGTATTCTAGTCGATACTGTTTTGTTTGCTGTCGGTCGGCGGGCAGTAACAAACGAATTATCACTAGAAAAAGCAGGTATAGAAGTCGATCATAAAGGACGCATTCCGGTCAATAATAATTATCAAACCAGTGTGCCGCATATTTACGCGGCCGGTGACGTCATAGGGTTTCCGAACCTGGCCTCCACTTCGATGGAACAGGGTAGACATGCAGCATGCCATGCTTTCGGAGCAGAAGGGCAGAGCTACCGGAAATTGCTTCCGTATGCTATCTACTCAATTCCGGAAATTAGTATGGTCGGACTCACCGAACAAAGATGTAAGCAAAAAGGTATCTCCTACGAGATTGGCAAAGCCCTGTTTCGTGAAACCACACGTGGCCAAATTATCGGCTTGCACGAAGGTATGCTGAAGCTGCTGTTTTCAATCGAAACCCAAAAATTGCTTGGTGTACATATCGTTGGCGAGGGGGCGACTGAACTGGTGCATATCGGTCAGGCAGTCATTGCACTCGGCGGCACGCTGGATTACTTTGTACAAACAGTATTCAACTATCCCACACTCGCGGAAGCCTATAAGGTCGCTGCACTCGATGCCTACAACAAAATGAACCTTTAAGAAAAGATTCCAACAGGCGGACGGGGTTAACTATTTAAGCAAGCTCTACAAAGGGCTGAGTTGCTTTAAATTGTAGTAATCCAGATGTGATCTGACCTGGTGGGGCCATAAAATCAGGGGGCTGCACAAAAACGATTTAATCATGGCGGCCCGCACCGATGAGTTGTATGTAGTTTAGCCGGGGCGAAGTGCTTCGTTAATCTTGTTCGATCTGCTACGATTTTCGTAAGATCTGCACGGATAATTCGGAGGTGTTCCTGGTATCGCTGGACTTTGTTTAATACCCCGGTGGTGACTCCATTTTTTTACGGTTTATCCCGGCTGTGGTTGCATGTTGCGGGCTGGAAAGTCAAAGGCGCACCGCCTCGGGAGCCTAAGTTCGTCGTTATCGCCTGTCCCCACACCAGCAACTGGGATGTGCCTATCACCATCGCGATTTGCATCGATAAGGATATGGCGTTAATTCAGGCGGAATACGCGGGCATCAAGGGGAAATATCCCGATCAATCCAGGTGGTAACATCAAGTTAACTATATCCTAAAAATCGTTTTTGGCCCCCCTGCGCAGAGACCATACTAAAAAGTAGTAGCTGTTATTCAACCATCAGGCGACTGAAATTCATTGATAGCGGGACACAATTCGGTTCGCTAATTGAATGGCGATGCCTAAATTTATCGTCTAAATGTAACCATTGGTCTGAATATTGGGCTAATTCGTTAGATTAATCCTCGGTTTATACTAGTTTCAATGATGTAATATAGTTATGAACCAAAGACCTGAATCAAATCCGGCGCATACATGCCGGTTACAGAATTTTGTCTACCACCGGCCGTTTTAAAGACCAGCGGTTGCACGATTCTGTCGAGTGTAAATATGAAGGCAAACGGAAAACATATGGGCATAAAAGTTCTCGCCAGCGCCGTGGAACAATTTCCATGATTAAATTGCTACGATTCTTTTTGTTAGCGGTTGTCGGGCTAGTGAGTCTGGACGCATTTGCGGCCAGTTATAGCCTGCCCGCTGATATCGGTAACGGCCCTTTTTCAAGCTGCTCGGGATCCGGGCCGGTTTATTCCTGTAGCGATAAAGTCAGATTACGCGACAACGATACTGTTGTGCTGACCAGCGATGTGACGCTGAATATTAACGGCGATTTTCAAGTAGATAAAAACGTCAATATCAGTAACAGTGGGTTCGTATTTAATATTAATGCCACGGAAGATGTCGATATAGGTAGCAATAGTTCTGTCTCGGCCAACATCACCGCGGGCGATGATATTCAAACCGAGAATGGTGTCATTATCACCGGTAATATCAGCGCCGCCGATGACATCGAGCTCGGCGAGGACAATATTGTTAACGGCAATGCTACCGCCGGTGACAATCTGGACCTCGACAATAATACCGTCGTCAACGGTGTCTGCAGCCCGACCCACTCACAATGCACCGGCGGTGGTGGTGGGCCTCCTCCCTCGGGTGCAAATTCGACTTTTATCCTGTCGACCCGCAATAACGAGACGCTAGGCGGATTGTCGTTCGGTGACGATGACTTGATCGAGTACGATGGACCTACCGACACCTCCACGCTGGTGTTCGACGGCGGTAACATTTTTTCGGACGGCGACGAGGATATCGACGCGGTTCATTATCTCGCCAATGGCAATATCGTAATCTCCACCACGAGCGGCGCGACCATCGGTGGCATCACCATCGAGAATGGCGATATGGCCGAATACAACCCGGTGACCGATAGCGCGACCCTGTTTTTCGACGAAGACTGGTTCAGCGGTGATGCCAATATCAACGCGGTGTACGTGCGCAGCGATGGCCTGATCATATTATCGACCAATAACGATGAAATCCTCGGTGGGCTTAGCTTCGAGGATGAAGACCTGGTGCTGTACAATCCGGTGACCGATACCGCGAGCCTCTACCTGAACGGTGATAACGTGTTTAACGAAGAGGAAGACATCGACGCCGTGCACGTGTTGAGTACGGGTAATATTGTCCTATCGACCTTAGAAGGTGCCACTATCGGTGGCCTCACGTTCGAAGACGGCGATCTGGTCGAATATGACCCGGTTACCGGTAGCGCGCAACTTTTTTTCGCCGAAGTCGGCAGCTTCAGTGACGATGCGGACATCAGCGCGCTTTTTATTCGGGAAACCTTTATACCACTGCTCGCCTATTACGCATTGGACGAGAGTGTATGGAATGGTACAGCTGGCGAAATTACAGATGATTCCGGAGCCGCTAACAATGGCACCGCCATCGGCAATGCCACCACGGTAAATCCGGGACGGGTTTGTCTGGGTGGCAATATTCCACTCAATATCACCGACGCTGAACAGGATGCGATCGATACTGGACTCGATCTCGATGCTGACATAGGTACCACCGGCACCATTAGTTTCTGGTACAAACCAAACACTAACTGGAATGGGGGTGGTGATCGCATGCTGGTGGACGCCGGTACCACCGAGGATAACAAGTATTTTTTTGTAGCCCTGCTAAATTCAGGGATACTGCGCTTTCGCATCGAAGACAGTAACGATGGAGATTATCAACTTGACACTGGAGCCAAATCCTTTGTTGCGGGTGACTGGCATCATATTGCAATCACCTGGGACTTGCCCGGTGATCGCATGGAAGTATATATCGACGGCACATTAGACACAGCGATTACGCCCAATACTTCGGGAAGCTGGGGCGCGCTCGGTAGCGTTTACCTGGGCGATAATCGCAGCACTTACCACCCAAGTGGCACCCCGAATTCGGCCAACGGTGTGATCGACGAAGTGTATATTTATAGCGGCGTACGCAGCACCACGCAGATTCAAGCCGATATGAACGCCACCCATACCTGTGCGGTAACCCCGTTAGACCACTTTAGTATCACTCCAGCAACGACAACTGCGAGCACCTGTTTGCCCAATGCGATTACGATTATCGCCGAAGATGCCTCGAATAATCCGATTACCAGTTACATCAACCAGGTAAACATCACGGTTTCGACCAACCATGGCAACTGGAGTGTGAACAACGCGGATAATGTCACCAGTCCGAACCCGGATAACGATGACAATGGCGCGGTCAGCTATACCTTTGTTGGTACCGATGTCGGTGAAATCGTGCTTGACCTGATCAATACCCACGCCGAATCGCCGGTAACCATTACGGTCAGCGATCCGGTGTTAGCCGTGTCGTCAACCAGCGTGGCAATCAGTTTTAGCGATAACGTTTTCGTAATCACCGAAGACCCGGTACAGGTCGCAGGCCGCCCACAGGCGATGAATATCGCGATGTGGACCAACGACGGTAGTAATTGTTTTATCGATACCACCTATAATTATGGCCCGCATGACCTTGAAGCCAGCATCGATCGTGGCGGCGTTTTACCCGCGGCGTCAGACCCCACTATAGGCGTGGTTACGATTCCCGATAGTCCTGCCACGGCAACCATATCGCTGGATTTCTCCATCGCTCCGGGGCAGGCGAATTTTAACCTCGATACCACTGATGTCGGGCAATACAGTTTGACGATTTCTGATAGTTCCAATACGCATGGGACTTCGGTAATTACCGGTAGCAGTAGCCAACTCACGGTGCGCCCATTCGGTATCGCGGTGAACAATATTGAGATTCCGGGACCTGCCCCTAACCCTGGCGGAACTGCGCCGGGGGATCCGATCTTCACTACGGCCGGTAGTGACTTCGCAGCCGATGTGGCTGGCGTGTTGTGGGATGCAGCCGACGACACCAATAACGATGGCGTGCTCGATACCGGGGTCTACGCCAATAATAGCGTCGCGCCGAGCTATGCCTGGGATACAACGCTAAGCGTTTCAGCCGCGGGCTTTACCCCGGCCACCGGCGCCCCCGGGGCACTGAATAACGCTACGGTATTACTCGCGGAGTTCAGTAGTGGTTCTTTTAATGTTGTTGATTTGCAATACACCGAGGTTGGCAGCTTTACCCTGCAGCCCTTAGCGACCGATTTTCTAGGCGAACCCACCGCGGATATTGTCGGTGATGATATTATTGTCGGACGGTTTATTCCGGCGTCATTCCAGGTCACGATCAACACTAATGGAGTGCTCGGAGACGCCTGTGGCGTCTATACTTATATGGGAGAGGACTTCAGTTATTCGAGCGCACCGGCGATTACGGTAACAGCGCTTAATGCACTGGGCGCCACGACTACGAATTATCGTGACGGCTTTGTGAAACTCACTGGTTCTAGTGTTAGCGTCGATGCAAGCCAGGACGATACCACTGCGGGAAGCGATACCAATCCACTATTGGTGAGCTATACCGCCGCGGCAATGGCGGATACACCCAATAACGATGGAACTGTATCCTATTCCTTTGGCGCCGATGCTTTCCGCTATGGCCCGGATGCCCCGGTTAGCTTTAGCAAATTTCCAAACAGCCAGGTGGCGCCGTTTGTTGCCGATATCAACCCGGAAATCTCGGCGGTTAGCGATACCGAAGTCACGACCAATTTTCCGCCGATGACGCATGTGCTTGATCCAACCGGTAACAATCTGCGATTTGGACGGCTGCGTATGACTAACACCCACGGTTCGGAATTGAATCCATTGTTAATGCCCGCAGTGACCGAATTCTGGAATGGTACCGGGTTTCAGGTCAATGTGCTGGATACCTGTACTGCGATAGCGTCAGCCGATCTGGTGTCGGTTGCCTCACCCCCGGGTTTATCGGTACCGGCCATTATCAATTCACCGGCATTAGCAGGTGATATCGGTATCACCTTTCCGGCGCCCGGTGCGGGCAACGATGGCTTTATCGATACCACAACCGATCTCTCTTCTGCAGGCGATTTGTGGCTGCGCTTCGACTGGGATAGCGATGGCGACTTCGACGATGATCCGAGCGCTCGAGCCACCTTCGGCATTTTTTCTGGTAATCCAGTCAATATTTACCTGCAACAGATTTATCAATAAACAGGTATTCTGATCGGCTTTTAAGACCCGGTAATTCATACCAAATCGACCTTTATTATTTTACCGTTTTACCCTTGACAGTAATTACCCGCTTGATTAAAGTACGCGCTCTCTCGGGGGCCATAGCTCAGTTGGGAGAGCGCAACACTGGCAGTGTTGAGGTCGGCGGTTCGAACCCGCCTGGCTCCACCAGTATCTTCCGGTACTACCACAGTGTCCCCATCGTCTAGTCGGCCTAGGACACCGCCCTTTCACGGCGGTAACAGGGGTTCGAATCCCCTTGGGGACGCCACTTATTTAGCGTTAAATATCAAGAGGTTACAGCAATGGGGCCTTTTTTTATGCCTGGGTGAAAATGCTAGTTTTGTCCATATTGGTGTATATTTATGTATAGTTTGGGCACAGATTTGGGCACAGATTTATAGATCCAGTCGGCTGGTGCTTTGTTCGAGGTGACTGGGGTACGTGACCAGGTCGTCTTCGTGTTTTTTATGTTGAGATTGAGAATGGCCAGGTATTCGAGTTTCTACTATTTGAAGTGGTAGTTGGCTAACCGGGAGCAGTCCTTCATGTTCAACCTTGTAACTTCTGGTATCGCCCCTTCGGGGACAATTACATCTCACTAGAAAATCAATAAATGCCACTCTTTTGTCAGTTGGTAATTTGTTCAGCAACTATCCGCATATCACTTACCCACGACATGAAGGCAAAATCACGTGAGGAAGGCTCTGCCCATATAACAGCTTCCACGGGATGCCGTATCGGCCTGACATTATAGTAGGCGTATAAACTCTTAACACCAGTAAAAGTCTGGTAATTCCGATGTGACGCAGCATTGCGAATTATCTGTACATGTATAGGTCCGCGAGAAACGGAACCGAAACCCGCTACTAGTTGACTGGCGTTATTAGGGCGGAGCACTGAAATAATATTTTGTATCTTATTTACATCACCCCACGTAGGCTCTTTTTTGAGGTCCGTGTTGGCTCCTACTGTTTGTACGTTGGCCCCACTATGTGCTCGCCATGATATATATGAAACTCTTTCCCATGTTGCTGGGTTTACACATCCTTGAATCACGTGGCCTGTCCGGGTCGTACAGCCAGTCGCAGATAAAAAAACCACCCTACGACAGAATAAGGACCAGTGTTGCCAAAGAGAGGACACTAACCCTTCGAGAAACATAAGGTCTGCATCACATAACTTAGATGGTGCTGATGCAACCCATTCAGTAAAGATGTCTTCTAAATCGTCAAG
>JADFMY010000041.1 GCA_022563685.1 Pseudomonadota bacterium | reverse complement strand
TAATCAGGCTCGTGGCCCAGGTTCTCGGTCGGGCGGTATCCGGTTCGATCTACTGCCCGCCAGCCAGAATTTTAATCGTTTCGACCGTATCCTGCGCACGTTCCGGTGCGGTGACCGAACCCATGAAAGCCTTGTCCGAGTATTTGATATGCGCATACACCATGTCCAGGTGACGCTTGTTTACCGGTACGTCTACCGGTTCACAAATGGTACCGCCGGACAAATGCATGCTCGGAGAAACATAAGCGAGTTTGACAAAATTCTGAAAGTCTTCGAGCGTTGCATAACGCCGACCCTTATCGAGATCGAAAACAAAAGGGCTGCCGTAAGCGGGTACGAATACCGTGTTGTTTCCTCCGATACGGACATTTCGAGCCGGGTTCCGAGCGTGCTGAGTATATTCGGCCGGTGCAGAAGCCTGAATGATCGAACGACACAGGCCTCGTGGGAATCGAACGCGCTCACCGTCTATCTCGGCGCCGCCTTTTTTCAGAATATCCAGCGCCTCCGGCATGTCACGAAAATCGATGCCAATCTCCTCGAGTATGGTGTCGGCATTATTTTCAATCAGTGCCAGGCCTTCTTCATCCAGAATTTCGTAGCAAGGGATTTTGCGGGTGATATAGGGTGCGCTAGCTACGGTACCGCTGCCTTCGGCGCGGCGACCTGCCCGGCCACCCCGACCCCTGCGTTTGCGAGTGGGTCTTGGTATTTCATTCATTTGTGACTCCAGAATACCCCCATTGGTGGCGGGCGAATAATGGGTTTAACAGATTCGAGTTTAAATTAAGTATGATTTCCGCACGAAATTCAGGCTGACCCATGCGCGACCCTGAACTGTTTGCTTGCGCCATTTGTTATATTAACGCGTTTAAAATAGAGTTATCGATCAGCATGTATGGGATAGAATGCGAAACCAGGCATTATCAGGACACCTGGCATTTCTGTTCAAACTGAAAAAATAGGCATCTTATTGATCGATGGGTACCCGTTGATCCCTTTCAGTTGCGTCGTGGATGCGCTGCGGATTGCTAACCGGTTGTCGGAAAGGCGGTTATATGAATGGCAATACTATGCTCCCAACAACGACCCGGTATCGTCCAGTAGCGGGATCCTGGTTCCGACCCGGCCGTTATCCGAAGCCAGAAATCTGGAAACGCTGATGATTTGTGCTCCGAGTACGGCCCAGCATTTCGATGACGCAAGCACCATTAAAATTCTGAAAAACCTCGACGAACAGGGCATCAATTTCGGTAGCGTGAGTTCGGGTAGTTTCATTCTGGCGAAAGCCGGTTTGCTCGACAAATGCCGCTGCACGATCCACTGGGAAAACATCCCTGTATTCAAGGAAATCTACCCGCAGGTTGAGGTCGCATTCACGCTCTACGAAATCGATCGAAAGCGTTTCACCTGTTCGGGCGGTACCGCCGCACTGGATATGATGCTGAAATTGATCGAAAATCAGTATGGCCGAATGTTGGCGCAGGAGATTTCACAGCAGTTTCAACATGATCGAATCCGTACTGAAAATGACTCGCAACAAATGGCTGACCGAATCGACCTGGCGATGAGTGCGCCCAAACTGATCGATGTGATCAATCTGATGGAGTCCAATATAGAATTACCGCTCTCTTTGCCCAGTATCGCCAGGCAATGCAATCTGTCGCTCAGACAGATCGAGCGATTGTTCCGCAAGTACCGCAGCATGACACCGAGCCAGTACTACCTGTCCTTACGCTTGACGCACGCGAAACAGTTATTATTGAATACCAACAGCAGCGTGATCGATATATCCATTGCCGCTGGTTTTGAAACGCAGTCTTATTTCACCGCCTGTTACCGTAAGCTGTTTGGCTATTCGCCGCGCAGTCATCGTTCGAAAGTAGCTACCGAGAGACAGGGTTGATGAGCTTTACAACAACATTGGCAGTTTCTACCAGAATTATGGTGTCTGGTATGGTTAGTGAACTAGTACCTGGCTAAGGAATTTTCTGGTGCGTTCCGACTGGGGGTTTTCAAAAAACGGTATCGGTTTGTTGGATTCGATTATTCTACCTTCGTCCATAAAAATTACATGATCGGCGACCTGTTTCGCAAACCCCATTTCGTGCGTAACACAGATCATTGTCATGCCGCTTTCGGCCAGGTCGATCATGGTATCGAGTACTTCGGCGACCATTTCCGGGTCTAGCGCCGAGGTGGGCTCGTCGAACAGCATTACCTTGGGGTTCATGCACAGGCTGCGCGCGATCGCCACGCGCTGTTGTTGCCCGCCGGATAATTGAGCCGGGTATTTGTCGGCCTGCTCGGGGATGTGTACCCGCGTGAGGTATTTCATCGCGGCGTCGCGCGCTTCCTGTTCAGGTATCTTGTTCACCCACATCGGGCCGGCGGTACAGTTTTCGAGTGCCGTCAGGTGTGGAAACAGGTTGAAATTCTGAAATACCATGCCTACCTGGGAGCGAACCTTGTCGATGTCTTTCATGTGCTGGTGCAGCTCGACACCATCCACATGGACCGTGCCGGACTGGTGTGCTTCGAGACGGTTGATACAGCGAATCAAAGTCGATTTTCCGGAACCGGAAGGCCCGCATATGACGATGCGTTCACCGATATTGACTTCCAGATCGATGTCGCAAAGCGCCTGAAACTCGCCGAAGAATTTATTCACTCCCACCATTCGAATGATTGGATCGGCAGATTTTTGATTTTCCCCGGACATTATCTTTTTTGTTTCTTTCGATATTTATGTTCGATACGCGACTGAATATATTCCATCACCATGGTCATAATCCAATACAGCATCGCCGCGGTAATAAGCATTTCCATGTGCTTGAATTCCTTGTTGCCGAGGGTTCGGGCCAGGAACATCAATTCCCACACGCCGATCACCGAAACCAGCGAGCTATCCTTCAGCATCGCGATAAACTGATTTCCGGTGGGCGGAATGATCAGCGGAATCGATTGCGGCAAGATGATTTTTCGCATGGTCAGACCAAACTTGAATCCGAGTGCGCGCGCACCTTCCCATTGTCCTTCGTCGATGCTCATGATGCCCGCTCGAAATATTTCGGTCATGTAGGCCCCGTAGCACAGCGACAGTGCAATGATTCCGGCTGGCACCGCATCGATGACAAAGCCGAGTTGTGGAAAACCGAGGTAAATCAGGTAAACCTGCATTAACAGGGGCAGACCGCGAAAGAACGAGGTATAAAAGCTCGCAATGGCGAATGCGAAACCATTCGAAGACAGCTTGGCTATTGCCCCGACAATCGCTATCGCCGATGCGATCACGATCGATATCGCCGATACATACAGGGTGGTAAAAATACCCTGGGTAATCATGAAACCGATTTTGCTCTGGATGAACTTGAAACTCAGATCGAAACTGTAAAAAAAGCTCAGAAATAAAATCAGCAGTTCGATCCAGACCACAAATACCTGGTAGCGAAATTCGGGTAGCAGGCTGATCGCGATCAGGTTCAGTACGAACAGGAAAGCGAGGGTAAACGAGGTTGCGAATCTACCGTAAAACCCGCTCTCGGCTGGATCGCCGATAGCCGGTTCGAGTAGACTACCCACCGCGCCCTGCGATGGGTCGTAGATGAAAAAGCCCAGGCAGGCGAGGGCGAAGATGATCAGAACAAATTTAGGTTTCCTGAGGAGAATTTCCTCGGTAACCGTGTCCTGAATCAACTGTCGTCCCCGCCGCCGGTCGAATTACTGCCTGTATCCTTACTGGGTAGTCGCGTAGTCGACGCCGTACCACTTTTTCGAAATTGCGCTCAAAGTACCGTCCTTGCGCATCCAGGAAATAATTTCTTTTAACTTGTCACTCAATTCATGATCGCCAAGGTCGATAGTTACCGCCAGTGGCTCGTAAAAGATCGGGTCTCCGATCACCTTGATCGGATAACCGTTGTCGATCGCTTCCAGAAATACGGGCAGGCTGCTGACCACGCCATGCAGACGTATGCCATCGCCTAGCCGCAAATCATCGAGCGCAATCACCGAATTTTCGTATGATTTGATTTGGGGGTCATTGATCTGGTAACTAAATTTAGGCGCTCCCTCAGCATCGATCGACAGGTCTTTTTGCAGGTAGAGTTCAAATGTGGTGCCGGTACCGGTACCCACTTTCTTTCCGCTCAAATCGGATACGCTCGAAATGCTTGATTTCTCATGCACCGCCACGGCTGCCGGGGTGTAATAATATACGGCTGGAAATGACAGTACCTCGGCGCGTTTTATAGTTGGTGTCATCGACCCCACGTGCAGGTCCCATCGACCGTACCAGTTACCCGCGGTGATGATATCCCAGCTAGGGGTGATAAACTCGATCTCGACGCCCATGCGTTTGGCAATTTCACGCGCCACGTCGACATCAAAGCCATCCATTTCATTTTTGTCGTTGATAAACGACTGGGGTGGCCAGTTGGCATCGGTCGCGACCATGATCGATTTTTTTGACATGATGCTATCAAGCACGCTGCCTGCCTGGGCGGTTCCCAGGGTAAGCAGTGTGACCAACAGGGTACCCAATAATGATTTTACTATTTTCATTTTGACTCCTCGATTTATTACCTTCGCTTTGCTTAAGCGTGTTGTTTTAAGATATCCAGACTATCCGGGTTTCGGCCAAAGAACCTTATATTCTGGCGAACCCGGCTATTCGAGATGGTTCAGATTGAACTATTTATATTTTCTGCCGGCTCTTTGTACAATATCGACCCCGAAAGTGCAAGGCGCATGGACTTGATTCAGTTAATAGCAGGTAAGACTTGATTCATTTAACAGCAGGTCACTGACAGATACAAACTTTCGAAGATTTAATTTCTAATTTAATTGCCGTAGTTAAGCTAATTCGAATATGATCGGCGGACAATTTTACACCACCTGGCATACCCGAATATCCTCTCGACGATGAACACCTCGATAAACTTTGATACCGAGTCCGAACGCACCGGTACCAGCAGCACAAAATGGGATCGGTATCGGGGTACCGATATCTTACCCATGTGGGTAGCGGACACCGACTTTGTAGTCGCGCCGGAGATTGCCAACGCAATGCGACAACGTCTGTCACATGGGATATTTGGCTATACCAATAAACCAGACAAGCTGAATGAGCTGGTTGTCGAGCGCATTCGACGGCTATACCAGTGGAACATTGAACCACAATGGCTGGTCTGGCTGCCCGGTGTTGTGAGTGGCCTGCACATGGGCGCCCGTTGTGTTGGATCCAGTGGCGATTCGGTGCTGGTTCCATCAGTGATATACACCCCGTTTAAAGCGGTAGCCGAATTGAGCGATCGCAAGGCCCAGAACATTCCGATGATAAATAGCGAAGGTCGCTGGGTGTTGGACCTGGACTGGATAGAAGCGAATATCAAAGCGGATAGCCGGGTTTTATTATTGTGTAACCCGCAAAATCCGGGAGGATCGGTATATACCCGAGCGGAACTATCCCGCCTGGCGGAACTGGCTAAAGCCCATGATTTAATTGTGTGTTCGGATGAGGTCCACTGCGATCTGATCCTCGAGCCTGATCGAACACATATTCCAGTCGCGATGCTGGATGAACAAATTGCCAGGCGCAGCATTACCTTGATGGCGCCGAGTAAAACCTTTAATACGGCCGGTCTGAGTTGTGCGTTCGCGGTCGTTCCAGATGCCGGCCTGCGCCGTCGATTTAAAAAAGCAGGCCAGGGAATCGTGCCTTATATCAATGTGTTCGGTTATACTGCGACGCAGGCGGCTTATGAATTCGGTGACGACTGGAACCGCCAGCTAGTCGAATACCTGAAAGCAAATCGTGATTACCTGGTACACGAAATAAATACGATCCGTGGCCTCAGGCTCGACCCGATCGAGGCGACCTACCTGGCCTGGATCGATGTTTCCGAACTTGGGCTCGACGATCCAAAATCCTTCTTTGAAAAAGCTGGCGTCGGCCTGTCGCCGGGGCGAGATTTCGGTGATGATCGGTTTGTTCGAATGAATTTTGGGTGTCCACGATCGCGTTTACGGGAAGCCGTGATACGGATGCGGGTGGCAGTCAGCGACTATTGGGGCAATTAAGCTGTGGAAATGCGCAACCACCGGAATATTTTTACCGGAACGCCGTGAACCCGTCCCTGGGGGCTCGCGCGCAACGTCCCTGTTGCGCAGCGTCCTGTAAAAACATCCCAGTGGTTACGCCTCGATAGCCTGGCAGCAATTCGAGTTCAGTTCAGTAGGTTGGGGTGAGGGACGAACCCCAACAAAAGTCCCCTGGTTCCGTAGGTCGGGGTGAGAACCAAATCCCAACCTATTGATTTGGAATAGTCATGTTGGGCTTCCCAAACTCAGCCCTGCCTACGGGTTACCAGTGATCGATTGTCAGGAATTTAATTTATGTTTAGTAAAGCGATTGTACGTACCCCTGCGAAGAGCATGGTGGATGGCATCACCACAGCGGGACTGGGTAAACCGGACTATGAGCTGGCACTGGAGCAGCATCGGAATTACATCCAGGCGCTTGAATCTTGCGGCCTGGCGGTCACCGTGCTGGAGGCCGACGAGCGTTACCCGGATGCCCAGTTTGTCGAAGATGTTGCTTTGTTGCTACCGCGTTGTGCGATCATGACCCGCCCTGGCGCCGAGTCTCGTCGGGGCGAAGTGGTAAAAGTCAGCGCGCTGTTGGACGATTATTACGATAAGGTCGATACGATACAGGCACCGGGAACCGCTGATGCCGGTGATATTATGATGGTCGGCGAGCATTGTTATATAGGGCTGTCGGAACGCACCAACCATGAAGGAGCCGCGCAAATTACTGGTTTTCTGGAATCGGCTGGATACAGTGGTTCGATGATATCGATTAGCGAGGCCTTGCATTTGAAATCTTCGGTGTCCTATCTCGAAAATAACCGCCTGGTGGTAACCGGCGAATTATGCGTCGCGGCGGAGTTCGCCGATTTTGACCAGATCAGCATACCCGAGTCCGAAGGTTATGCCACTAACTGCGTGTGGATCAATGATCGCGTGCTGGTAGCCCAGGGCTACCCGCAAAGCATCGAAAAGATCAGGGCGACAGGGCTTGAGATCATCGAGCTCGATGTGTCCGAGTTTTGCAAACTCGATGGCGGATTGAGCTGCCTGTCGCTACGGTTCTAGCCCACATATTATCGCCTTGAATGTTAAACCTATCACCAGTATTTCCAAAGATGTCGAGGTGCTGCTTCAGCAATCGCGCCAGTATATGGCCGAGCTCTACCCTGCCGACAGCATCCATCAGGAGGATACTGGCCGCCTGCTCGAGCCGGATGTTTATTTCATAGGCGTTTATCTTGAGCGGGCTCTGATGGGGGTAGGCGCAGTGAAAAAATTCGACTCAAGCCCGCGTTATGGAGAGATCAAGAATCTCTTTGTCGACCCCGAGTACCGTGGACGCGGATTGTCGCGCCTGATCATGGATGCGTTGGAACAGCATCTGGTCGATCAGCAAATTACTATTTGCCGACTCGAAACCGGTGTGAGTCAACCCGAGTCGATCAGCCTGTATCGCAGCCTGGGATACCACGAAAGAACGTCATTTGGCGGCTATAAACTCGATCCGCTCAGTATATTTATGCAAAAGAACCTGGATACCGATTAAGAATTTTACCAGTCCCGCTCCTGATTTTGGTTTATTTGATTGACTGCCGAATAAAAAGGGAATAATAAAGTTACCTATTTGATACGGAGCGAAATCAATGGCGCAGGCATACGATTACATCATCATCGGTGCGGGTTCGGCGGGTTGTGTTTTAGCCAACCGCCTCAGCGAAGACCCAAACACATCGGTGCTGCTGCTCGAATATGGCGCTAGCGACCGAAGCATTTTTATTCAGATGCCGACAGCGTTATCGATTCCGATGAACATGCCCAGGTTCAATTGGGGTTATGAGTCGGAGCCCGAACCTTACCTCGACAATCGTCGTATGAACTGTCCTGCTGGCAAGGTGCTGGGAGGCTCTTCGTCGATCAATGGTATGGTTTATGTGCGCGGTCATGCGCTGGATTTTGACCAATGGGAAGAACAGGGGGCGAAGGATTGGGGTTATCGACATTGTTTGCCTTACTTCAAGAAAGCCGAAGACTGGGCTTTCGGTAATGACGACTATCGTTCGCAACAGGGCCCGTTGTCGGTGAATAAAGGCAACAATATGCAAAACCCTCTGTATCGTGCCTTCATTGAGGCGGGGGCGCAGGCAGGCTATATGAAAACTGACGACTACAATGGTCGGCAGCAGGAAGGTTTTGGCCAGATGCACATGACAGTCAAAAATGGCGTTCGCTGGTCGACCGCCAGGGCTTATTTAAAACCAGCGCAGAATCGGCCCAATTTACACGTTATAACCCGTGCTCTAACCAGACAGATATTGCTCGAAGGAAAAAAAGCTGTTGGCGTCGAATATGAAAGAGACGGACGCGTGCAGACTGTGCAAGCCAACCGTGAAGTGCTGCTCAGTGCATGGCCGATAGCCTCGCCGAAGCTGTTGCAAATATCTGGTATCGGACCGGCAGAGGTGTTAAAGAAGGCTGGCATCGAAGTAAAACACGAACTGGCCGGGGTCGGTCAAAACCTGCAAGATCACCTGGAATTTTATTTTCAGTTTCGCTGCAAACAGCCAATCACGCTGAATGGACAGCTGAACTTGTGGAGTAAATTTCTAATCGGCGCTCGTTGGATACTCACCAAACAGGGGCTGGGCGCGACCAATCATTTCGAATCCTGCGCATTTATCAGATCCAAAGCCGGGGTGAAGTGGCCCGATATTCAATACCATTTTTTACCTGCGGCGATGCGCTACGATGGCAAGGCGTCATTTGATGGGCACGGCTTCCAGGTTCATGTGGGACACAATAAGCCGAAAAGCCGGGGAACGATCAGGGCGCGCACGCCGAATGTTAAGGATAAGCCGGAAATTATTTTTAACTACTTACAGCAACAGGAAGATATCGATGGGTTTCGAGCCTGCGTACGACTAACCCGGGAAATCATCGCGCAAAAAGCGATGGAGCCTTATCGCGATTCCGAGATTCAGCCAGGTGAAGCGGTTCAGAGTGACGAGGATATCGATGCCTTCGTGCGAAGTGCAGTCGAAAGCGCCTACCATCCCTCCTGCGCCTGCCGCATGGGTGAGGATGACGGGGCGGTAGTCGACTCAGAAACCCGGGTGCATGGAATCGACCGCCTGCGCGTGGTCGATTCGTCGATTTTCCCCACGATTACGAACGGCAATCTCAATGCGCCAACCATCATGCTGGCCGAGCGGGCGGCGGATATCATCAAGGGCAAGGGGATGCTAGAGCCTTCCAATGCCGTTGTTGGTTTAGCGGAAGACTGGGAGAGTAAGCAGCGCTCGACAAGCGCTGGGAGTAGCCAACTCTAACCCAAAATCGCCAACAACACGCCCGCAGCCACAGCCGAGCCAATCACCCCGGCGACATTCGGTCCCATCGCGTGCATCAGCAGAAAGTTTTGGGGGTTGGCTTCGAGGCCGACTTTATTCGCCACGCGCGCAGCCATCGGTACCGCGGAGACGCCAGCGGCGCCGATCAATGGATTGACCGCGCCACCGGTCACGCGGTACATGATTTTACCCATGATCAAACCGGCCGCGGTGCCAATAGAGAAGGCCACCAGGCCGAGCAATAAAATACCAATCGTTTCGGTGCTGAGAAAACTGTCGGCGGCCAGTTTTGATCCGACCGCAAGACCGAGAAAAATAGTCACGATATTGATCAGTTCGTTCTTTGCAGTATTGCTGAGTCGGTCTACCACGCCGCATTCTTTCAATAGATTCCCGAAACAGAGCATTCCGATCAGCGGAGTAGAGGCGGGTAAAAGCAATATTGAAACCAATAGCAGTGTGAGTGGAAACAGAATTTTCTCCAGGCTGCCAACGTGGCGTAATTGGGTCATTTTGGTTTTTCGTTCTTTTTCTGTGGTCAGCAGTTTCATGATCGGCGGCTGGATGATTGGCACCAGCGCCATATAGGAATAGGCTGCTATCGCAATAGCACCGAGTAAATCCGGCGCGAGTCTGGACGCAACATAGATTGCGGTTGGACCGTCGGCACCACCGATTATTGCAATCGCAGCGGCGTCAGCCATGGAAAATTCCACACCCGGAACCAGATTCATCGCAATAGCGCCAAACAGTGTGAAAAATATGCCGAATTGTGCGGCCGCACCCAGTATCATCAGGCTCGGCCTGGCCAACAGGGGTCCAAAATCGGTCATCGCACCGACGCCCATGAATATCAATAGCGGAAATACTCCAGTCTCGATGCCAGAAGAGTAGAGAATTCCGAGCAAACCTTCAGGCCCGGCAATAGCGGCAATGGGGATATTGGCCAGAATCCCGCCGAAGCCGATAGGAATAAGCAGCAGCGGTTCAAATCCTTTGGATATTGCCAGGTATATCAGCACACTGCCGGTAGCGATCATGATCGCCTGTCCGATGGTGAGATTGTACAGTCCGGTAGATGCCCAAAGTTGCAGGAGACCCTGTTCCATTCTTATGCGATGGTCATCAGGACTTGTTCAGCTCGGATAGCGTCACCTTTACTGATCTCAATCGACTGTACCGCACCACTGCAGCTACTGCGGATTTCCGTTTCCATTTTCATCGCTTCGATGATGATAACGGGATCGCCTTCCTTGACCTGCTGCCCAACTGACACCAGAACTTCGATGACATTACCGGTCATCGGTGCATTGATGCTGGTGATTGTGCCACCTGGAGTGGGCGGTGGCGCAGTAGCGATAAGGCTGATGTCGCCACTGCCGGTGGCTACGACGACATCGTATTCCGTGCCATTGACGATAACCCGGTAGCTTTCGGCTTCCGCCGCGGGGGCGGGGCTTGCTGCTTTGGCTGGCACTGCGACGGGGTCAGGCTCGCTGCCGGGGGCCGGTTCGAATGCGTCGGGGTTATTTCGGTTCTTGAGGAATTTAATGCCAACCTGATGGAACAGGGCATAAATCAATACGTCGTCGATTTCGTTCTCGGCGAGTTGAATGCCTTCTTCTTTGGCCAGGGCTTTGAGTTCCGATGTGAGTCGCTCCATTTCCGGTTCGATCAAATCGGCCGGGCGGCAGGTAATGGGGTCGGCACCGTCGAGCACGCGCTGTTGTAGCTCCTTGTTCACTTCGGCTGCCGTGGCGCCATATTCACCTTTTAGCACGCCCGCAGTTTCCTTGCTGATAGACTTGTAACGTTCTCCACTCAGTACGTTGATTACCGATTGCGTTCCCACAATTTGCGAAGTCGGTGTAACCAGCGGAACATAGCCGAGATCTTTGCGCACCGCCGGGATCTCCTTTAATACTTCGTCGAGTTTGTCGATGGCGTTTTGCTCCTTGAGCTGGATTTCCAGGTTGGTCAGCATACCGCCGGGAACCTGCGCGGTGAGGATGCGTGGGTCTACGCCCCTGAGAGACCCTTCGAACTTTGCGTATTTTTTACGCACATCACGAAAATACAGCGATATATCTTCGAGTAATTCGAGGTCGAGTCCGGTAGCGCGATCGGTGTCCTCAAGAATGGCAACGAAGGTTTCGGTCGGCGAATGACCGTAAGTCAGGCTCATCGACGAAATCGAAGTATCGAGCATGTCGATACCGGCTTCGATCGCCTTCATATAAGTCGCTGTTGAAAGACCTGTGGTCGCATGACAGTGCATCGCCAGAGGCAGATCGCAGCTTTCCTTGATCCTGCTCACCAGTTCCTCGGCGACATAAGGCTTCAATAATCCTGCCATGTCCTTGATGCAAATAGAATGGCTGCCCATATCCTGCAGACGCCTGGCCATGTCAACCCATAGATCGATATTGTGAACCGGGCTCAGTGTGTAAGAGATAGCGCCCTGGGCGTGTTTGCCTGTTTTTACCGTTGCCCTGATTGCAGTTTCCAGGTTACGCATATCGTTCATCGCATCGAAGATACGGAATACATCCATACCATTCTCTGCGGCGCGATCGACGAACGCTTCGATGACATCGTCGGCATAATGTCGATAACCCAATGCGTTTTGCCCGCGCAATAGCATCTGCATCGGTGTATTAGGCATTGCCGCCTTGAGCCGCCTCAGGCGTTCCCAGGGGTCTTCACCGAGAAAGCGGATGCAGGCATCGAAGGTCGCGCCACCCCAGGTTTCGAGCGACCAGTATCCGACCCTGTCCAGTTTTTCTGCGATTGGTAGCATATCCTCAATTCGCATGCGTGTCGCAAACAGTGATTGAGGGGCATCGCGCAGTACGACATCGGTGATCAAAAGAGGTTTGGCCATGCAGAGTACCTGTTAAGTGGGTTGGTCGCCTAGCGGGACTTTCTGAATTTGTGAATCGCGGCCTGTATCGCAGCGATGTGTTGAAGACCTGCTACCGACGGCGCCTCGGTGGGGAGGGCTTGCACAACGGGTATCTCTTCGGGCACCAGTTTCGACACTACCCAGATGATGCAAATTAGCAGGGTCAAAATGATAAACACGGCACCCATTCCGAGTCCTAGTAATTGTAAACTTTGTATCAGGAGCTGATCTATATTCATAGTTTTCCCGGGTAAAAGAGGGTACCGATTCTTGCGCAAAATTATACTATAAATATAATTGCTATTAATACTCATTGATAATGCCGATGCTCGGCATTGACGCGTTTAATGATCGAGCCCGATGATAGCGGTGCAGTGATTGTAATAACAGGCACCTCTGAAATTCTGTACTACACTTGATTGATCGCCCAGCGCTAGATGAATATTTGACGCATTATTATTTACAGGAGAAAATAGATGACAGTTTACAGGAGTAATCATAGATTACTGATTCCGTTTACGACCAAATTGGTGGTGCGTCGACAGGTACAATAGATGACCTTCTCAATCGATAACTAGAATACTAAAAAATGCCTACCGTATACTTTAGAGATGAACGCTACCAGTGCGAAGACAAAGAGTCGCTACTCGATGCTTTTTTGCGGCATAAGGTATCAATCCCCTATTCGTGTAAGACCGGGGATTGCAGCACCTGCCTGATGCGCTGCGATCACGGCGACGTGGGTGATAGTGCGATAAAAGGCTTAAATAAGGCGCTGGTAGTGCAAGGATATTTCCTCTCCTGCCAGTGTTTTCCAGAGGAAGATATTCACGTCGGGCAAGTCGACGATTTCGATTTATTCGGGCACGCCCGCGTGGTAGACAAGACAATGTTGTCGCCCTTGGTATGCCGCTTGCGTCTTCAGCCAGCAACCCCCTTGTATTATCGTGCAGGCCAGTACATCAATCTACGAAATCAACAGGGTGTTATTCGCAGTTATTCACTCGCTAGCCTCCCGGCGCAAGATGACTTTCTGGAACTGCACGTCAAACGCATGCCGAATGGAGCATTGAGCAACTGGATTATCGATCATATATCGGTAGGTGATGGGATCGATTTTCAGGGACCCAATGGCATGTGCTTTTATGACCCGGATAGTCCAGATGCCAGGATGCTGCTGGTTGGCACCGGCGCCGGTCTGGCGCCTCTGATTGGCATACTTCGCGATGCACTACACAGCGGCCATAGTGGTGATATCCACCTGTATCACGGCGAAAAAGATTTTCCCGCTCTGTATTTGCATGCTTACCTGACTGAATTACAGCAACGCTTCGATAAAATCCGCTATTTCCCCTGTCTCGATATGGATAGCGCATCCGGGCAGGCCGATGTCTACTATGGTCAGGTGCTGGAGGTTGCCTTATCCGATGTCAAGGACTATCAATCGGTTTATTTATGCGGTTCGCCGGCGATGGTTCATGCAGGGCAGAAGCAGGCATCCCAGAGTGGTATCCCACTATCCAATATTCATACCTATCCGTTCCAGACGCGGGATTTACGTTCCCCGGAAAACCAGTCGCAGGAGCCACCGGCTGACGGAAAAAGAGCCGGGGAAAAATAGTAAGGGTGTGCGACCTGACCCCTTTTCCTTGCGGGCCGCTTTAGATCAGGAATTCGAGCGCAATGAATCGATGGTCATGGTTGGGGTAAGCAATCCCGGGTCGATCTGAACTTCGATCAGGGCCGGGCAGTTGGCGGCCTGGGCGCGCTCGAAAGCAGGGCTAAATTCCTCGGTAGTGGTGACCCGTTCTGCCTGTGCACCAAAAGCTTCCGCGAGCTTGCAAAAATCCGGGTTGACCATGTCGGTACCGACCACGCGGCCAGGATATTCCCGCTCCTGGTGCAGGCGAATAGACCCATAGATACCGTTATTGATGACGATCACGATGATATTGGCGCCGTACTGCATAGCGGTTGCAAGTTCCTGGAGGTTCATCATAAAACAGCCATCGCCGGCAACCGCAACCACGGTACGCTCCGGGTGGAGCAGTTTAGCCGCGATTGCAGCCGGTAAGCCGTAGCCCATTGTGCCGCTGGTAGGGGCGAGTTGGGTACGGTATTCGCGGAAGCGATAAAAGCGATGAAGCCAGGCCGTACTATTGCCCGCGCCATTGCAAATGATCGCGTTGTCAGCGGTATCCTGTTCGATAGTTTTGATGATATCGGACAGTTGCACCTGACCCTCCACCTCGATCGAACTGTTCCAGGATTCAAACTCCTGCCGTGCCTGTGTTAGCTGTGATTGCCAGTCGGTGCGCTGTTGTGTTGCGACCTCGTCAGCCAGCATGGATTCTACGAAGACCCCCGACGAGGCATTGATGGCGAGATCTGGCTGGTAAATATGCCCCAGTTCTTCGGCTCCGGCGTGTACATGAATAAACGTTTGCCGAGGGGTCGGGATATCGATCAGACTAAAACCAGCGGTGGTCAATTCACCAAGCCGCGCACCGATCACCAGCAACAGGTCGCAGTTACGGATTCGTTGCGTTAACGCCGGGTTGATCCCAAGCCCGATGTCACCTATATAATTTGGGTGATCGTGGCTGAAATAGTCCTGGCATCGGAAGGTATTGGCAACCGGCAAGTGCGTTGCCTCGGCAAACGCCTGCAACTGCTGCCGTGTCTGCTCGCTCCAGCCGCTGCCACCGACGATGATCATCGGGCGCCTCGACGACGCGAGCAATGCGTATAGTTTTTGCATATCCTGCGGTACCGGAGCGGTTTGCACCAACTGCCAGGGTCTGGCATCGGATGCTGTTGTCATATCCGTCAGCATGTCTTCGGGCAGGGCCAGCACTACTGGCCCTGGGCGTCCGCTGGTCGCGGTAGCAAACGCGCGATTCAGGTATTCCGGGATACGGTCGGCATCGTCGATTTGTGCGACCCATTTGGCGACTTGCGAAAACATGCGGCGGTAATCGATTTCCTGAAAGGCTTCCCGGTCGAAGTCCTTACGCTCAATCTGGCCAATCAGCAGGATCATCGGCGTGGAATCCTGCATCGCCACGTGCAAACCACCACTGGCGTTAGTTGCCCCCGGGCCTCGTGTCACAAAACAAACTCCGGGTTTGCCGGTTAACTTGCCATAGGCTTCGGCCATATACGCGGCGCCTCCCTCATTGCGACAAATGGTCAGAGCGATTTCGGGCGAGTCGTACAAAGCATCGAGAGCGGCCAGGAAACTCTCGCCGGGGATGCTAAAAATGCGATCAATCGAGTTGATTTTTAAGGCCTCGATCAGGACCTGTGCCCCGGTTCTTGAAATTGTTCTATTGTTCACTGCTGACCCTTAAATACATGAGGATTGAAAATGCCTGGCACCGATTCTTATATCATGTAATTAAGCCATTGTCTGGAAAGATCGGTCAACACTAGATTGCAGATCCAATTTTATAGAAAGGCTGGATGATTTCGAGCAAAATATAGCAGCATATTCTAGAGGCTTACTTTAAAATACCCCGCTTTGTAAGAGTAAATCTTTTTTAACCCAGACTAATGTTTGAACTCATCACCAACGCCGATGTATACGCACCGCAGTCGCTCGGTAACCAGCACCTGCTGGTGTGCGCCGGAAAGATCGTTTACATCGGTGCGCAAGTTCCTCAACTCGACGATCTACTGGCGGTGCAAACCACCGATCTCGACGGTGCCAGGCTGATCCCGGGGTTCATCGATGGGCATGCGCATATTACCGGTGGCGGCGGTGAAGCGGGACCTTCGACGCGGGTGCCGCCACTGCATTTGAGCCAGTTTACCGGTGTGGGCGTGACCAGCGTGGTGGGATTACTCGGCACCGATGACTTGACACGTAATCCGCAAACCCTGTTGACGCAGGTGATGGGTTTGCGCGAAGAAGGCCTGTCGGCCTGGTGTTATACCGGCGGCTACCATGTGCCTGTGGTTACGCTGACCGGCTCGGTGCGCAGTGATATTGTCAATCTAGAGCCGGTGATTGGCGTTGGCGAAGTGGCGCTTAGCGATCATCGTTCGAGCCAGCCCAGCCTGGACGAGATTTTGCGTCTGGCCAGCGAGGCTTATGTCGCCGGGTTGATGACCGGCAAGGCTGGCATCGTGCATTTTCACCTCGGCGATGGCGAGCGCGGTCTGTCGATGATCAACGAATGTCTGGATCGCAGTGAAATTCCGGCGCGGGTGTTTCAACCGACCCATGTGAATCGAAACAAGCCACTGTTCGAGCAAGCCTGCGAGCTGACAAAGCGCGGCTGCACAGTCGATTTAACCGCGTATCCAGCCGACGGTACCGATTCTGGCTGGTCAGCCGAAGCCGCGGTCGAACGCTATTTCGAACAGGGTTGCGACGCTCAGAAATTAACCATCAGTTCCGATGGCGGCGGTTGTTTACCGAGTTTCGATGCCCAGGGCGAGCTATTGAAAATGGGCTTTGCCAGGTGCTCGGCGTTGGCAGCGACTTTCAAAGCGATGCTCGACAATAATTTACCAATGGAAAAAATCCTGCCGCTGATGACGTCTAACGTGGCGAGCCTGCTCAGGTTTCATCGTAAAGGTCAAATCGCTACAGGGTTCGATGCTGATTTACTGGTTCTGGATGCATCGCATCGTATCGACAGCGTGATGGCGAATGGCGTCTGGCAGTTAAAGCAGGGCCAACAATTGGTTAAGGGTTTATTTGAACCATGAGTCCTTCCCCGAAACAAACTGGTCATACTCGTGGTTACGTGATACCCATCGGCGGCGCCGAAGAGCGCAGGGGTTCGTCAAAGGTGTTAAGGCGTTTCGTCAGGCTGTGCGGGGGCAAGAATGCCAGTATCGTGATTATTCCCACCGCGTCGATCTTGCCCGATACCGGCGACAAATACATCGAGATATTCACCAGGATCGGCGTTAGCGAAGCCGTGTCGTTACCGATCAATGAAAGGATCGAAGCAGGCCGGCAGGATTATCTCGATCAACTCGAACAGGCGACTGGCATCTTTATTACCGGTGGAAACCAGTTGCGCCTGTCTACCATCCTCGGAGGCACCAAAATAGCGAAGAAAATTCGGCGCTTGAACGCCAAAGGCGTGCATATCGCCGGGACATCTGCCGGCGCGGCGATCATGCCCGAGCATATGATCGCCGGTGGGTCGACCGGAACGGTGCCCTCGGGTGATGGTGTCAACCTCGCCCCGGGTCTGGGCCTGACCAACGCGCTGTTGATCGACCAGCATTTTAGTGAGCGTCACCGGCTTGGGCGGTTACTGACGGCGATCTCTTACAACCCGTTTATGCTGGGCATCGGTCTGGACGAAGATACCGCCATATTTATCGATCCGGAGCAAAATTTCGAAGTCGTCGGTAGCGGTGCGGTCACGGTTATCGATCCGATGCATTTGAGTTACTCGTCGATGAGCAAGGCTTCGAAGAAGGAAGCCTTGAGTATGCTCGATTTAAAACTCCATATCCTGTCGAAAGGCTGTACCTTCGATATAGAAGCAAGGAAGCCTTACCCGCCAAAATAGCCTTCAAAACAGGAAAAATCTATGAAAATAACCGCGACAAACGTTTATGTAGGCCCCAATATTTATGCCGATTTCCCGGTGATTCGCATGGTGCTGGATATCGGCGTGCTGGTGGACTGGCCGTCGGTTAAGTGTGGCAAGGGGTTCACCAGTGGTTTGCAAAAGGCAATCCCCAGCCTGGTCGAGCATGGCTGTTCTTACCGCGAATCCGGTGGCTTTATCCGTCGTCTGATCGAAGACGAAGGCACCTGGATGGGGCATATCATGGAGCATGTGGCGCTCGAAATTCAAAATATCGCCGGTTCCGGAGTTTCTTTCGGTCGTACCCGCACCACGGGCGAGCCTGGCATGTACAACATGGTATATGCCTATAAACAGCGTGACGCCGGTATCGAGGCTGGACAGCTGGCCCTGCGGCTGTTGATGCATTTACTGCCGAAAAAACTACAAAAGCAGGTAGCCTGCGAAATCGACGATGATTTCAACTTCGAATCCGAGCTCGAGGATTTTGTCCATCGGGCGCAACGCCGGGAGTTTGGTCCCAGCACCCAGTCGCTGGTCGATGCCGCGGTAGAACGCAACATTCCCTGGCTTCGGCTGAACGATTACAGCCTGGTTCAGTTCGGCCACGGCAAGTACCAGAAACGTATCCAGGCCACGGTCACCAGCGATACCGGTACCATTTCCACCTCGCTCGCGAGCGACAAGGAAGGTACGCACAGTCTACTCAAGGATATGGGCCTGCCAGTGCCGAAGCAAATCATGTTCAGTACCGAGGATGCTGCGGTCAACGCGGCCAGAAAAATTGGCTACCCGGTGGTGCTAAAACCACTGGATGCAAACCACGGTCGAGGCATCAGTATCAATCTAAACACCGACGAACAGGTGCGCGAGGCATTCCATGTAGCGAAGGAACAGGGCAGGTCACGCTCGATACTGGCCGAAAGTTTCGTCACCGGGTTCGACCATCGCATGTTGGTGATCAACAATGAATTGGTAGCTGTCGCCAAACGTGTGCCGGGACACGTGGTCGGTGACGGTAAATCGACCATTGCCGAATTGATCGACATCGTCAACTCCGACCCGCGCCGTGGCATCGGGCACGAAAAGGTTTTAACCCGGCTTGAAATCGATTCGCAGGCGAAGCGCCTGATGGCGGATGCCGGTTACGATGAAAACACGGTGCTGAAAAAGGGCGACCAGTTTTTCCTGCGCGCTACCGCAAACCTGTCGACCGGTGGCACCGCGATCGATTTGACCGATGTGGTACACCCGGACAATCGTGAAATGGCGATTCGCGCGGTGCGCGCGGTTGGCCTCGATATCGGCGGAGTCGATTTCCTCACCGACGATATTACTCATTCCTATAAAGATGTCGGCGGCGCCATCGTCGAAATCAATGCGGGCCCCGGTTTTCGTATGCATGTGGCGCCGAGTGAGGGTAAACCACGCGATGTCGCCGGTAAGGTACTCGATATGCTTTATCCTCCGGGAGCGCCAAGCCGCATACCAGTCGCCGCGGTGACCGGCACTAACGGCAAGACCACTACGACACGTATGCTCGCGCACATTATGAAGACCAGCGGGCATGTGGTCGGCATGACCTCCACCGGTGGTATTCAGGTGGATGGCCGGGTCACGGTCAAGGGCGATATGACCGGGCCGCAGTCGGCGCAAATCGTATTGCGCGACCCGACTATCGACTTTGCGGTACTGGAAACCGCGCGCGGCGGTATTCTGCGTGCCGGCCTGGGTTACAGTGAATGCGACGTCGCCGCCTGTATCAATATTTCGGCCGATCATATGGGGATGGGTGGCATCGAAACCCTGGAACAACTGGCCCGGGTCAAAGAGGTCGTGGTACGTGTCGCGAATGATACTGCGGTGCTCAATGCAGACGACAAACTTTGTCTGAAAATGGCCGATAAATGCCGTGCCAAACATCTTTGCTATGTGACCATGGATCCCACCCATGGACTGGTGCGCGAACATATTCGAGCCAATGGCCGCGCCGTGGTACTGGAAAAAGGCATCAATGGCGACATGATTACGATCTACGACAAGGGTGCGCATATTCCGCTGCTGTGGTCGCATTTAATTCCGGCGACGATCGAAGGCAAGGCGATGCACAATGTGCAAAACGCGATGTTTGCCGCGGCAATGGCATTTAGTTTTGGCAAGGATCTGGACGTAATTCGAAACGGCTTGCGAACTTTTGATACCTCGTTTTTCCAGAGTCCGGGACGCACCAATATATACAACGAACACCCATTCAAGGTGATACTCGATTACGCGCATAACCCGGCCGGTTTCCGTGCCATGGCCAACCTCGCGGATAAACTGGACCCCGCAGGCAATCGCATTATCGTGATTTCGGTGCCGGGCGATCGGCGCGATGAAGACATCCGCGAATCGGTCGAGGCCTGTCTGCCGCATTTTACCCATTTCGTGTGCAACGCCGACAGCAACCGTCGTGGGCGCGGTCATGACGAAGTCCCTCAGCTGATCCGAAGCTGTTTACTGGATCTTGGTGTTGAAGATAGTAATATTGTTGTGATTGCCGATGAGGAACCGGCGGTCGACTACGCCTTGAACATGGCGCAGGAAGGCGATCTGCTGGTGATTACAGCGGATGATCTGCACCGCACCTGGAAGCAAATCATTAACCTCAATAGCGACAAAAAGGTACACAAGAAAACCATTCCTGGCACCAAGGTGTTTGTTCCTGAGCGAGCAAAGCGTTACGTACTCGATCAGGATGAAGAATTGATCATCGACGAGAGGGGGGTGCGGTTGGCCAGAACTGAGCCAGAGGATGCCGATTGATCAACTCTATTCGGCGGTGCTGATACTGGAAACCGCCTGGTATTTTTGTGTTTGCGAATTACTGGGCATCGAAGCGCAGGATGCGGATGTTCTGATTCAGTAGGGTGATCGATGGGGTCAGTCTCGATTGAAAACTGTATGACATCATAAGGAATGGCTCTTTAGTGCCGCCTCCAGACTAATCTGATGATTCAATCGATAACCCGGAAACTCTATTTTTTGCAGTACTTTTAGGTCGAAAAACAGTCGGGCGAAAAATCTTTATTTACCCGCTAACTCTGATAGGCTGCGCTGCTGTTTTTCTAATTACTTTCACAGCCTTATGTCTGGTCTTTCATTGTATACCAGGGGGATTATTATCACCGCGCTCGGTGTGCTCATTATATCCCCCGATGGCCTGCTGACGCGTTTGATTCACGTCGATCACTGGACGCTGATTTTCTGGCGCGCGTTATTTCTTTCTTTTGGCATGTGGCTAATCTCGAGCCTGCTCTACCCGAACAGGACCTGGCAAAAGTATAAATCCCTGGGTCTCGCGGGTATGATGATGGTGCTGTTTTACTCGATGGGTACGATTTCATTCATCACCGCGATTACCCATACCAGTGTCGCCAATACCCTGATCATTCTCAGCACCACGCCGCTGTTTGCCGCGCTGATCGGACGGATGTTTTTAGGCGAACCGATCGTTGCCAGATTATGGGTTGCTATCCTGCTGGTCGGAATTGGGGTTTTTGTGATTAGTTCCGACGGCGAAAACCAGAATTCCAGCTTATTTGGCGATATAGCCGCGATGGCAGGCGCTTTTTTTCTCGCTGCTGGATTCACCATGGTGCGCCGATTTCCGCGTATTTCCATTTTTCCGGCGATTTCGACCGCTGGTATGGTGACCGCCTTGATCGTACTGCCACTGGCACAACCTTTTTCGGTAACACAGAACGATATGGGTTATCTTTTGATTATGGGGATTTATATGGTGCCGGTTGGTAGCGCGCTTATGTTCATGGGACCCAAATATATCCCGGCTGCCGAGGTGGGGTTGATGCTATTGCTCGAGTCTGTCCTGGGCCCCACCTGGGTGTGGCTTGCTCTTGGTGAGCAACCAGGGCTGCGAACCTTTATCGGCGGTGCAATCATTTTGACCACGCTGGCGGTCAACACCATCTGGGCGATGCAGTCATCGCGACGAACCAGACAGGCGGCTCTGGCGACAGGCTAGTCGTGTTACTATTTTTAAGAAAAAGTTATAAAACACCCCAATGATCGCACGCGGACGCTGGTTTTCTCGTCTCTGGTCGATATACTCGTGAGTTTTGAATTTTCCTTTTGTGACAGGATGGGATAAATGAGTGATCGTATCGAAATCAGCGGTCTCAGTGTCGATCATGACCTGTACCAGTTGGTCGAGCAGGAAATCGCACCCGGTACGGGGGTCGACCCCGCACATTTCTGGCAGTCGCTGGCCGATATCAATAGTGCGCTGGGCCCTGAAAACCGAGCGTTGCTCGACAGGCGCGACCAGATCCAGCATCAGATCGACGACTGGCATAAAACCCACTTCGGCAAGATCGATCTAAAAAAGTACAGGGCATTCCTGATGGAAATCGGGTACCTGATCCCCGAAGGGGAGCCCTTCCAGGTCACCACCGAAAATGTCGACGACGAGATCGCACTGGTGGCAGGACCTCAACTGGTGGTTCCGGTCGACAATGCACGCTATGCGCTCAACGCGGCGAATGCCCGCTGGGTTAGCCTTTACGATGCGCTGTACGCTACCGACATCATCCTCGAAGTAGATGGTTGCAAGAAAACCTCCAAATACAATCCGGTGCGCGGGCAACAGGTAATCCACTTTGTACGGGAATTTCTCGATCAGGCGGTACCGCTCGCGGTCGGTAGCCATAGCTACGCGATTCGCTATAAGGTGCGCTCTGGAAAACTGATCGTGGTGATGGGTGACGGCAGCGAAACCGAGTTG
>JADFMY010000144.1 GCA_022563685.1 Pseudomonadota bacterium | reverse complement strand
TTTGCAGTATTCCTATCTCGATACCGGTAAAGCCAACCTGTTCGATCGCAAAGTTATTGATCAAGGCCTGCCAGGCTGCGAACGACAGTGGCACCGCGGCCGAAAACAGGTAAAGAAAAATTTCGGGCCGTTGAAAATGATGTTTGAACATGAGGCTATCGAATAATCAGTTGTTTGCTAAGCCTGGTCGGATTTAGCGACTTCGCATCTAGCCGTGAGTATTGCAGAATTTCCGATGCGAGTCGCCGCAAAATTTATCCAGGTTAGATTCCGGGTCTTGCGCCCGGAATGACGGGGGTTTGGATTCCGGAATGATGGGGTTTGGATTTTGGAATGATGGGGTTTGGATTTTGGAATGGTGATGTAATATTTTAGTAAAGGCATCGTCATTATAGCGCAGGCACTGGATCTGTAGTATTTATCAGACTTCAGTAAGATAAAATAAGGACATGAATACCTTTATCATTGGATTCTCGCTCGGGTTTTCGCTGATTCTTGCAATCGGTGCGCAAAATGCGTTTGTCCTGAAACAAGGCCTGAAGGGTGAGCACGTATTCTGGGTGTGCCTGATCTGCGCCCTGTCCGATGCAATCCTCATTCTGTTCGGGGTCAGCGGGTTTCATGTGCTGGTGTCGAAACTCCCAGGATTGATTCCGATAGCCCGTTATGGGGGCGCGTTATTTTTATTCGTCTATGGATTGCTCAGTTTTCGAAATGCGTGGCGTTCCAGACATGCTCTGACGCCCAGCAAAATCCAGAGTAGCAGCCTGAGGAAATCGCTACTCACCTGCCTCGCTTTCACCTGGCTCAACCCACATGTATATCTCGATACCGTCGTGCTGCTGGGTTCGATCTCGACCCAGTTTGCAGGACAGGCGCGATTATTTGCATTCGGCGCAACCAGCGCTTCATTCGTATTTTTCTTTTCGCTCGGTTATGGCGCGCGCCTGTTACGTCCGGTTTTCGCGCGCCCTCGCGCATGGCAGGTACTGGAGGTTTTAATCGGCACTATCATGTGGAGCATAGCGGTGAGACTTGTGTTCATGTCATAGCCGATATACATTTCGGGAATTAAATAAAAGAGAAGAACCATGCGTTTAGAAAATAAAGTAGCCATAGTTACAGGGGCCGCAAATGGGATTGGCCTCGCCATCAGCAAGCGATACCTCGCCGAGGGTGTCCGGCTGGTGATGGCCGACATCGATGCGGACAAAGGTCGGGCCGAAGCCGATGGACTCAGCAGCGAGGGTGAAGTGATCTTTGTGCAATGCGATGTCGGCGACAAGGCCAGCGTCGACCGACTCGTTGCCAGCACGGTCGATTACTACGGTCGAGTCGACATTACAGTCGCCAATGCCGGTATTTTGCGCACCGGCGCTTTTCTCGAAGTCAGCGAAGAAGACTTCGATGCGGTGATCCGCACCAATCTAAAAGGCGTATTTCTCACCGGTCAGGCCAGCGCTCGGCAAATGGTCGAACAGGACCCTCAGGGCGGCATAATTATCAATATGTCGTCGGTCAACCAGGTGCTCGCGATCCCTCAAATCACTCCTTACGTTGTCGCCAAGGGTGGCGTTGGCCAGTTAACCAAAGTAATGGCTATCAGCCTGGTGGAACAAAATATTCGTGTCAATGGTATCGGTCCCGGCACGGTAGCGACCGAAATGTTTCATAACAATATCGCCACCGATGAAAAAGCGCTGGCCGCGGTCATGTCGCGTACCCCGATGAAGCGCCCCGCAGAGCCCAGTGAAATTGCCTCGATTGCTGTGTTCCTGGCAAGCGATGATTCTTCGTATATTACCGGACAGACAATTTATGCCGATGGAGGACGGTTGCCGTTGGCTTACACCTGTTGATCGGGTGAGTAATTTAGTTGGCTCGTTCCTAAATTGAGCAGGTAGATTATGCTCGTAGGGTCGAATTCTTTCGACCAATAAGTTAGCCAATAATTATTGGAGACTATGGAGGTCACTCAGTCCTACGACGCATTACACGCACCGGGCGTCATTCCCTACACCACCAGGAAACGCGATACATATATTAGCTACACTATACCCTAACGCGCTAGGTTCACAGAGTACTTTTGTGTAGACTGCGCCCCTAAACCGCTACCGAGATATGCTAATCACGGTGATTACCAAAACAAAGCAGAACGCCTGGAACTTATGATTCGAGTTGAAAACCTGTCCAAGCACTTCGGTGGATTGAAGGCGGTCGATAATACCTCGATTAATATCGCCAAAGGCTCGATCACGGGTCTGATTGGACCCAACGGTGCGGGTAAAACCACGCTGTTTAACACCATTGCCGGGCTCTATACCCCTACTTCCGGCCGTATCTTTCTCGATGGCGAAGATATCACCGGCCTCAAACCGCATCAGCTGTTCAACAAAGGATTGTTGCGCACCTTCCAGATTGCCCACGAGTTTTCGCGCATGACGGTTACCGAAAACCTGATGATGGTGCCAGGCGGTCAGTCCGGCGAAAACCTGGTAAACGCACTGTTCCGACGTGCACAGGTAGAGCGGGAAGAACAGGCAATTCACCACAGAGCGGCCGAAGTGATCGATTTCCTGAACCTGGATCATATAGCCGATGAACTGGCCGGGAACCTGTCGGGTGGCCAGAAAAAACTACTGGAGCTGGGTCGAACCATGATGGTCGATGCCAAGATCGTATTCCTCGACGAGGTCGGCGCCGGGGTTAACCGTACCCTGTTGAAGGAAGTCGGTGATGCGATCATACGACTCAACCAGGATAAGAATTACACTTTTTGCATGATCGAACACGATATGGATTTTATCGGACGTATGTGTGACCCGGTAATCTGTATGGCTGAGGGCGCAGTGCTGGCGGAAGGCAGCGCTGAAGAAATCAAGAATAATGAAGAAGTGATCGAAGCCTATCTCGGACGTGGCCTAAAAAACAAGAATCTGCAAGCCAGGGCTGGGGAGTCGCCATGAGTTTCCTGATCGGCGAAAATATGACCGGGGGTTATGGAGGTGCTGATATTCTCAAAGGTTGCACGGTCGATGTCGACGAAGGTCAAATCGCGGTCATCGTCGGGCCCAACGGTGCCGGAAAATCGACCGCTATGAGGGCAATACTCGGCATGCTCGATCTCAAATCAGGGTCGGTTCGGTTTAAAGGCAAGGATATTACCCACCTGAGCACGCAGGATCGCATCGCCGAGGGCATCGCCTTCGTACCTCAGAACAACAATGTATTCGTCGGCATGACGGTGCTCGAAAATCTCGAGATGGGCGCCTTCCTGCGCGAAGACGACTTCAGTGAAACAATCGAAGAGGTATTCGAATTGTTTCCAGTACTGGCTGAAAAACAGAAGCAACTGGCTGGCGAACTTTCTGGAGGTCAGCGCCAACAGGTCGCCTTCGGACGTGCTTTAATGTCTCAGCCCCTGGTGTTAATGCTCGATGAACCAACCGCAGGCGTATCCCCAATCGTGATGGATGATCTGTTTGAACGTATTCTCCAGGTTCGGCAATCCGGTGTCGCAATATTAATGGTTGAGCAAAATGCTCGCCAGGCGCTGAATATTGCCGACAAGGGATTTGTCCTGGTAGTCGGCGAAAACCGTCATACCGATACCGGCGAGGTACTGCTCGCCGACCCCGAAGTAAGGCGTTCGTTTCTGGGGGGATAGATGGAAGCCATCACAGATTTGATCAACGCCATCGTACTGCTATTAAACTTCATCGTGGTACCGGGGCTATCGTATGGCTCTCAAATCGCGTTGGGGGCACTCGGGATCACATTAGTCTACGGCATTCTTCGTTTCGCTAATTTTGCTCATGGCGACACCATGGCCTTCGGTACCATGATTACCATATTGGTGACCTGGTGGTTGCAGTCAAAGGGTATCAACTTTGGTCCTCTACCGACGGCATTACTGGCATTACCGGCTGGCATTGTGGTGACTATATTAATTCTGCTAATCACTGACAAACTGGTTTATCGGCATTATCGGCGTCACAAATCTCCTCCGGTGACCTTGCTGATAGTGTCTATGGGTGTGATGTTTATGATGAACGGCATCGTACGTTTTATCATCGGCCCTAACGACCAGCGTTTTCTTGATGGCGAAAGATTTATTATTCATGCGCGCAATTTCAAGGCGATGACCGGATTGAACGAAGGTCTCAGCATCAAGGTATCACAGGGTATGACAATCTTTATCGCGATCATACTCGTCACCGCCTTATTCTGGTTCCTACAAAAAACCCGCACCGGTAAGGCCATGCGTGCATTTTCTGACAATGAAGATTTGGCGCTACTTTCGGGTGTGAATCCTGATCGGGTTGTACTGGTCACCTGGATTATCGTTGCTATTCTCGCCACCATTGCAGGCACATTGTACGGACTGGACAAGAGCTTTAAACCCTTTACTTACTTACAACTATTGCTACCGATGTTCGCGGCTGCGATCCTCGGTGGTGTGGGCAATCCAATTGGTGCGATTATGGGCGGGTATGTGATCGCATTTTCCGAAGTCATCGTGACTTACGCTTACAAAAAGGTATTTGTTTACCTGTTACCCGTCAGTCTGGAACCTTCCGGGCTGATGCAACTATTGTCCACCGATTACAAATTCGCAGTGTCCTTTATCATTCTGGTGCTTGTACTACTGATTAAGCCGACCGGTCTGATGAAAGGAAAAGTACTATGAGTAACAATCAGAAAACCTGCCTGGCTTTTTCGATAATTGGCCTGCTGCTACTGACCATAGGTTTTGCACAGTCATGGTCTGTCGCTTTCGGAATTTTCAATATGTGCCTGATTTCGGCCATAGTGGCATTAGGAATTAACATTCAGTGGGGATACGCGGGCATTGCGAATGTCGGAATCATGGGATTTGCTGCGCTGGGTGGCATAAGTGCCGTGCTGGTATCACAACAACCCGTTGCAGCTGCCTGGGAGGCCGGTTGGGGCCGGCTGCTGATCGCTGTGCTGTTTTTTAGCATCACCGTGGCATTGGCAGTATTGTGTTATCGAAAAATGACTGCGGGGCGCCATCGGACTATTGCGCTGAGTGCCACAATAATCATCGGCCTGTTCGTGACACGTTATTTTCTCGACCCCGCCGTCACTGCGATCGAGGCAGTTGAGCCAGCCAAGACTGGATATCTGGGCGGTATGGGGATACCCATTTTATTTTCCTGGATCATCGGCGGATTCGTAGCCGCCGGAATCGCCTGGCTGATTGGTAAGATCGCGCTGGGACTACGGGCAGATTATCTGACCATAGCAACGCTAGGTATTTCGGAAATCATTATCGCCATCTTGAAAAATGAAGACTGGCTTACTCGCGGTGTAAAAAACGTTACCGGACTGCCCCGGCCAGTCCCATATGAAGTTAACCTGCAGTCAAGCGAATGGTTTATCGATTTTATTAGCTGGTGGCACAGCGGGTATTTATCGACACTGTCCGCCATCGACAAACAAGGGGCTCTCAAACAATTCGTCATCGAAAGTTCGAGTATTTTCGTCAAACTTTGTTACGCCGGACTTTTCGCCTCGGTGCTGATCATTATTCTTGTCCTGAGTATGCGAGCACTTAACTCCCCCTGGGGTCGCATGATGCGAGCAATTCGAGACAACGAGATTGCTGCCAGCGCGATGGGTAAAGATATTACGCGCCGGCATTTACAGGTATTCATTATCGGCTCGGCGGTAGTGGGAATAGCGGGAGCAATGTTAACAACCCTGGATGGGCAATTTACACCTACTTCGTATAATCCCATACGCTTCACTTTTTTGTTTCTGATTATGGTCATCGTCGGTGGTTCCGGTAACAACATCGGTTCGGTGGTCGGTGCATTTATTATCTGGATATTCTGGATTGAAGCCGAGCCAATCGGCGTCTGGCTAATGGAGTTTGGCACCGCGTGGATGGACGACAGCAATGCCTTGAAAATTCACCTGATC
>JADFMY010000143.1 GCA_022563685.1 Pseudomonadota bacterium | reverse complement strand
ACCCAGTCGATGGCCACCTCGACCCGTCCGGCACTACGCATGCCTACGCGAAGGCTGCGCAAAAGCAGGGGGCGGAAATCGTGTTACGCAACCGCGTGCTGGAAACCATCCCTCAGGCCGATGGCAGTTGGCAGGTGGTGACCGAGCAGGGCACTATCGTGGCCGAGCATCTGGTCAATGCGGCCGGTCTATGGGCGCGCGAAGTGGGTGAAATGGCCGGAGTGTACCTGCCGCTTCACGCGATGGAACACCAGTATTTCGCCACCGACGACATTCCCGAAGTATTCGATCGCGAAAAAGAATTGCCACACGTAATGGACCCGGAAGGTGAGAGTTATCTGCGCCAGGAAGGCAGGGGTCTGGTAATAGGGTTTTACGAACAGAATTGCGAACCCTGGGCGGTGGACGGTACACCCTGGGATTTTGGCCCCGAATTGTTAACGGAGAATCTTGACCGGATCGGTGATTCGATGGAGATCGCGTTCCACCGTTACCCGGTGCTCGCCAAAGCAGGCATCAAGACCATCGTCAACGGCCCATTTACCTTCGCGCCCGACGGCAACCCGCTGGTGGGGCCGGTACCGGGGCTGCGCAATTACTGGTCGGCCTGCGCGGTGATGGCCGGTTTCAGCCAGGGTGGTGGCGTGGGCCTGACGCTCGCCGAATGGATGATCGAAGGCGAGCCCTCGCGCGATGTATTTGCGATGGATGTCGCACGCTTTGGCGATTATTGCACGCGTTCCTACACACGCCTGAAGGTGCGCGAAAATTACCAGAAGCGTTTCGCGGTATCTTATCCAAACGAAGAATTACCTGCCGCACGACCGCTCGACACCACGCCGGCTTATGGTATTTGGCAACAGCAAAATGCGGTTTTTGGCTCGGCCTATGGCATGGAGCAGGTCAATTATTTTGCCCCCGAAGGCGAGGAGCCTTACGAGATCCCCTCGTTTCGACGTTCCAATGCATTCCCAACTGTGGCCGAAGAATGTTACGCGGTTCGCAATGGGGTTGGTATCAACGAAGTACATAACTTCGGCAAATATGAAATCACCGGCCCCGGTGCGTTTGCCTACCTCGATATTATTATGGCTGGAAGAATTCTACCGCCAGGGCGCCTGACGCTCAATCCGATGCTTAGCCCGAAGGGTAAAATAATCGGCGATTTCACTGTGGCGCAACTTCGGCCCGAGGTATTCCAGGCAACGGCATCGTTTGGCGCGCAGGCTTACCATATGCGCTGGTTCGAACAGCATTTACCCGAACGGGGCGTGCGCATAGAGAACGTATCGAAAACGCGCATCGGGTTTCAAATTGCGGGTCCCAAAGCACGAGAATTGCTGCAACGCGTTACCCGTGCCGACGTTTCGAATGAGGCTTTTCCGTTTTTGGCGGTGCGCGAAATCGATGTCGGACAATGCCAGGCAATCGTCCAGCGCGTGAGCTATACCGGCGACCGGGGTTACGAAATATATGTGCCAGTGCATCACCAGGTGGCGCTTTATCAGATTCTGAGCGATGCAGGTAAAGATCTCGGGCTGCGCCCATTTGGTATGCGTGCGATGATGAGTCTGCGCCTGGACAAGTCTTTTGGTTCCTGGATGCGCGAATTCAAACCCGACTACACGCCGATGGAAACCGGCCTCGATCGATTCATCGACTATAACAAGCCTGCCGACTTCATCGGTAAGCAGGCTGCGCTGGCAGAAAAGGAAAAGGGTGTCGACAGAAAATTGTGTACCTTTGTCGTAGAGGCCAAAGACGCAGATGTGGATGCGTACGAGCCTATTTGGCACGAAGGTGAGGTGGTTGGGTTCGTGACCTCGGGCGGGTATTCGCATTACACGCAAAAGAGCATTGCCTACGGGTTCCTGCCGGTCGGGCTGATCAACGAAGGCAGGCAGGTGGAAATCGAAATTCTGGGTGAAATGATACCAGCAGAACTATATTCAGAGCCCCTTTTCGACCCGACGAACGAATATTTGAGAGGATAGGTGAAGTATTGGATGTGCTTTCTATCCGGCGAACGTCGTCGATTCTATCGGCTAATTCTACTCGCTCTCTTACGACCACAGGGCTGGCAGGATAGAGGATACTGGCCAGGATGGTTTGCTGATGACGATTTAGCAGGTACCCGGCTGATTTAAACGAACTTTGTTTGATTAATATCAATTTTTTGGATTGTATTTCATGATCTTTTTGGTTAGGCTGCGCGCACTTTTTAACAGGCGCATCCATGTCCGACACGGCTTTACTTGAAATTAGCAATCTCGCCTGCATTCGCGATAACAGGGTGCTGTTCGAGCATATTAATTTGTCGCTCGAAGCCGGGCAAATGTTGCTGGTGGAGGGGCCTAATGGCAGTGGCAAGACCAGTTTACTGCGGATTATCACTGGATTGAAGCTGGCGGACGAGGGTGAAGTTCTGTGGCAGGGAAAGTCTATCCAGAAATTAACCGCAGATTATTACGAACAGGTGAATTATGTCGGTCATCACGACGGGGTAAAACGTGAACTTACCTGTCTCGAAAATCTGCGCCTGGTGCAGGCCATGGGCAAGCCCTCGGGGATAGATCTGGATACGGCGCTGGATCGGGTCAACCTCTATCGTTATGGCGATACCGAGGTGCGCAATTTGTCGGCCGGGCAAAAGCGCCGGCTGGCGCTCGGGCGGCTGCTCGTGACCGAATCCAAACTATGGATTCTGGATGAACCGTTTACCTCGCTGGATGTGGCCAGCATGGGGTTGTTTAAATCGCTGTTCGAACAACATTTGCAGGATCGGGGCCTGATCGTGATGACTTCGCATCATGTCATTGAAATGCCCGAGGCGCAGGTTCAACACCTCGAGTTAGGCGCATGAACCGGCTGTCTCTCACACAGGCCTTTGTTTACCTGTTGCGGCGCGACCTGACACTGGCATTTCGTAATCGTGCTGAGTTTGCCAACCCGATGCTGTTTTTCGTGCTGGTGATATCGCTATTTCCGCTCGCAATCGGGGCCTTACCAACACTGCTCCAGACTATTGCCCCGGGCATTATCTGGGTAGCGGCCCTGCTCGCCGCGATGTTATCGCTGGATAGTATTTTCCGCTCCGACTTCGACGATGGCTCGCTCGAACAATTATTACTCAGTGCGCACCCGGTGCCGGTGCTGGTGTTGGCCAAAGTCTGTGCGCACTGGCTCGTCACCGGCATGCCTTTGTTGGTGATAGCGCCCGTGCTGGCAGAAATGCTCGGCATGCCCTCGTCAGCCCAGGGGGTATTGTTATTAACCATATTGATAGGAACCCCGATACTGAGTTTGCTTGGATCGATTGGTGTGGCCTTGACGGTCGGCCTGCCAAAAGGTGGTATAATCCTGTCGCTTTTGGTGTTGCCCCTGTACGTTCCAGTATTGATCTTTGCCACTAGCGCGATCTCAGGTGCCGCGGTAGGTCTGGATGTCTCAGCACAAATAAATATGTTGCTGGCGTTTTTGTTTTTGTCGCTCTCTTTGTCTCCCTGGGCAACCGCTGCGGCGCTTCGAATGAGTATGAGTTAGTATGTTTCTGTGGTTTCATAAATTAGGTTCACCGCCGCATTTTTACCGGATCGCGGGACAATGGATACCGTGGCTGGGTGCCTTGTTTGCATTGTTATTGGTCGCAGGGCTTTATGGCGGGCTGGTGCTCGCCCCCCCGGATTACCAGCAGGGCGATAGCTACCGCATCATCTTTATTCACGTGCCGGCGGCCTGGATGTCGTTGTTTATCTACGTGGTGATGGCTTTTTGCGGGATCGTGATCATCGTCTGGCGGATGAAACTGGCTGAAATAGTTTTGATCAGCAGCGCGCCGATAGGCGCCAGTTTCACTTTTCTCGCGCTGGTCACGGGGTCACTCTGGGGCAAACCGATGTGGGGTACCTGGTGGGTATGGGATGCGCGCCTGACTTCGGAATTGATTTTGCTGTTTCTGTACCTGGGTGTGATCGGCCTGCACAATGCGATAGAGGACAAGCGCGTGGCCGCGAGGGCGGTTGCTATCCTGGCCATTGTGGGTGTGGTCAATATCCCGATTATTCATTATTCTGTGGAATGGTGGAATTCGTTGCACCAGGGTCCGACAGTGACCAAGTTTGATAAGCCCTCGATCCACTGGAGCATGTTGATACCACTCTTGCTGATGGCGCTTGCTTTTCAAGTTTATTATGTGCTCGCTCTGTTTAGAAGATGCCGGACCGAGCTATTACAACGCGAACGCAATAGTAAGTGGGTCGAAGAAATCAGCAAATTATAGGAACTTTTCAGGTTAAATACATGTCAGAATTTCTCGATATGGGCGGATACGCCATTTATGTCTGGCCCTCGTATGGGTTGGCGATGATTGTTCTATGGCTGAACTGGTATTTGCCGGGGCGGCAACACAAAGAGGTATTACGACAATTGAAACGACGTCATCGAGACGGGGATAAATAATTATGACGCCTGCTCGAAAAAAAAGACTCGCACTCATTTTATTGATGGTTACTGGCATAGCCATAGGCCTGGGTTTTGCGCTCAAATCGCTAGATGAAAACATTGTGTTTTTCTTTACTCCAAGTGAAGTGTCGGAGGGCAAGGCGCCGAAGAATCAGCTATTCCGCCTGGGCGGTATGGTGGTGGAGGGTAGTGTCAGTCGTCCCGGCGAAGGGCTGACCGTGCAATTCGACCTGACCGATAATGCCAGGCAGGTGACAGTGCGTTACACCGGTATTCTGCCCGACCTGTTTCGTGAGGGACAGGGCATAATCGCGAATGGGCAGATAGGCGATGATGGCGCATTCATCGCACGCGAAGTGCTTGCCAAACACGATGAAAACTATATGCCGCCAGAAGTCGCTGCAGCATTAGAGGCAGCCAAGGACCGCTACTAATGCACTTTTCACAAGATTACCACGTTTGCCCCGCGCTGGTTCGCCAGCCCGGTGGATCCTCGCGTATTTTTCATACACTCCGGTTCTCGGCTCTGGCATCCTGCTCCGCTCTATCTCCGATACGTCGGACCGACGGAGCGCCGCCCGCAACATCCATGCAGTCGTGTGCGCGGGGATTCCCTGCACTCGTGAGAAAATCACTATTTTTAGGAGCTCCTTTGACTCAAATTAAATTGAAACTAGTTTTATGATTCCAGAAATCGGTCACTTTGCTCTTATTATCGCCTTGTTTATGGCTATTGTTCAGGCGGTGCTGCCGCTAGCCGGGGCACAATTGGGTATTCAGCGATGGGTCGCATTGGCGAGGCCGAGCACATTCGGGCAATTGCTTTTTGTTGGTATAGCCTATGCCTGCCTGACCTGGGCATTCATCCAGCACGATTTTTCGGTACTTTATGTGGCGAAGAATTCAAACACCGAATTACCATTTATGTACCTGATTTCCGGAGTATGGGGTTCGCATGAAGGCTCGCTACTGTTGTGGTCGTTGATTCTGTCTCTATGGAGCGCTGCGGTGGCACTTTTCAGCTCTAATGTGCCACAGGTAATGCGCGCGCGCGTACTCGGCGTCATGGGCCTGATTAGTGTCGGGTTTTTACTGTTCATACTGATTACCTCTAACCCATTCGATCGGCTTTTCCCAGCCATTGCCGAAGGCAGTGATTTGAATCCGTTGCTCCAGGATATAGGGCTCGCGATTCATCCGCCGATGTTGTACATCGGCTATGTGGGATTTTCAGTTGCGTTTGCATTTTCGATTGCGGCGCTTTTATCCGGGCAGGTTGATTCAGCCTGGGCACGCTGGGCGCGTCCCTGGACTAATGTAGCCTGGCTATTCCTGACACTGGGTATCGCACTCGGTAGCTGGTGGGCTTACTACGAACTGGGTTGGGGCGGCTGGTGGTTTTGGGATCCGGTAGAAAACGCCTCGTTTATGCCGTGGCTAGTGGGTACGGCATTAATGCACTCGCTCGCGATTACCG
>JADFMY010000040.1 GCA_022563685.1 Pseudomonadota bacterium | reverse complement strand
GCGAGTGTCGGATAATATCCATTCGGGGCATATCCTCGATCAAACGATTGATACTGGCCTCTACCTGGTCGAGAAACCCGGCATCATCAGACAGTAAAATCGCCTGGGCATCTTCGTCGTGCTCGGCCTGCGAAAATAAATCCATCGCGATCCAGTCGGGACTGGTATGGCCATCGCACAGAACCAGAATTTCAGAGGGTCCCGCAATCATATCTATCCCGACCTGGCCGAAGACCATGCGTTTTGCGGTAGCGACATAGATATTGCCGGGGCCGACTATTTTATCCACCGCTGGAATCGTTTCGGTACCATAGGCCAGTGCCGCTATCGCCTGCGCACCACCGATGGTGAATAGCCTGTCAACCTCAGCAATATGCGCAGCCGCAAGCACCATTTCGCTGACTATTCCCTGGGGCGTGGGCACTACCATGACCAGTTCACCGACACCTGCCACCGTGGCTGGAATCGCATTCATTAATACCGAGGATGGATAGGCAGCCTTACCGCCAGGCACATAAAGACCCACGCGATCGATTGCGCTGATTTGCTGACCCAGCACAGTGCCGTCGGGCTCGGTATATTCCCACGAAGTTATTTTCTGATGTTCGGCGTAGGATCGAATTCTGGCCGCAGCCTGATCCAGCGCACTGCGTTGGCGTCGTTCCAGGCCGTGGTAAGCTTCGACAAGCCGGGATAAGGGTAATTCCAGCTGAGACACCGAATCTACTGTCAGCCGGTCATATTGTGCGGTCAGCTCGATGAGCGCCCGATCGCCACGGGATCGAACTGCATCGATAATATCCTTAACCGTTTGAAACACAGCATCGTCAGACACCGCATCCCAGGCCAGCAATGCCTTTAGCGCCTGCCAGAAATCCGGCGTTTCACTGTTCAGCCGTTTAATCTTTATCGACATCAAACTAGCGCACCGCAACTGCCTGCTCGATCTTCTGCACCAGGTCCTTGACTGCCTGATTTTTCATTTTCAGGGAGGCGCGGTTGACGATCAGGCGCGAACTGATGTCCATAATATGATCGAGCGGAATCAGGCCATTAGCCTTGAGGGTATTTCCGGTATCGACTAGATCGACGATCAAATCGGCGAGTCCAACAATCGGTGCCAGTTCCATCGAGCCGTATAATTTGATCAATTCGACCTGCTGGCCCTTTTGTAGAAAATACCGGCGCGTGATTTCCGGGTATTTGGTGGCTACTCTTAAGCGACCCCTCGGAACTGGCCTATCGGCCAATCCTGCGGTCATCAACCGGCAAGGGGCTATCTTCAAATCCACCCGCTCGTACAGACCTTCGCCGCCATGTTCGAGCAGAACATCCTTACCTGCGACACCGATATCTGCCGCGCCATACTGGACGTAGGTTGGCACATCGGCGGAGCGAATCAGAACCAGCTTGATATCAGGCTGGTTAGTCGAAAATACCAGCTTGCGACTGGTGTTTAGGTCGTCGTTGGGTTCGATTCCTGCACGCGCAAGCAAGGGCAAAGTCTCATCGAGAATTCGGCCCTTGGCGAGCGCTATAGTTAAAGACGCTGACATAATAACAACGGGTTAATAGGGTACGCGTTGAATCTGAGCGCCCAGCCCGGCGAGCTTTTCTTCGATGTGGTCGTATCCACGGTCGATATGATAGATTCTATCGACCACGGTTTCGCCCTTGGCAACTAGCCCGGCAAGGATCAGGCTCGCCGATGCGCGCAAATCGGTAGCCATAACCGGGGCGCCATCCAGATCTTTAACACCCTGTATGATTGCGGTATTACCTTCCAGATTGATGTTCGCGCCGAGGCGTAAAAATTCCTGGATATGCATAAATCGATTTTCAAACACAGTTTCGACCACCGAACCGGTACCTTCGGCGATTGCATTCAGGGCACAAAACTGTGCCTGCATGTCGGTCGGAAATCCAGGATAGGGTGCGGTTCGAATATTGACCGCCCTGGGTTTTTTGCCTTCCATATCGAGCGCTATCCAGTCGTCACCGATATCGATAACCGCACCTGCCTCGGTCAGCTTGGCCAACACCGCGTCGAGCAGTTTGGGATCGGTGTGCTTGACCAGTACTTTTCCACCGGTGATCGCCGCAGCCACCAGGTAGGTTCCGGTTTCGATACGATCGGGCAGTACCGTGTAATCGCAACCACCTAGCCGATCGACCCCATGAATAGTAACCATATCGGTACCCGCATTTTCCACCTGCCCTCCCATCGCATTGATAAAATCGGCGAGATCGATCACCTCTGGCTCTCTTGCAGCATTTTCAATGACAGTGGTTCCCTCGGCCAGGCTTGCTGCCATCATCAGGTTTTCGGTGCCGGTCACGGTCACCTGATCCATGACAATACTGGCACCCTTAAGGCGATCGACCTTCGCCTTGATATAACCCTGATCGACCTTTATCTGCGCCCCCATCGCTTCCAGTCCCGAGAGGTGTATATCCACTGGTCTTGCTCCGATTGCACAGCCTCCAGGGAGCGAGACTTCGGCTTCTCCGTAACGCGCCAGCAGCGGGCCCAGTACCAGTATCGACGCGCGCATGGTTTTCACCAGATCGTAGGGCGCGAAGGTATTTTTGAGCGTAGTTGGGTCGACTTCGATGCTCATTTTCTCGCCAATGGTGAGCAGCACACCCATACGGCCGAGCAATTCCATCGTGGTTGTCACATCGTGCAAGTGGGGAACGTTACGGATAATGACCGGTCTATCCGCCAGCAGTGTAGCCGCCAGAATCGGTAAAACCGCATTTTTAGAACCTGAAACCCTGACCTGTCCGGATAAAGGCACACCACCCTTGATAATTAATTTATCCATTAACAAACGGATTTATACCGATGTGATAGAAAGGCCGGTATTCTAGCCTTTATGTTACTTGAAGGGAACGAATCGCGCGGAGATTCTGAGCTCCTTAGTTTCGACAGTTTCGATACCTTTGCCAAAAAAATTATTCTTCCCGATTGCTCTCGCGCAGAGTTTTGATCAATCCATCAACACCGTACTTCCTGATCTGGCGTGAAAAGCTGGAACGGTAATTGGTTACCAGGCTGACTTCATCAACACTGATATCGTAAACCTTCCAGCCATCGTCTTCCAATTGAAGTTTGTAGTCGAGCGGGATCGGAAATCCTCCGGCCTGGTCAATTTCGGTTTTAACCGTGGCATAACCTTCTTTGCTCGAGGGCGCCATAGGTAAGTAAATGATTTTCTGGTCATTGTATTCGAGCAGCGCGTTGCCATAGGTCCTGACCAACAAGGTTCGAAATTCTTTGACGATCTGCGGTTTCTGCTCCTGGCTAATCTTAGCCTTGTGACGGCCCAGAGCCAGCTCGGTCATCTTTTCAAAATTAAAGTGGGGAAGCACGACCTCGCTCACCAAAGCATAGAGTTTGGCTGGGTCTTCCTCATATTGCTCCGGGTTGGCCTTAATCTGCATCAGTACCCGCTCAGAAGTCTGCCTGATCAATTGTTCTGGACCGAGTTCAGCAGCAATCACAGCCTGGCCGCATATCAGGCATAACAATATTCCTGTCAATTTTTTCATTCAAAGACTCCGCTTACACTTTTTAATTTAGCCACATGGTTATTGAAATCGTTAACAATTTTAAGGTATTCGGCGTAGGCAACTACATAGACCTGCATCGCTGTGAGAATTTTATCGGCTTCTTCGAGGCCAGCCTCGAAGTCTGAGTAGGCGGCGATCATCCATCTACGTGCCGCCTGAGCACTCGATTTCATCGCCTTAATCGATTTATACCTGGCCTGTACCGTATGGTATTGCTCACGCACCTGAAAAGGAATTCCATTGCGTGCAAAGGATGCGGTATGTACCAGTGCATCAAGATCAGCCTGCGCCTGTGCAACCCGCGCCGGTTGTGCTCCCGGTTCCCACTCCCAACGCATTCCGATCAAGGGTGACAGTGCAGTGTGATTGAAGGGGTCGTAAATATGTGGGTTCTCAAGCCGGGTGCGATTGGGTGCATAGGCGAGTGACCCCGCTACACCGGCAAATATTATCGGTTTCTTATCTGCCCGGGTAGCTTCCACCAATGCGCGTCGCGCGGCCAGGCCGGCTTCCACCTGCCGAAATTCGACACGATTTTCGAGCGCCAGGGCGATCCATTCATCTACATCCAGTTCAGGTAACTCGACCGGGCGTAATCGACGATCTTCAAGTTCTATTAACTCGGACTGCAAGCCGGTCAATAACTTCAACCCCGCCATCGCGATGGCTTCGAAACCCTCAGCTTCGGCCAGAAAACTGTCGATCAATCCCAGTCCCGATTGCAGAGCATACAGATCCGACTGACTCACGTTCCCCTTCTCTTCATCCAGCCACTCGCTCACCAGTTCGAGTGCGCCGATTAATCTTTTGCGCGTGTCTTCAAGCAAAAAGCGACTATCCCTTGCGGTAAGGTAACCATAATAAGCCTTCACTACGTCGAGACGGATACTGTCACGTTGCAGCTCAACGTCCTGCTGCTTGACCAGGATATTCTGCTGGGCAGCCTGCTGGAAACTTTCCAGCCGCCCAAATGTCATCAGAGGTTTGATCACGCTGAAAGTCAATCCAGCCCATAGTGAAAGGCCATCATTAAAATCATAGGCATCGTCTCTGGGGGTACAGTTACCAGTACAGGACTCAGCACCGTCCTGGAAAAATCCTCCATCGACTCCGGTTGCAAAAGCCAGAAAACTGTCCACGCCATAACGCAGGCCTGCCGACCCTTCGGCTTCTTGCAACATTGCCTCCGCTTTACGCACGAACGCCTTCTTCTGTTCCACTCGCGGATCGTTCGCGAGCGCGAGTTCAATCGCCCGCTCAAGGCTCAACAGGGTCTGCGCACTCGATACTTGAGGCAGCACCAGCACGGCCAATAGCAGGATTATATTTAATTGCCTAAACTTCATAATCGATAGTATTCCTGTGCCTGGCTGAACGGGAGCTGACTGAAAAGCCTGTCAATTACCAGTATCAACAATGTCACATTTGTAAAAATTAAGGAACCTCTGAATAAATCAGACCTTCCATAACAGATTCGCGCCTGACCCATACAATATTAAGGAAGGTCTGATTTATTCAGATCTTCCAGCAGTACATGGATGTGCTGCCAAAATCAGTGCCGCTAAGGCATTGATTTTGTGAGACAAACGAAAATCACACTTTTCGTTTGTCGTCCTCTGAGAATTCATGGATGAATTATTCAGAGGTTCCTTAATTCAACTGACAGATGGCGCTGACTCTGGCACTGAATATACCCTCAATAGTATCAACAGGGAACCGCTCAAAGACTCCCATATAAAACGAAGGCGGTAGTAGCCGACAAATCTCTATATTTTGCTGGTATAATTTTTTTTAATCGTTAGTGTTCGCACCCTTGCTTTTATTTAGCCCGTCAATATGACTAAACCTTTGACCGAACAGCACAGCTTTAACTTCGACGATCTCATTCGCTGTGGAAAAGGAGAACTTTTTGGCGCAGGAAACCCCCTGCTCCCGCTGCCGCCGATGCTGATGTTTGACCGCATCGTCAAAATCACCGAGGACGATGGGAAGTTCGGCAAGGGTCAAATAGTCGCCGAGCTGGATGTCAATCCCGATCTATGGTTTTTCAAGTGTCACTTCGAAACGGACCCGGTCATGCCTGGTTGTCTCGGGCTCGACGCGATGTGGCAACTGGTTGGATTTTACCTGGGTTGGAGGGGCGGGCCAGGTCACGGCCGGGCGCTGGGTGCAGGAGAGGTAAAGTACTTCGGCCAGGTACTACCCGAGACCAAACTGGTGACCTATCGCCTCGACATGAAACGCGTCATCATGCGTAAACTGGTGATGGGAATTGCCGATGCCTCAATGGAAGTAGATGGCCGTGAAATTTATACCGCGACAGATTTGCGCGTCGGGCTGTTCACCTCGACCGCTGACTTTTGATCTCGTTCTTTATAGTCTTGAAATCGATTAGGCTCCTGGGATGTTAATATCTTTCGGCGCTGTGGCGGCTGGACTGGTAGTACTGGTCTGGAGTGCCAATCATTTCGTCGAAGGCGCATCTGCCCTCGCTAAACACCTCGGCGTTTCTTCGCTGATTATCGGCATCACTATCATTGGCTTTGGCACATCTGCACCCGAAATTCTGGTTTCCGTTATCTCGGTGCTGGAGGAAACCCCCGATATCGCCATCGGAAACGCGCTGGGTTCCAATATTGCCAATATCGGTCTGATTCTGGGCATCACCGCCCTGATTACTCCGGTACCGATCGCTAAAGAAATACTTAGCCGAGAGTTTCCGCTGTTGCTCATCGCCACCACGGTGATGATCTGGTGTCTGTACGATGGCGCATTAAACCGCTTCGACGGTGGTCTGTTGCTGGTTGTATTAGCGGCGATGCTCTGGTTTCTGGTGAAATCTCACCGGCTAAAAGCAGAACAGGGTGAGGACGATGTGCCCATAGCGGAGATACCAGGAGGCATGAGTTTTAAGGCTGCCTGTAGCTGGATCGTATTGGGTCTGATATTTTTGGTAGGCAGTTCAAAATTGCTGGTCTGGGGCGCTACCAATATCGCCCATGCGTTCGGGATTAGCGAGTTAATTATCGGGCTCACTATCGTCGCGCTGGGTACCAGCCTGCCCGAGCTCGCAGCATCGCTCGCAAGCCTGAAAAAGCAGGAACCCGATCTGGCAATCGGTAATGTTATCGGCTCCAATCTATTCAATTCTCTGGCCGTGATCGGTATCCCATCCGTCATTACCAGTTTTCGCGTTGACGCCTCCGCGATAACGCGCGATTTACCCGTGGTTGTAGGACTGACAATTCTGCTTTACGCAATGGCTCGATTTCCGCTCTCCAGTTCGCTACAACTATCCCGCACCAAGGGCTCCTGTCTGATCGCCTGTTTTGTCATTTACCAGCTATATTTGTATTATAGTGTCACTACAGGTAACTCATAATATGACCGAACACGCTTTCATCGAGTTAGGTCTGGCCGTTTTAAAAACCGAATCTGAAGCAATTGCGGCCCTGACACAACGTCTCGACCAGAATTTTCATCGAGCTTGCGAGTTGATACTCGGCTGCGAAGGCCGCATCGTCGTTACCGGCATGGGCAAGTCCGGCCATATCGGCAACAAGATTGCCGCTACACTGGCGAGCACCGGCACGCCCGCTTTTTTTATGCACCCTGCCGAGGCAAGCCACGGCGACCTCGGCATGATCACCTCGGAAGACCTGCTCATAGCCCTGTCCAATTCCGGCGAAACCAGCGAAGTCACACTGTTGCTGCCACTTTTGAAGCGCCTGTCGATACCGCTCATCGCGTTGACCGGCAAGACACAGTCGACTATCGCGCGCGCTGCCGATATTAATCTGGATGTCAGCGTCAGCAAGGAAGCTTGCCCACTGGGGCTGGCCCCCACGTCGAGTACTACGGCTTCGCTGGCTATGGGCGATGCCCTGGCCGTCGCGGTATTGCAGGCACGCGGATTCACCGAAGAAGATTTTGCCTTATCGCATCCTGGTGGCAACCTGGGCCGTCGATTGCTTTTACGCGTCAGCGATATAATGCATACCGGTGAGGCGATTCCGCTGGTCAACCCCGAGTACAGCCTGAAACAAACCTTGATGGAAATGACTAACAAGAGTCTCGGCATGGCCGGGGTTATCGACCCCGAAACTTCGAAGCTGGTCGGAATTTACACCGATGGGGATTTGCGCCGTACTTTCGAAAAAATGCCCAACATTGAGACAGCCCTGGTAAAGGACTTCATGACGGCAAATTGCGTCACCATCGATGCAGATCGTATCGCCACCGAAGCGCTTAATCTGATGCACGACAAAAAAATCAATGCGCTCCTGGTTGTCGACGAAAATAATCTCGTTCAGGGCGCGTTAAACATGCATGATTTATTAAGAGCCGGTGTAGTATAGCCTTTCTATTGCTGGCTAGCTTTTAAAACCAGGCACAGGAGATTCGAGTGCTAACACTGGATATTAATCGGGTTTTAACCGGGTATTCGCAATGAAACCTTCTAAATGAAACCTTCTATCATAGGCGTCGTGCTGATCGCGGGTTTGTTTGCCATCGCTGCTGGATGGATTTACCAGTCGCTTTCCACTTCTTTAGTAACCAGGCCAGCGCTCGATATACCTTCCGATATCGATTATTTTATGACCGATTTTACCTATCGTGTGATCGACAAAACCGGTAATCTCGACTATCAGTTTCAAAGCCGTTATCTCGAACACTACACCGAGGATGATGTCAGCCGTATCGAGGCGCCGGTCTTGCTGGTTTACGAAACTAATGACCACTGGCGAGTCGAAGCCGTTATTGGCGAACTGTACCACCGGTCGAACACGATGCAATTAAGCGATAATGTGGTGATGCAAAAAATGGGGGGCGATTCTATGCTGGTGCGGTCGGAAAGCATTTTTTTCGATCCCGACCGAGACCTGTTCGTGGCCGATCAGGGCCTGGTGATTGAGTTGTCAAATGCCCTTATCGCCGCCGATGAGGCGGTGTTTGATTTGCACAATCAGGTCTATAAGTTAAAGAATACCAAAGCGGTATATTATAATGAAAATAGCTAGCCTCCTTACCCTGGTATTTCTAGTGCTGCCTTCAACGCTATTGGCGCTTTCCACAGATCGAGATCAGCCTATCGAGATCGAAGCCGATAGCCTTGAGATCAGAGACACCGAAAACATTAGTATTTATTCTGGTAACGTGCGCCTCAATCAGGGTAGTCTGGCACTTCGCTCGGAGCGGCTGGTGATACATTTCAACGATCAAAACGAGTTGACCCTGATGGAATTAACCGGCTCTCCAGCGACATTTCGTCAGCTTAATAACGAACAACAGGAAATAACCGGTCAGGCAGACCGGCTCGAGTATCGAGAGGCAGAGTCAACACTAATTCTGCTGGGGAACGCCAGATTAAGCCACAGGGGCGATACCATCGAAAGCAACACGATTCGTATCAATACCGACAATGAGAGTATCCAGGCCGGTGGTTCGAATTCGGATGACCGGGTCAAAATGCTGATCCAGCCCAAATAGCAATAATGGAAAACCCTGCTTCAGGCACGACCCCCGGGCACAGCCTGGAGGCGGTCGAGCTGGCCAAATCTTACCGCGACCGCGAAGTGGTAAAATCCATTTCGCTACAGGTAGGGAGTGGCGATATCGTCGGCTTGCTTGGACCCAACGGTGCAGGCAAAACGACCTGTTTTTACATGATTGTCGGCCTGATTAATAACGATAGCGGAACGATTACGCTTGATGATATGGTTATCGATCACCTGCCTATCCACCGGCGAGCGCAACTAGGGATTGGGTACCTGCCGCAGGAGGCTTCGATATTTCGAAACCTGTCGGTGCAAGACAATATTATGGCCGTACTGCAGTTGCGCAAGGATCTGGATCAACCGCAAAGACAACAGGCCCTGGAAACGTTGCTGGAAGATTTCCAGATCACCCATATTCGTGAAAACAGTGGTATTTCGCTGTCGGGCGGCGAGCGTCGCCGAGTCGAAATTGCACGGGCTCTGGCCAACGAACCTCTCTTTATCCTGCTCGACGAACCCTTCGCCGGGGTAGATCCAATTTCGGTGATCGAGATTCAGAATATCATTCGACAATTAGCCAGTCGCGGTATCGGTGTGCTAATTACCGACCATAACGTACGGGAAACACTGGGTATTTGCGATCGCGCCTACGTCATGGGTGAGGGCAAAATTCTGGCTGACGGTGATCCAGATCAAATACTGGAAAATAAAATTGTCAGAAAGATTTACTTGGGAGAGGATTTTAGGCTATAACTACACTATGAGAGCTAACAATTCCTTATATAGAATCTCATGCCAGGGACAGCCCCGCCTATGAAGCAAAGCCTGCAACTGCGACTAGGACAAAGCCTTACGATGACACCTCAATTACAGCAGGCGATCAAACTGTTGCAATTGTCATCTCTCGAACTACAGGCCGAAATACAGGAAGTTCTGGACGCCAACCCTTTGCTCGAACAGGAAGATAATCTCACCGAGGTCACCCTCAAGCAATCTGAGACACCGCAGGAAAAGGACTCGAATGGTGAGGATATCACCGAAATTAAAACCAGCGCAGATACCGTCTCGGAAAATCGTGCCGAGCAAATCTTGCCCGACGAACTGGAAATCGATACCCGTTGGGAAGAAATTTACGATAATCTACCCGTATCGCCAACCCAGACACAGAGTAATCGTGAAGACAATCGCGATATGTTCGAAAATCAGGCCAGGACAATCGATGCACTGAACGAACATCTATTATGGCAACTCGACGGGGCGCGCCTGTCAGACACCGACCATGACATCGGCCTCGCTGTCATCGATTCCACCGATGATTCCGGCTATTTGAACCAGTCTATCGAAGACATTTATTCCGGGTTGAAGGCTCAAAACGATGAAATCGAACTCGACGAAGTAGAAGCCATTCTTCACCTGGTGCAGCATTTTGACCCGGTCGGCGTAGCCGCCCGATCACCCGCTGACTGCATGCACCTACAGCTAAGTCAGTACGCCGACGATACCCCGCATCTGGCCAAAGCGCTGTCACTGGTCGACAACTACCTGGAACACCTGGCGAGCAACGACTTTGCCCTGCTAAAAAGACGACTTCAGGTCAACGACGCCGAGCTGGCTGAGATTATCAAACTGATCCAGACTACCAATCCCCATCCCGGGCACCTGATCAGTGAAAATCATGCCGAGTACATTATTCCTGATGTGTACGTGAGCAAGCGCGCAGGAAAATGGCACGTGGACATGAATCTGGAAAATGCGCCACGATTACGCGTTAACGACCAGTATGCCGGGCTAATCAAACGCAGGGATAACAGCGAACAAAATACTTACCTGAAAGATCATTTGCAGGAAGCACGCTGGTTTATCAAAAGTTTGCAGAGCCGCAACGAAACCCTGTTACGCGTGGCACGCGCTATTGTAGAACGCCAGCAGGCCTTTCTGAATTACGGTGAAGAAGCCATGCAACCAATGGTGTTACGCGATATTGCCGAGCAACTCGAGATGCATGAATCGACCATTTCACGCGTAACAACGCTTAAATATATGCATACTCCCAGGGGTATACTGGAATTCAAGTATTTTTTTTCCAGTCATGTCAGTACATCTGATGGTGGTGAATGTTCCGCTACTGCGATTCGCGCCATCATTAAGAAATTCGTCGCCGCCGAGCGACAGGAGAAACCATTAAGCGATAATAAAATTGCTCAGTTGTTAGGCGACCAGGGTATAAACGTAGCGCGCAGGACGGTAGCAAAATACCGAGAAGCGATGAAAATACAGCCATCTAATGAGCGAAAGCGTCTCTTTTGAGACACCTGTGATCCACAGCGATGCGGATCAACCAACTTACGGAGGTTAATTATGCAAATAAGTTTAAGCGGCCATCACATAGAAATCACCGATTCTATGCGGCACTACGTGCATGAAAAAATCGAGCGACTGGATCGTCATTTCGACCGGGCGCTTGATATTCACGTAGTACTCACCGTCGAAAAGCTGCGGCACAAGGCCGAAGCGACCCTGCATGTCAGCGGCGGTAATTTGCATGCGGAAGATGTGCAAGAGGATATGTACGCTGCGATAGATTGCCTCGTGGACAAACTTGACCGACAGGGTAAAAAACATAAAGAAAAACTAAAAAGCCATCGCACCAGAGGTCCTGTACCGCAGGTGGCGTAATCGGTCCAACGGGTGCTGTGCCTCTGAAACCGTAATTATCATGTTGAAAGAGTACCAGCACCCGATTTTTCCGGAATCTCTATCTCTTAGGCTCCTTAACACTTGCATACTGAGTCGATTGGATTAAGATGCGCGCATTATTTTAAGCTAACCAGATTTTAAGCATTTAGACCTAATGACAATCTCTGCACTTTTGTCTCCAGAGCTCATCTTCATTAATCCAGATATCTCCAGTAAGAAAAGACTACTGGAATTCATTGCTGGCACCATCTCGAAACAGTTCGCTTTAACCCAGAGAACTATCTATATCAACCTGCTCGACCGTGAAAGACTCGGCAGTACCGGACTGGGCAATGGGTTTGCGATACCGCATACCCGGCTTGCTAAACTCGACTCTACCATAGGTTGTTTCATTCGGCTCAAACAGGCAGTGGATTTCGAAGCCATGGATCAGCAGCCCGTCGATCTGGTTTTTTGTATTATCATTCCCGAAAACGCGACCGACGAGCACCTGCAAATCCTGTCATCGTTGGCTAAAATATTCTCGCAGGACCAGGTTCGCGCCGATATTCGAAATGCCAGTTCTGTTGATGACATCGTGCGCATCATCGACGCAGCCGAGCAATGATCCCTTCGCTCAAAATTAGCGAGTTTCCCAATCAATACCAACAAAAATTAGAACTGACATCTGCCTCCGCTGAAATCGGTCTGGAACAGGAGATAAAAATCTCGCGGCCAGCGGACAAAATGACTGGCTTCTTTCCTTCCGGGCATACGGAGTCCAGGCGGTGAAACTGGTTATTGTCAGCGGCCTGTCTGGTTCAGGAAAAACGGTTGCTTTGAATACGCTCGAGGATGCCGGCTTCTTTTGCGTTGATAATTTACCGATAGAATTGCTACCGAAATTTATCGATACCATGGTCAATTCGAAACCACCGCTTTATGACTTGACTGCGGTCGCGATAGATGCCAGAAGCGGTGTCGATGATCTGGATCATTTTGAAGACATCATCGGGCAGCTCAGGTCGATCGATTTTATGATCGAAATCCTGTTCCTGACCGCTGATAACAGTCAACTGTTAAGCCGTTTTAGCGAAACCCGGCGTAAGCATCCCTTATCCAGGCCTGATCTACCGTTGGTCGATGCGATCAATCTCGAACGCGACCTGTTAAAAAACATCAACGCTAACGCCGATTTGATCATCGACACCTCGACACTTAAGGTTCACGAGCTGAGGCAGACCATCGTGGAACGTCTACTACCCAATACAGGTACAACGCTGGCTATTCTTATTCAGTCCTTTGGGTTTAAACATGGCCTGCCCGCTGACTCCGATTTCGTTTTCGACGTTCGCTGCCTCCCCAATCCTCACTGGGAAGAACGGCTCAAGCCACTCACCGGCAGGGATGCGTCGGTCATCGCCTATCTTGAAAATATTGAAGAAGTAAATGCGATGTTTCAGTCAATCAGCGAATTTCTTAAAACCTGGCTACCCTGTATCAAAAAAGAAAATCGCAGTTATATGACAGTTTCGATCGGATGCACTGGCGGCCAACATCGGTCGGTCTACCTGGTGGAAAAAATTGCAGGCGAATTACTGCAACAAAGATATAATACTTCGGTGCGCCACCGGGATATCTCGTGAGTGTCAGGATACTGGTTATCACTCATAATTTGAGCAGACAGGATCTTGATCAGCTAACTGCGTTAGCGATTGAAGGTGCAGGAAAAGGCATTACCTGGGGTTGGTAAAATGATTTCGCGAAACCTGACTATTAACAACAAACTCGGTCTGCACGCACGCGCCGCTTCAAAACTGGTCAACAAAGCCAGTCAGTTTGAAAGCGATATCTTTATTGATAAACAGGGCAACCGCGTTAACGCTAAAAGCATTATGGGCGTGATGATGCTGGCGGCGAGTAAGGGCACCGAAGTGGTGTTGCAGGTTGACGGCAGTGATGAAGAGTCCTGTATGGAAGCCCTGGTTGCATTAATTAACAATCGATTCGATGAGGCCGAATAACGCGTTTCACTCCTTACTCGATTAGAGGTTCCCAAGATCCCACCAGCAAATACCCCGACTCTATCAGTCGGTGGATGGTCTGTTACACTTGAGCAATTTGTAACCAACCATCCGTGCCATGATTGAAGATAATATCGAACAGCTACGCCAGGATATATCGTCGGCGCTCGAAATCGACGATAGCAAAGCCATTGCAAATATCCTCGAAGCCATCAGCATTGCGGAAATAGCCGATTTATTCGATTCGTTGCCATCGCCGCAACGCGATCTTATCTGGCCGCATATCGACCCTGCCTACCTGGGCGCGGTACTACTCGAAACCGGAGACGAGGTACGCGACAACAAACTAAAGGAACTCAGTTCCGACGAAATAGCGACCATCATTGAAACCCTGCCTGATGTTGACGACCAGGCCGACATCTTACTGTCGCTTTCGACCGAAAAACTGGTCAGCATTCTACATACGATCGACGCACAAAAACGCGCTAAACTCGAATCGGTACTATCGTATAGCGACGATACCGCAGGTGGTCTGATGAATATCGATCAGATTACTATCCGCGCCGATGTGACCCTCGATGTCGTCCTGCGCTATCTGCGGATTCGCTCAGAAATGCCGGATCAAACCGATCAATTGTTTGTTACCGATCGTCACGATCATTATCTTGGCGCACTGTACCTGCGTGATTTGCTCACCAACGACCCGGATGTGCTGGTGAAAAACATTATGCGTACCGACGTGAGTGCGATGTACGCGCATATATCCGAGACCGAAGTTGCGCGCGAGTTTGAAAATTACGACCTGATCAGTGCACCGATTGTCGATCAAGAGCACAAATTGATAGGCCGCATTACTATCGATGACGTGGTCGACGTCATTCGCGATCAAGGGGATCACTCGATCATGAGTAGAGCGGGACTTTCAGAAGATGAAGATATGTTTGCTCCCGCACTCACCAATGCCAGACGAAGAGGCCTTTGGTTAGGTATCAACCTGTTGACCGCATTTCTGGCTGCCGGCGTGATCGGTATATTTGAAGACATACTTGACCAGGTAGTCGCGCTGGCGATTCTGATCACTATCGTACCGAGTATGGGCGGAATTGCGGGATCGCAAACACTGACACTGGTAATTCGTGGATTGGCGCTTGGGCAGCTTGGCAGCTCCAACTACAACTCATTAATTAAAAAGGAAGTCACGGTCGGTTTACTGAATGGCCTGGTATGGGCCCTGGTAGTCGCCACGTTTTCCATACTGTGGTTCGGAAATTTCAATATCGGCCTGGTGATTGGATTTGCACTGCTTATCAATCTGCTTGCCGGCGCTTTCGCGGGTGCGGTAATCCCGGTGTTGTTGCGCCAAATAGGCGTAGATCCGGCTATCGCAGGTAGCGTAGTTCTAACCACCTTTACCGACGTAATAGGCATCGTTGCTTTCCTGGGCCTTGCATCGCTTGTGCTTGCCTAACCCGCCTTGGTGCAATTTACGGGTTAAAGCATTGCTGCACCAAGCACTCCGCTAGCATCTCCATGCCGGGCTGGAATAATTGGCGTGGCAAAATAATCGGAGAAAGCATAGTCACCAAGTCGATTGGGTAACTGGCGATATATTTCCTCGATATTCGACATTCCCCCACCCAGCACAATGACATCCGGGTCAATGATATTGACCACGTGAGCCAGCGCTCTTGCTAATTGATCAAAATAACGCTCCATCGCCTGTACGCAGGTTTCAACGCCTTCCCTTGCACCCTGTACAATTTGTCGACTACTCAGGGCCTCTGCGTGGCGGCGCTGGTACTCGCCTTCCAGACCGGTACCGGAGACAAAGGTTTCGATACAGCCTGATTTTCCGCAATAACACGGTGGCGAACCATCCGTCTCTTTATGCCAGGGCAAAGGGTTGTGACCCCACTCGCCGGATATCGCGTGTAGCCCGGTTAACAGGGTCTGATTGATCACCAGACCTCCGCCGGTTCCGGTTCCTAAAATAACGCCAAACACAACCGAGTAATTTTTCCCTGCACCGGTTAAGGCTTCGGACAGGGCAAAACAATTGGCATCGTTTTGAATTTTAACCGGTCGCTGCAGGCATTCCTGGATATCGGCAACAAATGGTTTTCCATTCAGACACACGGTATTCGAGTTTCTCAGCAATCCCGAACGTGGGGATATGGCGCCGGGTGTGCCTATACCTATCCTGGTTTTTATCTCTAATTCTGTCTCAGCCTGATGCACGAGCTCGACGATCGATTGCAACACGCGATCATAGTCTTCGGCTGGCGTATCCATTCTTTTACGATAGACCGGGTGTAATAGCTCGTTGAGAACGACCGCCTCGATCTTGGTGCCGCCCAGGTCTATGCCTAAGCGGTGTCGAGGAATATCAGATTGCTGATTCATTAATAGTTAATCCTCTGATTCTCTGGCTAAAACTCAATAATATTTACCGCCTGTTGCAATTTACGGCTTAGGGAAGGTCTGATTTATTCAGACCTTCCGGCAGTACATGGAGGTACTGCCAAAATCAGTGCCGCTAAGGCATTGATTTTGTGAGACAAACGAAAATGAAACTTTTCGTTTGTCGTCCTCTGAGAATTCAAGGATGAATTATTCAGAGGTTCCTTAGTAGTCAATTTTTTTATAGTCTGCTGTGCCTGATAATAATTTTTGATGTTTTTGATCAGCGAGCAATAGTAACCCGATCGATAAAAAGTCCTTACAAAAAGCCAATTTTAGTATTTTTTCCCAACTTATCCACAAGATTTGCCCTTCCCATCCACAGGGCAATACACAACATAATGTGCTTGACCTCGACACCATACACATTATATTGTATCTCATGGCTTAAAAAGCTATAATTACAAAATCTAATAAAGAGTAGTCACACAAGCTAAAAATATCCAGGTTTGTCTAGCGGACAACCATTTGGGATCGACAGTTAGAAATTACTTTAACTGTTAACAGGGAAGGATTAGCCAGGTGCACAGGGTGTGTTTTAACGAATTGAAAGGCTGTTTTAGTGGGCCGGAGAAATGTCATCAGGAAGCAGTAATTTCTGGCGAGCAGGTTGACGAAGACGATTATTACAAGAGTAACCTGATATACGGAAAAGGCTTTAATATGCAAAATATCGAATCACCGCTCACGGAGGCTCCTTCTGCCGCGGTAAATCCAACCGGCAATATTGCCGACGAGCAAAATAACGCACTCAGTAAAAGCTACAATGTGGTTCGGCGCAACGGAAAGTTGACCGGCTTCGACAAGAATAAAATTGCGGTTGCTATGACCAAGGCTTTCCTCGCAGTAGAAGGCGGGCAAGCAGCAGCGTCCACCCGAGTTCATGAAACAGTGGCGCAACTGACAAACCTGGTGGTTGAAGCCCTGACCCGGCGTCAACCCGACGGTGGTACTTTCCATATCGAAGATATTCAGGATCAGGTCGAACTGGCAATGATGCGCAATGGCGAACAGAAAATAGCCCGCGCCTATGTGCTATATCGTGAGCAACGTGCCATTGCCAGGGCTCAACAGCGCGAAAATGGAACCACTCCACAGGACGATGCTGAAATCACTGATCTGAACGTCAAACTTAAAGATGGCAGCAGGGTTCCACTCGACACCGCCCGCCTGAAGACGATTAGCAAAGAAGCCTGCGCCGGCCTGGAAAGCACCGATTTCGAGCAAGTGTATCGCGCGACGATTAAAAATCTGTTCGACGGTGTGCCGGCAAAAGACGTCGGCCCGACCCTGTTGATGAGTGCACGTGGAATGATTGACCGCGAGCCCGAATATTCCTATGTCGCTGCGCGATTACTACTGGATGAATTACGTAACGAATCGCTGACCTTCATCAACGATGGCGCACCGACCGCTACCTACAGGGAAATGGCCACGCGCTACCCCGACTACTTCAGGCATTACATCAAGAAAGCAGCCAAGCTCGAATTACTCGATAAGGAGCTACTGAAGTTCGACCTGAAACGTCTGGGAAAAGCATTACAGCCAAACCGGGACAACCAGTTTACTTACCTGGGGCTACAAACCCTGTACGACCGTTATTTCATTCATTACCACGATGTGCGCTTCGAACTGCCACAGGCATTTTTTATGCGCGTGGCGATGGGCCTGGCAATCAATGAAGTCGATCGCGAAGCAAGAGCGATCGAATTCTATAACCTGCTGTCTTCTTTCGATTTCATGAGTAGCACGCCGACGCTGTTCAATTCGGGCACCCTGAAACCACAGCTTTCCAGTTGCTACCTGACTACGATTCCTGATGATCTGGATGGCATTTTCAGTGCCATCAAGGACGATGCGATGCTGTCGAAATTCGCCGGTGGCCTGGGCAATGACTGGACCCGGGTACGAGCCATGGGCTCGCACATCAAGGGTACCAATGGCAAGTCTCAGGGCGTGGTTCCATTCCTGAAGGTAGCCAACGATACCGCGGTTGCAGTAAACCAGGGCGGCAAGCGTAAAGGTGCGATGTGCGCCTATCTGGAAACCTGGCACCTGGATATCGAAGACTTCCTGGATCTGCGCAAGAATACCGGCGAAGAACGCCGTCGTACGCACGATATGAATACCGCGAACTGGATTCCCGATCTGTTCATGAAACGGGTTGTGGAAGAGGGCCAGTGGACCTTATTTTCACCCGATGAAACCCCAGATTTGCACGATCAGTACGGTGAAGAATTTGAAGTTACTTATACCGCTTACGAAGCGAAAGCCGATCGAGGCGAGATAAAATCTTTCCGTCGCATGGCGGCTACGGATCTTTGGCGCAAGATGCTCGGCATGTTATTTGAAACCGGCCACCCCTGGATCACTTTCAAGGATCCTTGCAATATTCGCTCATCACAGCGGCATTCGGGCGTGGTGCATTCATCTAATCTGTGTACCGAAATTACCCTGAATACCTCGGATACCGAAATCGCGGTATGTAACCTTGGTTCGGTTAATTTAGCACAGCACGTGGATGAAAAAGGGCTGAATCTGGAAAAATTGGAAAAAACTATAAATACCGCGATGCGCATGCTCGACAACGTCATCGATTACAACTATTACAGTGTGCCACAGGCTCGTAGGTCTAACTTGCGACATAGACCCGTTGGCCTTGGAATCATGGGTTTTCAGGATGCTTTGTACAAACAACACATCGCCTATTCCTCTGAGGAAGCAATCGAGTTCGCCGACCAGTCGATGGAAGTAGTGAGTTACTACGCGATTCAGTCATCGACCCAGCTTGCCGAAGAACGTGGCACCTATTCCAGCTACGCGGGATCGCTCTGGAGTCAGGGGATTTTACCCATCGATTCGATCGCAGATCTAAAGGCAGTGCGTGGCGAATATCTTCAGCAGGACGACAGTTCTCGCATGAACTGGGATAGCCTGCGTCAACGGGTCGTCAGTATCGGCATGCGTAATTCCAACACCATGGCGATCGCTCCGACGGCAACCATCTCGAATATCTGTGGGGTTAGTCAGTCGATCGAACCGATTTACCAGAACCTGTTTGTCAAATCCAACCTGTCTGGTGAATTCACCGTGGTCAACCCCTATCTGGTAGACGATTTAAAAGCACAGGGCATCTGGGACGACGTCATGGTCAACGACCTGAAGTACTACGATGGCAGCGTGCAGAGTATCGACCGTGTACCAGATGAGTTAAAACGGATTTACTCCACCGCGTTTGAAGTTGATTCACGCTGGCTGGTAGAAGCGGCTTCGCGCCGACAAAAATGGATCGATCAGGGTCAGTCACTCAATTTATATATGGCCGAGCCCTCGGGTAAAAAACTCGACAACCTGTACAAGTTGGCCTGGGTTCGTGGATTAAAGACTACCTATTACCTGCGCTCACTGGGCGCCACAGCGGTAGAGAAAAACACCGCCAATGCGCCTGCAAACACCGTGGTAAAACCCGAGTCAACAGTATGTTCGATCCTCGACGCGGAATGTGACGCATGTCAGTAATCGACTCCAACGGCAAACAATACAGGAGGCCTGGATGTTAAATTGGGATGATCCTCTGGCACCACCGGCACCCAGGATGCCAGCCCCCAGCCTCGAATCGTCAGGCGGTGGCACCGAGCCGGTTAAAATGCCGACCGGTCAGGATATCGACAAGGTACAAGGCGTCATCGCCCGGGCCTCAGGTATGCAGAGGCCTGCGATCGACCCGGTAGCCGCGAAACCAATTAATGCGGATGATAAACGCGTGGTGAATGGTTTGGCCGATATAAACCAGTTAGCACCGTTCAAATACCCCTGGGCATGGGAATACTTTTTAAATGCGAACAAAAACCACTGGACACCACTGGATATCAACATGTCCCAGGATGTCCACGATTACCACCACAAATTGACGCTGGAAGAACGCCATGTTTACGAAAATGTACTGTCCTATCTGACCACTTCCGACATCCTGGCGATGCGCAACATCGGGCTTGCGGTGATGGAAAAAATGACCGCACCGGAACTACAGATTTATCAGGCTCGCCAGGTTTTCGAAGAAGCGGTGCATACCTGGGCTTACCAGCATTGCATTGAAACCATAGGGCTGGATCAGGGTGAAATATATAACAGGTACCGGGTCGTACCGGAAATTAACCACAAGATCGAAATGTGCAATCAACGCCTCGCCTCAGTTTTGCGCGCCAATATCGACCTCAACGACCGAGACGAGCTGGAAAACTTCCTGATGGCCTATATCTTTTTTGCCGCAGTTTTTGAAGGCACCTGGTTCTACAATGGTTTCAGCCCGATCTTCGCACTGCAACGCCGCAGCTTGATGAAAGGCACTGGCGAGCAACTACAGTACATCATGCGCGACGAGGTATTGCACGCGTCGTTTGGCATACGTGTTTGCAAACAAATAGTCCTCGAAGAAAATGTCAAACTCGACCCGAAAATAATCCAGCATATGTGGGAAGAGGCCGAAGCAGCCGAGGCGCAATACGCTCACTTCCTGTTACCCGAACCAATTCTTGGCTATAGCGCGGAAGACCATATCGGCCAGTTCCGCTTTATCGCCAACCGCCGTGCAACCAATTTGCACCACGAAACGCCATTCCCCGGTGCTAAAATTGCACTGCCGTGGCTTGACGAACAGGCAAACCTGAAAAAGGAGAAGAATTTTTTTGAAACCCGCGTCACCGAGTATCAGACCGGTGGCGCGCTCAACTGGGATTAGTGTTACACGCGCTCTTCGGTTGTAACTTTAAACCAGGCACACCAGTAGCTCTATCACTGGTGTCCTGGTTTTTTTGTTTTTATCGCTGTCGTCATCCCCGCCCCCGAGGCAGCTTCATTATCGAGGTAAGGCTACCGGAAAATTTTACCGGATGTAAAGCTAGAATAGCTCTAAACCATGCCCTACGCGGTCGCAGGGTTCCACTACAGTTAATAACTACTATGTGCGGCCCATAAGCTGACCTCCAACTGTCACTTCAAAATAAATAAATGCGTCCTCTTTTAACCACCTTTTCCGAAGGAAATCGTATAGCTGACACTATATTCAAGATTCACCATACGGTAGATTATGAATTGGCTTATATCTGATTTTACTCACAGTGCCGGTTCAATCGGCTGCAGTTAAAACGCCTCTTTACTATACCCTAAGCGGTCGTTGAGCCTCGCTACGGCAAATAGACACTATCGACCCAACTGAGACATTTACTTAAGATTAAACTTCACTAGGAGCGGCGATTTGCGGTAACCGGGTGTAAGTGTTGTCAGGCTTTTTCTGCAATTCCTCGTATTGTTGGTCGAACAATCGGTATAGCCTTACGCATGCTCTCCCTCTTAATCTCCTTTATATTGAGCCCCGCACTAAGTATTGCCTGTTCCGTTTCCCGATTTAAGTGACAATTTCCCATAAAGGTTCGCCAAATAGGATTAAATCTGTTTTGCCAGCGTCTTCGCGAAGTACCATCGGCAGCAGCAACATGTTCCAGAAAGACAAGTTTACCTCTTGGTCTTAATACACGCTTAATTTCATGTAAGCCAGTCTCAAGATTCGAGAGTGAGCAACAGACTAATGAAGCCACGACAAAATCAAATGATTCGTCGTCAGCTTGAATTTGTTCTGCTGTACCGTCGGAAATTTGAATATTTTCTAGACTACGATTAGAAACGTTTAGTTTTAAGAGCTTGCACATATGTTTATCTGGTTCGGTAAGAACAAGATTAGTAACGCGATCAGAGTAAAACCCGATACTTGCACCCGTACCAGCGCCAATTTCTAAAACGTCACCACTCACCTGTTTTAGAAGTTCTTGTCTCCAATCTTTCAGGCATGCTTCTTCTGCTTTAGCCATGAATCGATCGTAAAAAAAGGCGGTTAAAAAAGACATATTCGATACCTAATAGTCTGGCAAAAACCTAGCGGTTGATTGTTTTTCTGGTGCGAATGTCGTGATATACCGCCAGATGTTCTCATTTATTATTAACTAGATCAACGGCTGCAATGTGCCGTTTTTTCCGTCCGTGACTTCAAATCAAAAGGCGGGAGTCGACCCTTTCTAGACCTTGAACGCTCCGCGTCAGCGATACATCGCTGCGAGCGAGCAGCAATGTGTCCGACTGCATGCGTTGTTTACAGTTCTTGAGGCCATTTACAATTAGAGAGGCATTCTCTCTTCAGAGTGGCAATAATTTTTGATAATGAATTATTAATGACTTCACCCGTGATTTGATGATTTGGTGTATAGGTTGGTTGCATGTCAGGAAAGGTATAGCCAATATTAATCAGAGGAAAGTCATTGTTGTGGACCGCCTCACACCTAGCATACGTATAAAATATTTGATTGTTCGAGAACAATTCGATGTACTGCATAAAATTATCGTGATCAAATGCGAAGGTATTTGATGATTCCAATATTTCTGAAAGCTCCTCTCTCTTCTGGTAACGAATATCATTTTCTTTGATTTGCTCATCGGTACCGAACCTACCTTTTAATATTTCCAAGATTTTGTCATAATTTTTTAGCTTTTTATATACCGTGTCGTTTGCAAGTTTAGAACTGGTCCACTGATAAAAAAACAAAAGATCAATATTCTCAAACAGGTCGTGGTAACCAGAATAATGCTTTACTAATTCTTTAAAGGAAGCCCAATCTTTTTGATCTGGGTAGCGAGCTGCTGAGATTGCAGCTACATGGCACATCAAGATCGTTATTCCTTCTAAATGATATCGATCATTCGAGAAAAGCTCTGCGGCTCGAACTTGAGCATTTTCTAATTCCTCAAAGTAGCATTCAAGCAATAATAATTTGTTTGAATTCATTTTGTTTGA
>JADFMY010000142.1 GCA_022563685.1 Pseudomonadota bacterium | reverse complement strand
ACTAGCTTCATCGCGTCTGCGAGGATAGAGACATATTCGACTTTGAGCGGCAACCCTTCGATCTCGGGCGGCGGATCTGGGACCTGGCGGGTACGCACCATTTCCGAGAAGGAAATATCGACCAGCGGATCGAGAAACTCGTCGTTGTTGTTCTCTACGACCGGGGAAAGAAGGAATAGCTTTTCTTCACGACGCTCATCGATCTCTCGCGCCGTTATTTCCCTACGGTCAAGGTTCGAGATCATCTTGAATAGATCGACAAAGAAGTTTTCGTCTATGGCCGCTTCTTTATTGTCGATTGGGACCTGAGAGAATTGGAGTTCATACCGATGATCGCGTAACGGGGATATAGAATCGGGCCTAGCGGTGTCGTCGTAGTAGGTAATCGAATTCGGTGTCGTCATTACCCGAGAGCGGCGCAGAGAGGCCGGTGCTTTCATGGCCGGGCGAACAGACTGCTCGATTCCCTCTTCGCGCATGAGTTCGTGGTGCTGTAGGCTCTTTACGTCGCCGAGCCCTATATGACCGGGACCGTATCCGTAGGCGTCCGTGGAGTTCACGTTGAACCGAGGGGCCATCGCAGGAAATACATCGAAGCCTTCCTGCTTGAGTAAGGCATTCGTCTTATCGGAGCCGGGCTCGTAGTAGACAGATCGGAATTTATGGTCGCCTACCCTCGGCTCAAGCCCTTCCAATGGCCTGAAATTAGGTTCGACAGCATGAACAACATCGACCAAGGAGTGCTTGTTCTTATCGAGCATCGCCTTGACGGTCTTAGAAAGTTGATCTTCCCCGAATCGCTGCGCCATCTGTAACGCGGTCATCCCAAACTCGCGGTAGATCGTATCGATCACGCCTCGCGGTGATTCCCCGAGGAAGTATTCGCCGATGCGGATTTTGTATCATTACACTGTCCTGGGGGGGAAGAGACTTATCACCTGATTGGTGCCGAGGCTTTTGCGGCCATGAAACCAGGGGCTTTTTTAATCAATACCGCTCGGGGCGATGTGGTCGATGAAGCAGCACTGGTCACTGCTTTACAATCCGGCCAGATTGCGGGCGCAGGGCTTGATGTGTATGAAAAGGAACCAGCGGTATCCTCTGCTTTACTGGCAATGGAGAATGTTGTTTTGCTCCCTCATTTGGGAAGCGCGACAGAAGAAACCCGGGTAGCCATGGGTATGCGCGTGGTCGAAAACGTGGAAGCATTTTTTGCCGGTAACACGCCATGCGACAAAGTGGTTTAGCCCATTTTTTGAAACGACTCACAAAATATAGAGCTTTCAATTATTGATTGATAGTTATTGAAAATTGGTGAATAGTTTCACTCGAAGGATAACTCGTAGTGAAATGACAAAAGTTGCAAGCAAATACTAAATACCTCTCCGTATCGGTGTGGCGTGGCGATGTAAGAGCCGGCGAACTGCAACAATTCCAGGTACCTCAACAGGAAAACCAGACCATTCTGGATCTGGTGACCTGGATACAACGCGAGATCGACCCCGGTCTTAGCTATCGATTTTCCTGTCGGGTCGGTATGTGTGGGTCCTGCGCGATGACGATTAATGGAATTCCGCGCTGGGCCTGCCGTACCCATGTACAAAAAGTGGTGAAACACAATAGTTTGACCATCGAGCCATTACGCAATATGCCGGTGATCAGGGATCTGGTTTGCGACATGAACGAGTTTTTTGCCAGGTGGAAACAGGCGGAGGGTCAGTTTCGGGGTGGCAAGTCGAGAGATGAAAGCGTCGTTCGACTGTCACCCGACACCCCGGGGCGACAGCTTGCCAACGCCGCAATCGAATGCATTAATTGTGCTATTTGCTATGCCGCCTGCGATGTTGTGAGCTGGAATGAATCTTACCTGGGGCCAGCCGCGCTCAATCGTGCCTGGTCGTTACTTAACGATGAGCGCGACCGGTACCAATTACCCCGATTGAAGGCGGTTGCCTCTGGCGCGGGGTGCTATAATTGTCATTCGCACCAGAGTTGTGCCCGGTACTGCCCCAACGAACTGAACCCGACTGCTTCAATCGCAGGTCTGAAACGGATGGCGACAATGGCTGCGTTAAAGGGAGAGTTATAAGCATGCTGGATACCCGCCTGTACCTGTTACAACGGATTACCGCGATGATCATGGCGCCGCTGGTATTGTTGCACCTGGGGGTAATAATCTTTGCCATTCAGGGTGGCCTGGATAGCACGGAAATACTAGCCCGCACCCGGGGCAGCCTGTTCTGGGGTAGTACCTACAGCCTGTTCGTGGTGACGGTTTCGATCCACGCGGCGATTGGGTTGCGAGTCGTTATGTTTGAGTGGCTGAAGATCAGGGACCCGGCGCTCGGTGGGATTAGCTGGCTATTATTTGCCATCCTGATGCTGACTGGGTTGCGAGCGGTGTTCGCGGTAGTTGCCTGATGCTACGTCCTGACAGAAATCATACGTTGTGGTTTGCCTTCCTGTTGCACCGAATCTCCGGTCTTGGTCTCGCGATCTTTTTACCATTTCATTTCCTGGTATTAGGACTCGCGCTGGAAAATGCCGAAACCATGGATAGATTATTGCGCTGGAGCGATTCAGCCATGGTGAAAATTGCCGAATTTGGCCTGGTGTTTTTACTCGCCGTTCATTTGTTTGGTGGCTTGCGTTTACTCGCGCTCGAGTTTTTGCCCTGGAGCAACCGGCAAAAATCGCTCGCCGCATTTGCCCTGGCCGGGTCTTTTATACTGGCTTGCCTGTTTTTAATAGTATCAATGGAGTCAGACTCGATTGATATAAAATATTAGAGCGTATTCCGTCTTCATCGAACAATACCAATCGAGCCTAATCCCATAGACACATTGAAATGAAATATCAAACCCACAAAACCGATATTCTGATCCTGGGCAGTGGTGGCGCGGGATTATTTGCCGCACTACACGCGAAAAAGGCGGCGCCCGAATTACAGGTAACCATCGCGGTCAAAGGGCTGCTGGGCAAGTGTGGCTGTACGCGCATGGTGCAGGGTGGATATAACGTCGCGCTCAGCCCGGGGGATTCGGTGGAACGGCACTTCATGGATACTATTCATGGAGGAAAATGGCTACCCCATCAGGATATGGCGATGAAGTTGTGCGAAACCGCGATCATCCGCGTGCAGGAACTGGAAAACGAACTGGGCTGCTTTTTCGACCGTAATCCCGATGGCTCGCTGCATCACAAGGCTTTCGCCGGGCAAACCTTCGACCGGACGGTGCACAAGGGCGATCTGACCGGTATTGAAATCGTCAGCCGTTTGATGGAGCAGGTTCGGGCAATGCCCCTGCAAATGATGGAAGAGTACCGTGCGCTCGCACTGATTCCGGATCGGGCAGGCAAGGCGCTTTCTGCGGTATTGATGGTCGATATGCACAGTGGGGATTTTCACCTGGTGCGTGCCAGGGCGGTTTTACTCGCAACCGGTGGCGGCCCGACCATGTATCGTTACCACACGCCGTCGGGGGATAAATCGATGGATGGCCTGTCGATGGCCTTGCGCGCGGGCCTGGTGCTGCGCGATATGGAAATGGTTCAGTTCCATCCAACCGGCCTGCTCGCGGGACTCGATACACGTATGACCGGTACCGTGCTGGAAGAAGGTTTGCGCGGGGCGGGTGGTTACCTGTTGAACGGCGAGGGCGAGCGATTCATGTCGAACTATGACCCGGCCGGCGAGCGTGCCACGCGCGATATCGTCAGTCGCGCCATTTATGCCGAAATGCGCAAAGGCAATACTTCGCCCAATGGCGGGGTGTTTATCGCGATGAGCCATCTGGGCGCTGACAATGTAGCGCGACAGTTTCCGGGTATGGTGCGGCGCTGTGCCGATTGCGGCTTCGACCTCGCTGCAGGGCAGGTCGAAGTGGTGCCCACCGCGCACTATTTAATGGGCGGTGTGGTGGTCGAGCCCGACACCCGTTGCGAACTCGCGGGTCTTTATGTAGCCGGGGAAGACGCGGGCGGGGCGCATGGCGCCAATCGCCTGGGCGGTAATGGCGTGGCTAATTCCACGGTATTCGGTGGCATCGCCGGTGACGTGATGGCTGCTGATCTCCACGGTGTAAACAGCTGGCAGGATCCGGATCTATCGAGAGTCGAGGAAGAAATCGAGCGTACACTGTTGCCATTTACAAGGCCTGCGGGCAATATTAATTCGATCAGGAGCGCCTTGATGGATATCATGTGGGACGACGTTGGGGTATTGCGAACCAGCGAGGGATTGCATCGAGGACTGGATAAACTGGGTAGTCTCAAATCGGAGTTACTCGAAACCGGTCTCGCCAGTGATAACCGGGTGTTCAATTTGAGCTGGCACGACTGGTTGAATCTGCAAAGTTTGATCGACGTGTCTGAAATTATTGCCAGTGCGGCCTTGTCGCGCGAAAATTCTCGCGGTGCGCACTACCGCGAAGACTTTACCGACACCGGTAGTCTGGAAGATTCCTATTTCACCCTGGCGCGGCGAGTGCCTGATAAAATCGAGGTGCAGCGGGCACCAGTGGTGTTTTCGATGGTCAAGCCGGGTGAGTCTCTGCTCGACGACTATGTGCCCGCAGCTTCGAATCACGGGGGAGAGCAATGATAAAACAGAGTCAAATCGAACAGGCAGCCTGGCAGATCATGTCCAACGCGGCGATTGATATCCCCGAAGACTACCGGCGCGGCATCGAGGATATGGCCAAATGGGAAAAGGGCGATCTTTCCTGCTTCGTACTCGAGACCATGATAGAAAACTGGGACGCCGCGAGTGAAGACCGCCGACCGATGTGTGCCGATACCGGATTGCCGCGCTACTATGTGAAAATCGGTAACGAGGCAAAATTCGAGGGTGGTTTTGTCGCTCTTGAAGCAAGCTTGCGCTCGGCCACCGCGCGTGCGACACAGGATATCCCGCTGCGCCCGAACCGGGTACATCCGCTCTGGCGCACCGATCACAATAATAATGTCGGTATTAATGCGCCGGAAATCGACTGGAGTTTCGAGCCGGACGCCGACTGGATAGACATTACCACGGTGCATAAGGGTGGACTGTTTGGGACCGATTATCGCATGCTGTTTCCGGGCGATGGTATCGATGGAATCAAACGCTTTTTCCTCGATACCCTGATCGCTTTCGGCAAGCGCGGCCTCGCCTGCCAGCCGGCGATTGTCGGGGTGGGTCTGGGTGGCTCCAAAGATACCACCATGGTGCTCGGCAAGCAGGCCGCGTGTTTGCGCGTGGTCGGCGACCGGAATCCCGATCCAAAGGTCGCCGAACTGGAGCAGGAGTTGAAGAAACTCGGCAACAGCATCGGCATGGGCGCGATGGGTTTTGTCGGCACCTCGATGGTCGCCGACTGCCATATCGAAGTGGGCTATACGCATACCGGCGGCATGCCGATGAGCGTGCATACTTTTTGCCTGTCGTCCCGTCGCGCAACGGTGCGCATCGATGCGCAGGGTAAAGCAGAATACCGCGGCGACCCACAATGGTTTACGCCTTATATGAGAAGAGAGTCGATCGCATGGTCAGTGAAAAAAAGCAGTTCGAAACAGTCAGGTTAAGGGTTCCAGTCAAGCCGGAGGATCTGGTGGGTTTGAAAATTGGTACGGTGGTTTATCTCGACGGTGTGATCTATACGGCACGCGAAGGGGTTTATAAACGGGTGATCGAAAACGGCGAACCACTCCCCGAAGGCTTGACCGACCTGAGCAATGCCAATTTCCATTGCTCTCCGGCGGCGTCGGTGGAGGCCGATGGTTCGTATAATGTCGGCGGGGTGACTGCGACCGCGAGCTTTCGGTTTTCCCACTGGATGGCCGCCTGGTTCAAGTTGACAAATGCAAAACTTATCTGGAAGAAAGGAAATAATAATTCTCATTTTTGTTACTGTGGGTGTTGTTTTTCTTATCCGCTTATTTTATATCCAGGTAATAGACGAAAGCTATAAATTATCAGCTGAGAATAATGTGCTCCGTTATGTAACTGAGTATCCGGCACGTGGGCTGATTTACGATCGTACAGGAAAAATAATGGTGTACAATCAGCCGGCCTATGATCTTATGGT
>JADFMY010000039.1 GCA_022563685.1 Pseudomonadota bacterium | reverse complement strand
CCGAAAAGCAACGCGCAAAAATGGGTCGGGTTTGTGTCGATGCCTGCAAGGCCATGGGTTATCGCAACGCGGGCACGTTTGAGTTTCTGTATGAGAACGATGAGTTTTATTTCATCGAGATGAATACCCGGGTACAGGTGGAACACCCGGTTACCGAAATGGTGACCGGGGTCGACATTATCAAGGAACAAATTTTGATCGCCGCCGGCAATCCATTACGATACCAACAGGAAGACATTCAGATACATGGCCATGCGATCGAATGTCGAATCAACGCCGAAGACTCTAAAACCTTCCTGCCTTCACCTGGCAAGATTACGCTGTATCACGCTCCCGGAGGCCCCGGCGTACGCATGGATTCGCATATCTATAATGGCTATACGGTTCCCCCCTATTATGATTCGATGATTGGTAAGTTAATCACTTACGGTAACTCGCGTGAATCTGCCATCGCGCGTATGAGTGGTGCACTTTCCGAAATAGTAATCGAAGGCATCAAGACCAATATTGCGCTGCAAAAAGAAATCATCAGCGATGCCAATTTCAAGATGGGCGGCACCAATATTCATTACCTCGAAAAGAAGTTAGGGGGTCACTGATTAAGTCTGGGCGAATTATATTGGGATGCAGGCAGATGAGATAACATGCGTTTACCAGACCTATTTCGACCTGGATTCTATATCTACCCGCGAAGCCTGGATCAGTATTAGCGGAACGCGAAAAAATGGTTAAAAGCTCTCACCTCGGCGAAGTAATGGAGACCTGTTGCGATCAGTGCCACAGCCGTTTTCGCGTTACCGAACAACAATTGAAAGTCGCTCTGGGCAAGGCCCGCTGTGGAGAGTGTGGCGAGGTGTTCGACGCCTTACAATCGCTGAAAAGTTTTGAAGGGATGTTGCCACCTGACTACCTGCAACAGGTAGCCGAAGAGGTCGCTCCGATGCCTGCAACGAAATCTGAACTCAGCCTGCATGAAGCCATGTATGGAGGTAAGCGCGGGATGTTTTCCAGTATTTCCCCGCTTTTATGGTTAATGGCCATATTGCTCCTGTTAACATTTAGCATCGTGCAGGTCATTTACTACCAACGTTACCAATTAATCGAGAAGCCGCGATTTCAACAGCAAGTATCGAACCTGTGCAAAATACTGCCCTGCGACGAATTGCAATTTTCAAGCCTCAGGCAGATAAAGTTGCTGGAAAGAAACCTGTTCACTCACCCGGTACAGGCAGGCGCACTGATGGTCACCGGTTCTTTTGTCAACCAGGCGCCGTTTAAACAAAAATTGCCAGGCCTGCTGGTCAGCCTGTTCGATATCCAGGGGACCCTGATTGCGAACCGCCTGTTCAGCCCGTCCGAGTATCTGCTTTCCGACAGGAACCGAACTGTCATGCCGCCCGACAACCCGATACAGTTTCGCCTGGAAATCGTCGACCCCGGCACCGATGCACTGACCTACGAATTTGAATTTATTTAGGGAATGCCATGAGCCAGAAATACCTGGATCATCTACAGCAGGAAATCGATAAATTACACGCGCTTGGGCACTATAAAAACGAGCGTCTTCTCGACTCGGCTCAGTCTGCCTCTATCGCAGTCGAATCCGAGGCTGGACACCGGCAGGTTTTGAATTTTTGCGCCAATAACTACCTTGGATTGGCCGACAACCAGCAGATTATTGACGCCGCGACAAAGGCCTTTGACGCTTATGGATTCGGCATGGCCTCAGTTCGATTCATCTGTGGCACTCAAACACTGCATAAGCAACTAGAATCGTCGATCAGCCAGTTTCTGGGCACCGAGGATACGATCCTCTACTCATCCTGTTTCGACGCCAATACAGGTCTGTTCGAAACCCTGCTCGATGAACAGGATGCCATCGTCAGCGACGCCTTGAACCATGCCAGTATCATCGACGGTATACGCCTGTGCAAGGCCAGACGTTTACGCTACAAAAATAACGATATGGACGATCTGGAGCAACGATTGAAGCAGGCAAGTGACTGTCGATTCCGACTGATAGCGACCGATGGGGTATTTTCCATGGATGGTATTCTCGCCAATCTCCCTGCTATTTGCGACCTCGCTGAGCAATACGATGCGATGGTCATGGTCGATGATTCGCATGCAGTTGGTTTTATGGGTCCTGGCGGTGCCGGTACCCCCGAACACCATGGCGTATCTGAGCGTATAGACATATATACCGGCACTCTGGGCAAGGCGCTCGGTGGTGCATCGGGTGGTTATACCGCTAGCCGGGCAGAAATTATTACCTGGTTACGCCAGCGATCACGTCCCTACCTGTTCTCGAATTCGCTCGCACCTTCTATCGTTGCAGCCAGCATTAGGGCTATTGAATTACTGGGCGAAAGCACCGAATTACGCGAAAAGCTCAGGGCCAACAGTGTTTATTTTCGTCACGGCCTGCAGGCATTGGGCTTTGATCTGATCCCAGGAGAGCACCCTATTATTCCGCTTATGCTGGGCGATGCGAAACTCGCGACCAGTATGTCTGCGCACCTGCTCGAACAGGGAATTTACGTGATCGGGTTTTCCTATCCGGTAGTTCCCAAAGGCAAGGCACGAATTCGCACGCAAATGTCAGCGGCTCATACTACCGAGCAACTCGACCGGGCTTTATCGGCTTTTGAGCAAGTCGGTCAGGAACTCGATATTATTTAACCTACCCTCAGGTAGTAAATACTTATGAAAGCGCTAGTCAAGGCAAAAGCGGAAATGGGCATCTGGATCGAAGAAATTGAGATGCCCGAATGCGGATCCGAAGACGTAAAAGTCAAAATCCACAAGACTGGTATTTGTGGCACAGATATCCATATCTATAACTGGGATGACTGGGCACAACAGACCATCACCGTACCTATGACTATAGGCCACGAATACGCCGGAGAAATAGTCGAACTGGGCAGCCATGTGCGTGGTTTTAAGCTCGGACAGCGCGTGTCGGGAGAAGGCCATATCGTTTGTGGTATCTGTAGAAATTGCCGTGCGGGCAAGCTTCACCTGTGTCGTAATACAACAGGCGTTGGGGTTAACCGTCCAGGTGCTTTTGCCGAATATCTGGTTATCCCGGCACGTAATATTTATCCCTTGCCAGACGATATTTCAGATGAAATAGCCGCAATTCTGGACCCGCTAGGCAACGCTACCCATACGGCCCTGTCGTTCGACCTGGTTGGTGAGGACATTCTGATTACCGGTGCAGGCCCTATAGGCATTATGGCGGCAGCGGTTGCGCGGCGATCGGGCGCACGTCACGTGGTGATTACCGATGTGAATGATTACCGCCTTGCACTTGCCAGCAAGGTCGGGGCTACCCGTACTGTAAACATTGCGAATGAATCGATCGATCAGGTTATGTCTGAACTCGGTATGCTGGAGGGCTTTGACGTAGGGCTGGAGATGTCTGGTAATGCCCAGGCCTTTAACGATATGCTGCAAAACATGAATCATGGCGGCAATGTCGCACTACTGGGTATCCCACCCAAAGACACGGTAATAGACTGGAATCAGGTAATATTTAAAGGCCTGAACATCAAGGGCATCTACGGTCGCGAAATGTTTGAAACCTGGTATAAGATGACTGCACTGCTGCAAAGTGGCTTAAACCTGGAGCCGGTAATTACGCACCGGTTTGGTATCGACGATTTTCAGACCGGATTTGACGTGATGCGCTCTGGCCAATCGGGCAAGGTAATCCTGGACTGGTGCTAAGGCATGGATTTTTATACTCGATTTAACAGATTATTTCCGTTCCTGAGATGGGGCAGAAATCAGACCAGGGAATCTTTGCACGCAGACTTTATAGCCGGATTAACCGGTGCGGCTATCGTATTGCCACAGGGGGTTGCATTTGCAGCTATCGCCGGCATGCCTCCCGAGTACGGCCTGTATACGGCCATGGTGCCTGCCATCGTCGCCGCATTGTTTGGTTCGTCCTTACACCTGGTATCGGGTCCGACCACGGCGGCCTCGATCGTCATGTTTTCATCACTGAGCGTAATAGCAACTCCCGGCAGCGAGCAATACATCGCACTCGCGATCACACTGGCTTTCATGGTTGGTGTGATACAGTTGATCATGGGGTTGGTGCGACTAGGCACCCTGGTTAATTTTATTTCCCATTCCGTAATCGTAGGGTTTACCGCAGGGGCAGCCATTCTGATCGCAGCCAAACAGGCAAAAACATTCCTCGGTATCGACTTACACGCCGGTGAACATCTGTCCCAGGACATCACTTACCTGTTCACTCACTGGGATTCATTGCATCCACTCGCATCCACGGTGGCTTTGATTACCCTGGCCGCAGGCATCTATGCACATAAAGTAAACCCCAGATTTCCCGGTATGATTGCGGCGCTAGTGCTTGGAAGCATCTCTGCTGTTTTATTGAATCTGGCATTCGGCGAAGAATTCACCGGCATTCAAATGGTAGGTGCATTACCGCGGCAACTACCGCCTCTGTCAACACCTGTATTTTCGCTCGGTGTACTCAGAGACCTGGCGCCCCTCGCATTGGCATTGACGCTATTAGCCCTGACCGAAGCAATATCTATTGCACGCTCGATCTCGATTAAATCAGGTCAGCCTATTTCCGGTAATCAGGAGTTTATCGGACAGGGCCTTTCCAATATAGCCGGCAGCTTTTTCTCGGCTTATGTCGCAACCGGCTCGTTTAACCGCAGCGCTACCAACTACGATGCTGGTGCTCGATCCCCCTTCTCGGCGGCTTTTGCTGGCGTAATATTGATAGTCCTGGTTCTCGCTGTCGCCCCGCTAACCTCGTATTTGCCAAAGGCCGCAGTAGCAGGCCTGCTCATCCTGGTTGCCTGGCGCCTGATCAATTTCGGCCAAATCAGAAAGATTTTACGAGCCGACAAGAATGAAGCCGTGGTATTAACCGTCACTTTCCTGTGCACCATATTCCTTAAGCTCGAATTCGCAATCCTGCTCGGCGTCATCTTATCTCTGATGATATTCTTACGTAGAACTTCTCGCCCCAGGCTATTACCACGCGTGCCCGATCCTGAATCCAGGAGTCGAAAGTTGAATATAAGCCTGACCTTGCCCGAGTGCCCACAATTAAAACTTCTGCAACTGGAAGATTCCCTATACTTTGGATCGGTTTCCCATGTCGGCGAATTGCTCCGACGCTACCGGGAGCATTATCCTGAGCAAAAACACCTGCTGTTATTGACCAAGGGAATTAACCAGGTCGATATCGCCGGGGCAGAATTACTCGTGCGCGAAGCCAGCGAGAGACGTAAAATGGGTGGCAAGTTGTATCTTTATCGACTGAAGGACAGGGCTGCCAGGGTTATGGACAGGGGTGGTTATTATGAAGAAATCGGTGAGGAAAATATTTTCGATTCAAAATCTGAAGCGATTGCTGAAATATTTAATAGGCTGGATAAAGATATTTGTGCCAACTGTACCAGGCGAATTTTCCTGGAATGCGGTTCCCCCGACCCATCGACCCGCAGACAACAGTCGGAAGACGGCGAACGGTCCGATACTTCCAGCTGAATTTGGACATGCAGACAGGTCGATGGGAGCGGTCGAATGAATTTGATAATCCTCTGGGCGACCCTACGATCGGGGGGAGAGTCCTTTTAACTATAGTTGTGTGCCGGATAAATACAGGTAAAATCACGCTATGCCGTTTTGCATTGGTCCCTATACCTTCCAAAATCGCCTGGCGCTAGCGCCGATGGCTGGTGTGACCGATCGCCCTTTTCGTCAACTGTGCCGTTCTCTCGGCGCTGGTATGGCCGTCTCAGAAATGATCAGCAGCCGTCCCGATTTGAGGCATAGCCGCAAGACCCGGTTGCGTATGGATCATTCGGGTGAACCCGGCCCAATAATCGTTCAGATAGCCGGTGGTATTCCCAGGATGATGGCCGATGCAGCCGCTTATAATGTCGATCATGGCGCACAGATAATCGATATCAACATGGGCTGCCCGGCGAAAAAAGTTTGCAAGGTCGCAGCTGGATCGGCATTACTGAAAGACACCAGGCTGGTACGCGCCATCCTGAGCAGCGTAGTAAACGCGGTGTCGGTGCCGGTGACGCTAAAAATGCGCACCGGATGGTCGAGAGAAAACAGGAATGCGCTGGAAATAGCAAAGATTGCTGAAGACTATGGCATTCAGGCACTGACCATTCATGGGCGCACACGTGAAGACAAATTCCTTGGCGATGCCGAATACCTGACCATTCGTGAAGTTAAACAGGCGGTAAACATTCCAGTCATTGCCAACGGAGACATCTGCTGCGAGAAAAAAGCAAAAATGATCGTGAATTTCACGGCCTCAGATGCTATTATGCTGGGCCGCGTTGCGCAGCAACGGCCGTGGATTTTTCAGCAGATCGATCACTACCTGGCAACCGGTCGATTCGCAAAAGAACCCACTGCTGAACAGAAACGACTTTGGCTGCTAAGCCATCTCAAAAATTTGTATGCGTTTTACGGGGAATATCAGGGGATACGGATCGCACGTAAACACATTAACTGGCAGCTCGGGCAGTGTAAAAATTATGGTTTGATTAAGTCTGCACTCATGCAGGCAACCTCCGCCGAAAACCAGTTGAGTATTATCGAGAACCGTCTGGAGCATTGGATTCCGGAACCGCTTGCCAAAGCGTCATGAGTTTTCGAATGGGGAATTAATGGTAAGTTTTCGTGATAAATAAGAAGCATAAAAGCTTATTACAGCAATCCGTCGAGCAGGCGATATCCAGTTATTTAATCGATTTGGATGGAGAGATTCCCTGCAATCTATTCGAAACCGTCATCGCGGAGATTGAGCAACCAATGCTCCGAACCGTACTGCGACACTGCGATAACAATCAGTCCAAAACCGCCACTTATCTCGGCATTAATCGTGGCACACTGCGTAAAAAACTCCAACAGTATCAAATAGACCACTGATTCGGCCAATAACTTACCCCTGATATTTTTCATCCGCTATAATGCCGACTTTTTTGATTCAGGCTGGTATTCATGATGACTCAATCCGCTCAGCCCATTAGACGCGCGTTAATCAGTGTTTCCGATAAGTCTGGCGTGGTCGAACTCGCGCAGGCCCTGCACGCATATGGGGTAAAACTCCTGTCTACCGGTGGTACCGCCAGGCTGATCGCTGAACACGATATCCCTGTGACCGAAATAGCCGACTACACAGGTTTTCCAGAAATAATGGATGGTCGCGTCAAAACCCTGCACCCAAAGGTTCACGGCGGTATTCTCGGACGACGTGGCACCGACGACGCTGTCATGCAGGCTCACGATATCGAACCGATCGACATGGTCGTGATCAATTTATATCCATTTCAGAAAACCGTTTCGAACCCGGATTGTACGCTCGAAGAGGCAATCGAAAATATCGATATCGGCGGCCCTGCGATGGTGAGAGCCGCGGCAAAGAATCACCCCAGTGTAACGGTGGTGGTCGATCCAGACGACTATCCCAGCTTGCTCGATGAAATGGCCGCAAATAACGGTAGCCTGAGTGATGAAACCCGGTTTTCACTGGCAGTCAAGGCCTATGAGCATACCGCAAGCTACGATGGCGCCATTGCTAATTATCTCGGCCGCCTGGTACAAAAACCCGATGACCGCCAGTTTCCACGCACGATCAATTTCCAGTTTCAGCACGCTCAGGGGATGCGCTATGGCGAAAACCCGCACCAGAATGCCGCGTTTTATATCGAAGCGGAAATACCGGGGCCTTGCATTGCCACCGCCACCCAACTGCAGGGAAAAGCCCTGTCGTACAATAATATCGGTGACACCGACGCGGCGCTTGAATGCGTCAAGCAGTTTCAACAACCTGCCTGTGTTATCGTAAAGCACGCTAACCCCTGCGGTGTTGCACTTGCCGATAACATCCACGATGCCTACCAACGAGCATTTAACACCGACCCTGAGTCAGCTTTCGGGGGTATCATAGCGTTCAATCAGGCCCTCGATGCACAGACGGCAAAAGCGATCGTCGAACGCCAGTTCGTTGAGGTAATCATTGCGCCACGGGTAGACGACGAGGCCAGCGCTATCGTCGCGGCTAAGGAAAATATACGCCTGCTTTTTTGCGGTCAGTGGCAGGATGAGGGCTACCGACTTGACTTAAAACGAGTGAACGGTGGCCTGCTAGTCCAGGATGTCGATGACAAGCTCTACGATTCGCTCGAAGTTGTCTCCGATTTAAAACCAGGCGATCAGCAAATGGAGGATCTGTTGTTTGCCTGGCGGGTCGCGAAATTCGTCAAGTCAAATGCCATTGTCTACGCCAGAGATCAGATGACTATCGGTGTTGGCGCGGGGCAGATGTCCCGTATCAACAGTGCTCGCATCGCGACAATCAAGGCAGAGTACGCCAATCTTCAGGTAGCAGGCTCGGTGATGGCTTCCGACGATTTTTTTCCTTTTCGTGACGGTATCGATGCCGCACACGAAGCTGGAATCAATGCCGTGATTCAGCCCGGCGGGTCGATGCGTGACGATGAAGTCATTGCTGCTGCTAACGAACATGGCATGGCGATGGTGTTTACTGGCATGCGCCATTTTCGGCATTGATTGCAGGACTAGTAAAATGAAAGTACTGGTCGTTGGCGGCGGCGGGCGTGAACATGCGTTGGCCTGGAAGGCCGCGCAATCCCAACTGGTTGACCAGGTTTTTGTCGCGCCAGGCAATGCAGGCACCGCACAGGAACCCCGGTTAACCAACATCGATATAGGCGCCGAAGATCTTCAGGCTCTACTCGAATTTGCAGAAAAAGAAAATATAGGCCTGACGATCGTCGGGCCTGAAATGCCGCTGGTATGTGGAATCGTAGATCTTTTCAATACGGCTGGATTACGAATTTTTGGACCCAGCGCGGCGGCGGCACAGCTTGAAGGGTCAAAAACCTTTACCAAGGACTTCCTTGCCCGTCACCGGATACCAACCGCGAAGTATAAAAGTTTTACCGAAATTGACCCGGCGCTCGAATACGTCGAGCAACAGGGAGCCCCGATCGTAGTCAAGGCCGATGGCCTCGCCGCCGGTAAGGGTGTCATTTTGGCGGGCAGCGAAGCGCAGGCAACGAGCGCAATCAGGGATATGCTCGCAGGCAACGCATTTGGCGAAGCCGGTCATCGTGTCGTCATAGAGGAATTCCTCGAGGGTGAAGAAGCCAGTTTTATCTGCATGGTGGACGGTGAACAGGTATTACCGATGGCTACATCGCAAGACCACAAGGCCCGGGATAACGGCGACCGGGGTCCGAATACCGGCGGCATGGGGGCTTATTCGCCGGCACCGATTGTGACTGCGAATGTCGAAGCCCGGATTATGCGAGACATTATCATGCCGACCGTAAAAGCCATGGCGGCAGAAGGGGCAAGATACCGAGGTTTTTTATACGCGGGGCTGATGATCAACCACCGGGGTGAGGCCAGCCTGCTCGAATATAACTGCCGCTTTGGCGACCCCGAGGCGCAACCGATTATGATGCGGCTAAAGTCGGACCTGGTGGAGCTCTGTATTGCCGCCTGCGACGGTGTACTGACCAGCAAGACCGTACAATGGGATTCCCGCAGTAGTCTGGGTGTTGTACTGGCAGCCAATGGTTACCCCGAAACCTATGCCAAAGGTGCATTAATACAAAATATCCCGTCTGAGAATGAATCTTCGAAAGTATTTCATGCCGGTACAAAACAGGATCGACAGGGAAATATCGTTTCCAGTGGCGGGAGGGTATTATGCGCGGTAGCTCTCGGTGGCAATATCGCCGAGGCGCAACAAAAGGCCTACAGTCTGGTCGAACAGATCGACTGGGAAGGTGCTTATTATCGCACCGACATCGGTTTCAAGGCGCTTTAGTCGATAAATGATAGATTGATCAATCGAGTCTGACCCCATTGATCCTACCATATATAGTAGAATCAAATAATATTAATCACAATATATTGTGATTTTTTGATTTCAGGATATACTACGCACATTCGGGTCTGGTTTCAAAGCGAGTGATATTTATGAAGTGCCCTAATTGCAGTTCAACCATGTTACAAACCGACGAAAACGCGACCTCGAGGAGTCTGGTCAAGTTTTTCCGTTGTACCAACTGTATAGGAGAACACGTGAAATCGGAGCCGGTGTCGGAAAATCGCCTGTCTTTCGACCCTGGCGGTGAATTTTTCGATTCTGCGATGGTCTCATTGAGTAAGCGCGTACAAATGGTGTAGATTTTATATTCGGGTGGGATCCCGAAAAACCAACGTATTAACTTAGGCTCACGGAGGGTTAATATGCAACAACTTCACTACAGAGACCAGCGCAAGCTGCTTACAACCTGGTCGAAATTAACTAATGGGCTCATTTACCTGCCAGGCGCCGCGATAATGCTGTACGGACTCTGGCTCTCAGTGACCACCTGATTTCAGGTATCACGTCATGCAGTCTGAAAAATCAGCCTCACGCGCAGGCCGCCGAGTTCCGAGCGCTCAAAATTCATTTCGATATTGTAGGATCTGACGATGTCGGCCACCACTGCCAGACCTATACCCTGTCCTTCGCTGGATTGATCTAGCCGCGTTCCCCGGCTCAGGATCTGCTGTACTTCTTCCTGCTCAAGTCCGCGACCATCGTCATCGATGCGCAATTCCATTTCCCTTTCGGTGAGCATCGCGGCATAGATAACCACCCGACCCTGGCTGTACTTGAACGCGTTATCCAGTAAATTTCCAATGACCTCCAGGCAATCGCTCTCATCCATCCTGAGCATGATTCGCGGAGGCAACTCAGACACGACCTCAATCGATTTATCCCGATATACTTTTTCCAACGCCGCTACGATTTTCGCGATGATCTGCACCATATCTATCGGTTTATTTATCTTCGTACCCGCCACGTTGCTGGCCTTTTGCAATTGATAGGACACGATTTGATTCATCCTGTCGACCTGCTCCTGTAATGTCTCCAATTCCACAGCACCGTTCTTTCCACTTTCCGCGAGACCGCTTAAAACTGCCAGAGGGGTTTTCAGACTGTGCGCCAGATCATCCATCGCGTTGCGGTATCTTTGTCTTTGGTATTGTTCGCGTTTCAATAATATATTCAGATTTTCTGTTAGCGGGGTAATTTCCAGCGGATAGCTCAGTTCAAAACCAGTTTGCTTTCGATCTTCGATCGCCTTGACCTCGAGGCCGACTTTTTTTAACGGCCTTAAACTCCACATCATGACCAGATACATCACCATCAGCAATAGTAAGGTGGTCACGATCAGCCAGGTCCAGAGCGTTTGCCTGAATCGGTCGAGTTGCCTGAAGTAATCGGTCGCTTCCTTCCATACGACTACATCGTACCGCTCCAGCTTATCATTGACATTGGGCCACTGAATGGCAAACACGAGCCGGAAATATGGCTTACCACTGAATTCTGGAGTACTGAATCGCCAGTCGCCGGAATTAATCCTGGCAACTCCGGGAAAACGGGTAAACGTAGATTGCGAGCGCCAGATCTCTTCACTACTGCTATTGAATAGCATGGCATAAAGGCCTGAATTTCGGGTTATCAGACTGCTCTCAAACAGGCGCTCATTCGCTATGGTTATACTCAGACCGGTGCGATTTCTATCGACCGCTGCCAGCAGGCTATAAATCAACACCCGCAGCTTGTCCTGTTCGGCCTGCAGGGCTCGCTTGACCACGGCCCTTTCCAGGGCTATCGCGGTCAAAATCATAAAGACCACGAGCACGAGCATGGAAACAAATGTAAGTCGTGACTTGATCGACCGCATTTAACAGGGCTGTTCGGCACGGGCCAGGGTAAACCGGTAGCCTCTTCCCCTCAGGGTTTCAATGGGTTGCAGGCTTGCATCCGGGTCGAGTTTTTGCCGCAGACGCCGAATAAACACTTCGATGACATTACTATCGTTATCGGCCTCGTCGTCGTACAGATGCTCGGTAAGCATCGTTTTGGAAATCACCTCGCCTGCATGGAGCATCAGGTATTCGAGTACTTTGTATTCGAACGCAGTCAAGTCAACCTCCCTGTCCTGCACATAGGTTCTTTGCGACGCGGTATCGAGACTTACCGGCGAACATACTATGCGAGAATCTGACCATCCCGATGCACGCCGAATCAGGACCCGAAGGCGCGCCATCATTTCTTCGTGATGAAACGGTTTAACCAGGTAATCATCGGCGCCAGCATCGAGACCTTCGACCTTGTCCTGCCAGCGGCCCCGGGCCGTCAGGATCAAAATCGGGATACTGCTTCCCTGCTGGCGTAGCGTCTTAATCACTTCCAGTCCTGACATCTTTGGGAGACCGAGGTCGATTATCGCCACGTCGCAGGGATACTCCTGCATCAGGTACAGCCCCTCGCTGCCATTGTCGGCGCTATCCACAGCAAAACCTTCTTTTTTCAGGCGCTCGACGATCTGGCGTTGTATATCCAGATCGTCTTCAATGACTATAGCGCGCATTGGATTCCTCTTTGTGTGTGCGAGCTTCCGATTAAATCACAGGTATAATCTGAATGCGCAACTTTATGCGCTTGCCTGGGTGATAAGGCATTTCAAGCTCGTATTGTTCGCCCTGATAACGGTAGGTAACCCGATAGCCGTGCAGAACTTCCTCGTAGCTCACCTGGTGGCGTACATCGCAACGCTCCTCGTATACGGTATAGCTGCTGCTTCGATTCGATGTTACATGGCCGTTAACCGCAGCATGACCTATTTGTGCACCGATAATAGTGCCCATTACCGTAGCCAGTTTTTTCCCTCTACCCTTGCCTATCTGGTGTCCGATGATGCCTCCCAGAATACCGCCGACCGCCATGCCACTTGCCGATTTTGGCTGTGAGTATTCGTTTCTGGTATAGATCACCGGCTCATCCCAGCATTCCCGCACCGGGTTAGACACTCTGACCTGACGGTAAATAGGGGTAGCATCGATTACTTTCCCAAAGTCAACAAAGATATTTTTTGCTCCATGCTTGCGTCCTTCATGATCAGAACTAGCCAGCAGGTTTGCAGACACTAAAACCAGTGTCATCGCTAATACAGATTTAAAATTTTTCATCTCAGTCTCCGCGTTTTGTTTGTCGATGACTGCAATATAGAGGGTGATAACTGAATCGAGGCTTAATAAGGCGCCAGCCTTGCCCGCTTTGTGAAAAAGTTACGTTACTGAACTGATAAACAGGGCTGCAAATTGCTGTTCGATGAATCCACCACATTGAATTATTCGGTATTATTGGGGATAAATAGCACAGGCGCCGGGTGGTTCTTATAAGCATTCATGGTAACTTGATTTTTATAGGCGAATGCCTAATCTAGCCGGCATATTATCTGATGGATACCCTCTATGTACGCCCTCGAAATTAATGATTTGCACAAAACCTATGCCAATGGAATGCAGGCCCTCAAGGGCATCGACCTTTGTGTCGAACAGGGCGATTTTTTTGCATTACTTGGCCCCAATGGCGCCGGTAAATCTACCTGCATCGGCATTATTTCTTCGCTGGTGAATAAAACCAGCGGTACAGTCAGCGTATTTGGTCATTCTATCGATAAGGAATTAATCAGGGCAAAAACTGCTCTGGGCTCGGTCCCGCAGGAATTCAACTTCAACACCTTCGAGCCAGTACACGAAATCATCACCAACCAGGGTGGCTTTTACGGTGTACCGCTTAAAATCGCCAGGCAACGCACCGAACACTATCTGAAGCAACTCGGGTTATGGCAGCATCGAAATATTCAGGCAAGGCGCCTGTCTGGCGGAATGAAAAGACGCCTGATGATTGCGCGCGCACTGATTCACCGCCCGCGCCTGCTGATCCTGGATGAACCCACCGCCGGGGTCGATATCGAACTGCGCCGCTCGATGTGGCAGTTTATGGACGAAATCAATCAACAGGGCACAACCATTATCTTAACCACGCACTATCTCGAAGAAGCCGAACGCATGTGCCGCAATATCGCGATCATCGATGAGGGTCTGCTGATCGAAAATACCAGCATGAGCAACCTGTTAAAGACCCTGAATAGCGAATCCTTTATATTGTACCTGCGCGACGAAATAACCGAAGCTCCCGTTCTCGATGGCTTCTCGACGCAGATGCTCGATCAGCACACGGTCGAAGTCGAGGTACCGGAAACAAAACCACTGAATGATCTGATCCAGCAACTGGACGCACAGAATATCGTCGTCAATCGTATGCGCAACAAGGTAAACCGGCTGGAAGAGTTGTTCGTCAAGATAACTGCCAAGCCCAATGACAGGCACAAAGGCGTTGTCGCAGCCAGGGACTGGTAAACATGTGGATTAAATACTGGATCGCCTACCGCACCATAGCACGCAAGGAAATCTTGCGCTTTGCTCGCATCTGGGTACAAACCATCATTCCACCCGTCATCATGGTGGGTTTGTATTTTATTATATTCGGCAATCTGATCGGTGAAAAAATCGGTGATATGGACGGCATGGCTTATGTCGATTTCATCATGCCCGGCCTGGTAATGATGTCTATCATCACCAATTCTTACGCCAACGTAGTATCGTCGTTTTACGGCGCCAAGTATTCTCATTATATAGAGGAAATGCAGATCGCCCCGATTCCTAATATCGTGATTTTGCTGGGTTATATCACGGGTGGTGTAGTGAGAGGAATCATTGTGGGAATTGCGGTGACACTGGTCTCGCTGATATTCACGGATTTCACCGTATACAGCCCTGTCGTTGTTCTGGTAGTTGCAATTCTGACCGCATTTTTGTTTTCGCTGGCTGGACTGATCAATGGCATATTCGCCAATAGCTTCGACGACGTCACCATCATTCCAACCTTTGTACTGACCCCGCTCACCTATCTGGGAGGAATTTTCTACTCGATCAGGCTATTACCGGAATTCTGGCAGCAGGTATCTTTGAGCAATCCGATACTCTACATGGTCAACAGTTTTCGATACGGTTTCCGGGGAATTAGCGACATCGAACTGGGCACAGCTATTGCCGTCATCCTGTTCTTTATTCTGGTGCTTTTCTCGATATGCATGGCACTGCTCAATCGGGGCACCGGGATTCGGCAATGACGCAATATATCGATATCGGCGCCAACCTCACCAATAAGAGTCTGATGCGTGATCTCGACGCGGTCATACAGCGCGCGCTAGATGCGGGTGTCGAACATATAGTGGTAACCGGATCGCAAATTGAGGAAAGTACAAAAGCAATCCGGCTGTGCGCACGATATCCAGGATACCTGGTGTGCACGGCTGGCGTTCACCCGCACCATGCCAGTGACTGGCAAGCTTCCTCCGAGGACTCCCTGCGTGAACTTGCCAGGCATGCCTGTGTCCGTGCGATCGGCGAAACCGGCCTCGATTTTAACCGTAATTTCTCTCCGCGCGATGTGCAGTTAGAAGTTTTTCACCATCAATTAGAAATCGCGGCTTCACTGGAAAAACCTTTGTTCACGCACCAGCGTGATGCCCACGATGCATTTGTCTCTATTTTACGCGAGCATAGAGATCGTTTAACTAAGGTCGTGGTCCACTGTTTTACCGATAGCCCGTCAGCATTACGCGACTACCTGGAGCTGGATTGTCACATAGGCGTTACCGGCTGGATATGCGACGAACGGCGCGGCCTCGAACTTCAGCAACTGGTGAAACTGATTCCGGAGAATCGACTCATGGTCGAAACCGATGCGCCCTATCTATTGCCGAGAGATTTACCCAAAAAGCCTGCGAACCGGGTTAATGAACCGGCATACCTGCCTCATATCCTGCAATCTATCGCTCATCACCAGAACAAAGCCGCAGACGAATTGGCCAGCGAATGCCTGAATACAAGCCGTCAATTTTTCGACTTGTAAACCTGGTAGCAGGAATTTCGACCTCTTTCAGACTGGTTGGGCAGGAGAAACATTCATTCACCGCAATATATTTCTGCAAGCCCTTAATTCCCGTCTAAACTCAATTGAGGTAAAATAGAATTCAGCTCTGGCAATCACCGAGTATTGATGAACGATCACACCAAACTGCATTTTTTCGCATCCACCGCAGAGCCCTGTAGCTATCTTGAAAACAGGAAGGCGGTCAGCGCCTTTGCAAACCCCCATATGGACATGGATATGGAGACCTATGACGAATTGATCCAGCATGGGTTTCGCCGATCTGGTGGTTATATTTACAGACCCCACTGTCCAAACTGCCAGGAATGTATATCGGTTCGAGTTCCAGTGAGAAACCACCAGTATTCGCGTAATGAACAACGCGTGATTCGGCGAAACAGGGATATTACCAAGGTCGGCTGGAATGGTAAGTTTCGCGAACAACATTTCGATTTGTACCAACGCTACATCAGTAGCCGGCATAGCGACGGCACGATGGCTAATCCAAAAAAGTCAGACTACCATCGATTCCTGATCTGCGACTGGACCGACACGATGTTCACCGAATTTCGTCTTAACGGGTTGCTAATAGCCGTAGCGGTAGCCGACGTGATGAGTACCGGTTTATCAGCTGTTTACACATTTTTTGACCCGGATTATGCCAACCGCAGTCTCGGCCATTTCGCAATATTGCATCAAATTGAGCAAGCCAGATCGCGTGATCTTGACTATTTATACCTGGGATACTGGATTAGAGGTTGCGAAAAAATGAGTTACAAGAATCGCTACAAACCGCTGGAAGGTTTTATCAACGACCAATGGATACCGCTTTAAGGAAGATTTGAATTATTCAGAGGCTCCTTAAATTTATCTCTCGGCCAGGGTAACCAGCGTGTCATCCTGCTCCACGGTCACCTTGACCTGGATTACTACCAGTATTCAAGTAGTGCAACCATGCCGATCCATAGCACCAGCGCTCGAAGCACCAATCCACGACTGGCTTTTACTACCTCGACCATCTGCAAATCGACAAGCTTTTCCTCGGTGCGGATCGATGCCATACCGACCTGCTGTAAATAGCTCTCGTTCACGGCACTGACATTAACATCGAACATCGTTTGTTCGCGCAGGCGTTTCAGACCGGCATCGAAGTTGCCACAAATCAAAAACGCGAACCCACTTAGATGTGCCGGAATCCATTCCAGCCAGGCCATAATTTGCCTGGCCGTATCCTTCAGGTTCTGGATATCCGAGGCGAAAGTCTGCGAAGCCATACGTTCCAACACCCGATAAGCAACGAGAACTACCGGTCCACCCACGACCATCCAGAAAATTACCGCATAAAAATTCCGATTGGCCAGTACGAAGATACTTCCCGCTACTTGCTCGATCTGTGCATCTGGCTCCGATGCGACGTCGCTACCAAGCATCGTCTTAGCTGCTCGTGTCGCCTGTTCATGATCGGACGCAGAAAAAGTTTCGATGTAGGCATCGATATCCTTATCCAGTCTGCGTGACCCAAGACACAGGTAAACCACTGCTGTATAAAATGCGAGTGAAAGCAGATTGGGCGACTCGCCAGAAAACACAGCATTAACCAGGCTGATAAGAAACAACAATGGAACCACGATAAAGCCAAGCATTGGCCAGACACCAAACCGGTCAAGATTCCAGCGTTTGGCCAGCAAACGGCAATAGTTGACCAACCACTTATCCGACCGGTAAGCCTGAAAATCGGGAAAGATCCGGTCCAGCACCAATGCCAGGATTAAACTGAAAGTTAACATTCAGAGGCTCCTTATTATTTACACCTCAAGTAATCGATGCAGGTGTTGCCAGTCAAATGCCGGGCCCGGATCGGTCTTTCTCCCAGGCGCTATATCACTGTGGCCACAGATAGCACTGCTATCAATATCACCGTACTGCGACTTGAGGCTGGCAACCAGCAGGCTTAATTGACGATATTGCGCCTCGGTGTAACTCAAATCGTCGGTGCCTTCGAGTTCGATACCGATCGAATAATCGTTGCAAGCCTGTTCCCCACGCCAGCTGGACTCACCCGCATGCCAGGCACGGTTGAGAAATGAAACAAACTGGATAAGGTTACCGTCACGCTCGATCAGGCAGTGCGCCGACACCCGCATTTCGCAAATGGCGGAAAAATATTCGTGTGCGCCGGCATCGAGAGCATTGCAAAAAAGTTGTTGTATATATCCACCGCCAAACTCTGTCGGCGGCAAACTGATACCATGTATGACGATTAGTTTGATTTTGCTATTACCTGGCCTCGCATCGTAATTGGGCGAGCGAATCGCCTCGACTGAACGCAACCAGCCGGTATTGTCAATTGTCAATTCGCTCATCCAGACTTTTTTTCGCCAATAAAACCTGCCTCATCGGCAAGATAGAATATCTGGTATAAACCTGCAAGAATTCATTTTTTCAGACGGGTTGACACTAAAGCGCCAAATCTCTAATCGGTGATAGAATGAATTGTAAGCCGAAACGAACGGACACATCGACATTCTTCCTGCCTGCTGCCGATGCGGTCTTACTTATCTACTCGATTCTCCGAATGCTTCGTAAAAGCGGTTGAGGTTTTTGACCGTTCCACAGACGTAGAGCCCATCCCCTTCGGCAACGACCAGCGACTGTGGGAGGTCCATGATCACTTCCCCGGCGCGCTCGACAGCGACTATGGTGCACTGGCTTTGCTCGCGAATCCCCGGTTCCAGTGGATGGCGGCCAACCAGTCGCCCGGCAGTGCGCTTGACCAGTTTGATATGGGCTTGCTGAGAGACCAGCTCACCGAGGATATGATGGGCCAGAATCTGTCCGGCCACCTGACTCACCGAGAGTGCGAAGTCGGCGCCTGCCTGCTGAATACGCGCTACATTTTCTTCCAGCGCCGCACAGGCGATGATTGGCACATCGGGGGCATAATCGCGCACCACGGTAGCGGCAAGTAGCGTGGCGCTGTCGTTTCCACAGGCAAGTACGACAACGCGGGCAGTGTCCACCTCAGCCCGTTCCAAAACATTCGTATCGAGAATGTCCCCGACTATATCGACATCCGGCCGCTCCGATTTGTCGATAACGCATACTTCTTCATCGGCATCTTTGAGCATCTCGACCAGTTTGCTGCCTACATCTCCAAAGCCCGCTACTACAATTCTGCCTTCCTTGGTAATCGGGTGGGCTATCTCGCTGAGACGTTTGATACTGTCGGGACTACCGGCAGCTACCAGAATCATTCCGGATCTCAGGGGTTGATCAGCCGCTGGCGGTGATTGGAGTGCATGCTCGACCCACTGTCCGACGATGTGCACTCCGGTATCGGTCAGAATTCCTGAATCCGCGAGCGCCTTGTCCACGAACGGGCTTTTATCGTGGACTCGAATCTCGACCACTTCGAGTAGATTTCCGAGTGGCTGCACACCGGTAATCCTGGGCCCTATCCTGGCGCTGGCGCGTACCGCAACAGCGGCAGCGAGCACATGATTCGGGGTGAAAGCTGTGGTCGCACCGGCGAGTTGCAGCGGCGCCCGACGATTTGGATTATCGATGAGGGCGACGATGGGGCCACTAAATCCCAGTTCACGCGCACTCACCGCGAGCAAGGCGTTGTGTTCGTCATCGCCGTTGGCTACCAACGCGCGTGCTCTAGTCAATGCCTGCAGGTCGAGATCGCCCTCGGCCACCGAAGCGTTTACGACCTTTACACCGCGAGCGTGCAAGCGCCGCGCCACGACTTCGTCTTCCTCGATCACCACCGTTGCTATATCCCTACTCTCAAGCTCTGCCATCAGGGAAGCAACCTCGGGACCGTAGCCGTAAATCACCACCGCGCCCTCCAGGTCGGGCAATTCATGCAGGAGCTGACCCTCGTATCGTTCTTCCACCAGCGGCTCATCAAATTTATTGATCTGGACGACCCCGCGGGTTGCATCAGCCTGATGAACCGCCTTGCCATGTAGCAAAACGGCGCATCCCTTCAAAGCCAAAGGGGTAAACAGGTTCAGCAGGAAGGCAGTGAAAATCAGCACCGTAAAAGCGGGCTTGTCGATGGCCCCCTGGACCAGAGCCAACGAAGCCAGGATGAAGGCTATCTCGGCGCGCCCACACATACCGACCCCTACAGTCAGTGCCTCACGAGGTGGCAAACCGATGCGCAAGGCCATGCCACCGGTGCTGAGAATCTGGCCGACAATCACCACGATCGTGAGTAATGCAATGAACCCCACGGCCGAAGCACTGATATCGAAGGTGATGGAAAAACCCAACGATATGAAGAAAATCGGGCCAAGGAACGAATACGCGATCCCGTAGGCGCGATCTTTCACGATCCTGACCAGGTTGGGATGAGCGACCCTCTCTTCAAAGAACAGGCCTGCCAGGTAAGCACCGAGAATGATGTGGAGGCCAATGGCTTCGGCGAACAGCCCCAAAGCGAATGCCATCATCAGTATGAAGGTGAAGCCCTTGCCCCCCTCGGACCGAAACGGCAGCGTCAGCCTGGGGTAAACATAGTGTCCCAACAACACCGCAGCGGCGACGAAAGCTATGACTTTGCCGAGCGTAACCAGGACATTGAGCGGCTCGAACTCTCCCCCCGACACGACCCCGATCACGAGGCCAAAGAATACCAGCGTCAGCAAGTTGTCGATTACGCAACTGGCTATGAACACGTGCGCCAGCCGGGTATTGGCCAGCTTGAGATCCTTGAGACTCTTGAGCGTAATCACCACTGCGGTAGCCGACATAGTCAGCCCGACAAAAGTGGCACCGACGAAGTCCAGGCCGAACAGCAGGGCGACTCCGAAGCTAGCCGTGAACGGCACTATGGCACCTACCACCGCAACACCCATCGAGCGTTTGAAAGCCTGGTAAAATTCGAGCGGTTGCGTCTCGATACCGGCATGAAACATCAGGAAGAAAATACCAATCTCGGCCAGCAGCCGAATCAACTCTCCCGGTTCGATCCATCCCAGCACCGCAGGGCCCAGAACCACACCCACGATCAGCTCACCCATCACCGTGGGCAGACCGAGCGGTCGCAACGTGACTGCAACCAGCCAGATGCCCCCAAGCAGAATCAGCAGGTCGAACGCAATCTCATGCATGACACCTCACCAATGGGGGCTTCAGCAGCGAGAGATCTTCTCGATGCGTTGTTCGGTAATGGCTATTTTCCGATCTCATAAGCAAAGGAGAGTAAATGCCCCGTTTTCTAAAGTCCACAAACAACTTAACACGCATAGCGGTTAACAAACCGCTTCAGTATTTCTCGAGCAAAGGGTGTGTCTTCCTTACCGACTGCCTCGATCAGGCCCTGCGCTTCTTCGGGCCGGAAATAGCCATGATGTTTATAGACCTGGATTCTCAGGGTAAACCCGTCGCTATCTGCCTCGGGATGAAACTGCGTCGCATAAACATTTTTGCCCATACGAAACATTTGTACCGGACAGGCCTCCCCGCTCAATAGCAGGCTTGCGCCGGTGGGCGTTGCATCGCAGGCTTCTTTGTGTCCAAGCAGAACCTTAATCCGATCTGGGAAGCCAGCCAGTAGCGCGTCGCTTTTCCCCTCGTCGGTGAGCCACAGTGTGGCGCTTCCAACAGGCTCTGCATATTTACTGGAGATCGGTGTATTCAGATACGAGCCTAATAAACTACATCCGGAACAGGCCCCCAGAAATGGAAAATCGTTTGAAACTATGTCGTCTAACAGACGCCTGAAGTCATTTTCTATTTTCTTTTGAATAGATGATTTTTCCTGTTCGGGCAGGCTGATGTCAAAAGGACTTCCCCCGACGATAATAGCCGAATAATCATCCAGTGATAAATCAGGTAATCCGGTCTTTTCTATGCGTAATCGATAAACGTCTTTTGCAGCAAGCCCGCCGTATTTGAGAATGGCTGCAAACTCACTGTCGGAAGTATCGTCTTCCGGACGCAATTGCAAAATAAGAAATGGCTTAGGGATGGACATGGAAACGATTCGGATTTGGATCTATTCAATAAACCAGAAGCATAGCAACAAGCAAAGTTCCGGGGCATATTATTTCCAGGAACCCCCCGAATAAAATATTTCTAAAGCCCGGGGCATTGCCCTAAACTGTAAAGCCTACGATTACAGATGGTTCGAAATGAACCGTGAACCCAAAGGAGGAATCTATGGATTTCGGCGGTGAAACCGGTATTTGGCAACGCAAAATTACTGAGGGATTTGAAGGCACCTCGCGGCGCATGGCGGTCTTTGAAGCGCTCTCGATTAAATCGGGACAGACTGTACTCGATCTGGGCTGCGGGGGTGGACATCTGGTTCGCGATATCGCATTGGCAGTCGGAGACGAAGGCCGTGCTGTCGGCCTGGACGCTAGCGCGGATCAATTGAGCACGGCGGGAGAAGTGTGTGCCGGCCTGCCCTCAGTGGAGCTGATCGAAGGCGACGCGCTCCGGGTCCCGGTGACGGAGCGGTTCGATGGAGCGTTCCTCGGCGGGCTGCTGATGTACCTGAACCGCGACGACGCGGTGCGGCTGCTCGCCCGACTGCGCGGTCTCATCCCCGACGGCCGCATCATCCTCCGCGAGTCCACCGTTCGGCGTGGGGTCGAACTGAAGACCGGGAACTACCACGTGACCTACCGCTCCCCCGAGGAGTACGCGGCGATAGCCACCGAGGCCGGGTTGCAGGTGCGTGCCATCGAGCGCAATCGCGGCTACGCAGCGATGGAGATCGCGGTGGAGCTGGTGAACTTCGCCCGCCGCCTGCCGACCCTCGGCAGGCGTGACCCGGCGCTGGTCGGGCGGCCGATGTGGCGCGCACTGCGGCTCACGGCCCCGCTCAGCCTCGGCCTGCTGCCACGCGCGGTGGAGGCCGTCGGCATTGAGTGGCCTCACCTGACCAACCACTTCCTGCTGCTGGAGCACCCGTAACCGGCCTGCAGGCGCGGCGCTTCCAGAGCAGTCGTGGTCTGAGCCCGAACTGAGCTGTTCGGCACGCTCCGCAGCACCTCGACTCTCCTGGGCGAGGGACGCCGCGCATGTCTAGGCTCGCATGCATCCCCGCCGGAACTCGTCTAGCGGCCGAAGATCCATGCCCGTGTACGTGATGTCGTCGATGCTGGACTGCCGCCAGTCGTGGACGATCGAGGTGCAGCCGGGTGCCTGACAGTCGGTAGGAGCAGTCCGCAGCGATGG
>JADFMY010000141.1 GCA_022563685.1 Pseudomonadota bacterium | reverse complement strand
CCGACACCGCGTTAACGCCTCGCAAGACACCCATTCAACCATGATTCCAAACCAATCCACCCGGGCAAACAATACTGAGTATACCAATAAAATCTAAACCGTATAGCGACATTCGTTTCCCCTGATAACGCCGCTTTAGTACCCCAAAAGAGCCCGCGGGCGGATCCACATGGCCGGAACTCTCTCTCCCCCCTCTTTCCCTTGGAAAGGGTGGCGCATTATATGTCGGCCTTCGCCCATTGTAAAGCACTTTTTTTTGATGCAAATGATGCCCGTGGAGGTAATCAATTGATTACATTGATTTTCACAGCTTATGTTAAAAAAACACATCATACTGTATGTAATTGTATTTTCCATACCGAGTTTAATCCTGCCTGTAAGGGTGCCGCCGGCACCGATTGATGAAGTCCGTTATATGGTTTGACGGCTTTTGAGGTGCGCCTTAATCCCGTTAAATATGGCCTGAGCCATTTTTTGCTGATACTTGCTGCTACGCAGATTCTTTTCTTCCTGGGGATTCGATAAAAATGCTGTCTCGATCAGGATCGACGGCATGTCAGGCGCTTTTAGCACTGCAAATTCTGCTTGCTGCACTGCCCTGTTATTGAGTCTGGACATCTTGCCCAGATGCCTTAATACGTCAGATCCCAGTTCCAGGCTATCCTGAATGGTAGCCGTTTGGGACAGGTCGAGTAACACCGAGGCGATCAATTCATCCTTGTCGTCCAGACTGATACCGCCGATCAAATCCGACGCATTTTCTTTTTGGGCGATCAGGCGTGCTGCCTCTGAACTCGCACCATCGAGTGATAGCGCATAAACCGAAGCACCTCGCGCACTCGGGTTGTGGAACGAGTCGGCGTGCAGCGATAAGAATAAATCTGCCTGATGTTCACGGGCTTTCTTCACTCGATTACGCAATACCACAAATTGGTCGCGTTCGCGGGTCAAAACCGCCCTGAAGCCGGGTGTTTTATTGACCAGTATCTTTATTTTTTTTGCGACCGCCAGGGTCACATCTTTTTCCCGCGTTCCTTTCCTGCCGATGGCACCCGGATCTCTGCCGCCATGGCCTGGATCTATTGCGATGATCATTTCCTTTTTCCGTTTACGTCTTTCCTGCTGACTGGTAAGGATAGGGGTTGGGTTCAGTTTAGTCGCGTGCAAATCGACCACCAGACGGTATCCCTTTTCACCATCGGGCTGCAAGGTGAAGCTGCGCGGGCGGACTTTGCTATTCAAATCGAGGACAACCCGATACTCGCCAGAATCACGTGCGGCCGAGCGAATGCCCTTCATCAAATTGGTAGTCTGCGAGCTGGCGTCAAGCGCCTTGCTGGCTCGGGTATTACTCAGATCGATAACGATTCGGTGAGGATCCGACAAGGCAAACAGATTGTGTTCGATATTGCGCGAAAGGTCGAAAACGACGCGGGTATGGTTATCTGAAGCCTGCGAAATTCGTATACCGGTGAGTGCGGTCGGACTCGCGGCCAAACTGCTTTGGTGACTTGATAGCAGCGCAAAGGCTATGCTAAAACGAGTCATTCGCTGCAGGAACAGGCGCCTTGCTGTTGAAAATGGATTCATAATTCTTATTGCTAGAGCACTAAATACTTTACATTGATGACCTGAATCTTATTTATAGTAAAACTTTAGCAGAAAATCAATACTTTTCCTATATTTATTATATAGATAGTGAATCTTTCTCGAAATGTATTTAAGAATCCCCGAATCATTCGTCCATGAGGCGTGGTGCAGCAAGGTCTGTCATATCAGACCTTGGCTTAAAGATTGACCGATTCGATAATTCGATTTCCCCAGTCACCCTGGGCATTTAATTTCACGCGACGCCCGTCGACATCGTAATCGATGAATATATCGAGGTCGATGTCGCTCAGGTAATCCTGTGCGTGCTCTGGCCATTCGATAAAACACAGTGTTGCTTTATTCAGGTAATCGCGATAACCCAGATATTCGAGTTCCTCTGCATGCGCCAGTCGATACAAATCGAAATGTGCAATCGAGAAGGGGTCAAATGAGTAGTATTCGATCAGGGTATAGGTGGGGCTTCTTACGCCTTTGCTCACACCCAGGGATTCAAGCGCTCCGCGCACCAGTGTCGTCTTGCCAGTCCCCAGATTGCCGTGCAAAGCGATCACACCACCCGAATCGCAGGCTCCTATGATCGTCGCGCCCAGGTGGCGCATTTGCGCCTCATCCCTGATCAGCATACTGGATTGGGGACGTAGTGTTTCGCAGCTCCTTCATGATCCGTGGAATGCGTTGCGTTATGTCGCTTGCGATTAAACCCGTTTCATCGTTGTCTAGCGCATACGCCTCGGCACCAAGCGCATGGATCAGCACCGCACTTTTTGCCGCTTCCAATGCCGGGAGGTTTTGTGCCATCAAAGCCGCAACTAGCCCGGCCAGCACATCCCCCATACCGGCAACGGCCATACCTGGATTACCGCGCACATTGATCGCTGGTGTCGATCCCTTTTGCTGGACAAGCGTGCCCGCACCTTTTAATACGCTAACCACCTCGAAGGTATCGACCAGTTGCCGGCTCGCCTCCATGCGGTCAGCCTGAACGGCTTTTGAAGTGATAGACAGCAGGCTGCCTGCTTCTCCCGGATGCGGCGTGATCACCACCTGATCCGATGCGAGCGCGCCTAGAAATGTCGCTTCGAGCGCGCTCGCATCGACTACCAACGGTTTATTGCTGGACTGTAATTTCTGCAGGCAGGATTTCGCCGCCTTGCTCTGGCCGAGCCCCGGCCCAACCAGAACGATATTCGTCTGCTCGAGTTTTCGTTCTATTTCATCCCAACTCTCGACCATCAACTCTGGCGCAGCGGACAGGCTATGGACGCATTCCGGGTGTACCAGCACGCTGACCATCCCTGCACCAGCGCGCAGCGCCGTAGTGCCGGCGAGCATCGTGGCGCCGCTCATGCCCCTGTCACCCCCGATGATCAATACGTGTCCAAATTGATTTTTGTGCGAATTACGTTTCCGTCTTACAGGGAGCATTAGGCTGCCGGAATCGATCACCTCGAGGGCAGGCGGTTCACTGGCACGAGTCTGTGAAGACACGCCGAGATCATCGAATATCAACTCACCGCAATAATCGGGCCCGTCGGCCAGATAATGACCGACTTTTTCGCCGATAAAGGTGACGGTTAAAGCGGCCAGTACCGCGCAGGGTTGCGCGACCCCGGTATTGGCATTCAATCCGGATGGGATATCGATCGCTATTTTCGGCACCGGGCAGGCATTGATGCCTTGAATCACCGATTGTGCCTCGTCATCGAGTGGGCGGCTTAAACCGATGCCGAGTAAACCGTCTACGATCAGCTCTCCAGTAATTTCCTGCCGGCTCCAGGGTTGAATTTCTCCCCCTGCCTGTTGCCAACGCTCGCTAAAATGTGCAGAAGTCTCCGACTGCCTGGACAATTCTCCCCTGCTGATCAATTGAACCTCGACACCCTGTTCGCGAGCGAGTAACGCAACCACATAGGCATCACCGCCGTTGTTGCCTGAGCCGGCAAATACAGTGATACGCGACACCGATGGCCAGCGTTCACCGATAGCGCGCCAGACCCTTTGCCCGGCGCGATGCATCAGTTCGATCTCGACCAGGCCATCGTGGTGTACGGCAGCCTGGTCTAATCGATAGACTGTTTCTTTATCGTATAGAAGCATAAGGGATTTATACCTGAGCATCGTGGGTATTGAAAGCGCTTTACGATGTTCCAGTAATAAACCCGGCGTAACCGGCGAAATCAAATTGGGTTCGGTTTAATTCCAGCGCAGCCTGTGCCTCTCTGTCGATGGCATCACCGACTGGCATTTTGTAGTCCACAGCCTACAAGAACTCCAGCAATTATCTATTCCGATCGTAGGCCTGAATTGACATAATAGCGACCGGTGCAAGCAGCCGATATCAGTTCTCTGCCTACCAGGGGCAGGTACTGGATTGAAAGTAGCAGGAGCAGTAGTTAAAACTATTATGCCTAACCTTAAGGAAGGTCTGATTTATTCAGAGGTTCCCTAATACCATTAAGGAGAATAAACATCATGAAAAAAATAATCGCAGGCCTGTTAACCCTATTGATCTCTTTCGCGGCGACTGCCCAGGAGGGGCCACGCACTTACTGGACATTGGGCGGGGCGCTGATGACGTTCGATGATGGTTTCGACTCGGTTGAACCGATCAATGTGTTTGGCCGGCTGGGCTATGATTTCAACGCAAATTTCGGAATCGGGATTGAAGGGAGCTTTTCCCTGATTGAAGATGACTTTCTTGGTGTGGATTATAGTGTCACCACAACCTTCATATACCTGAAAGGCAGCTTACCCATCGGGGACGATGCCAAATTATATGCAATGATCGGCCCGTCGAACGTCGATTTAACCGGTACTCTCGGAGGCTTTTCTGCCTCTGCAGACGATAGCGACACGGGATTTGGATTTGGATACGAGAAAGCCCTCGACACCTTTTCGATCTCGGTGGACTACATCACTTACTTCGATGACTTCGGCGTAGATGTCAACGCTTTTAACCTGGGCTTTGTCACCTACTTTTAGTCAAAAGCCCGGCTTTTGCAGCCATTGGTTTCGGAAAAATACAGGGGTTATTCAGGCCAGTTTTGAATAACCCCTGAATGCCATAAGATTAGTTTTCCCCGCTAATGATTCAATATGGAAGCCGGTTAGGGCACCTCTTGCTGACTTCTTCCACCCTGCGAAAATACAGTTTCCATCCCCCGCTCCGGCGCTTCGGGAACCATTTGCGACAGCACCAAAGACATCACCGCGATTAACGCACCAGCGATAAACACCAGCGGTGGTGAAACGATCCAGACCAGGCCCAGTGCGAATGGCAAAATAACCGCAGCGATATGGTTGATCGAAAAAGAAACGCCTGCGGTGGCGGCTATGTCGGCGGGGTCGGCTATCTTCTTGAAATAACTTTTCAGTGCGATCGCCATGGCGAAGAAGAAGTGGTCGAGTATATAAAGCATGGAAGCGAATACGGCACTTTCTGCGATTGCGTAGCAACTGAATATGATGATCAATCCGGCGTACTCGAGCGTGAGCGTGCGTTTTTCGCCCCAGTAGCTCACCAGCCGGCCAATCCGGGGGGCGAGGTAGATCATCAGTACCCCATTGACCAGAAATAGCATCGACATTTCACCGACCGTGAAATGAAATTTTTCTACCATTAAAAAGCCCGCGAAGACGATGAATATCTGGCGACGGGCACCGGAGAGGAAGGTGAGCAGGTAATATAACCAGTAACGCCTTCTTAAGATTATTTTTTTGTGTTGTTCGGATTCGCCTTTGAAATGCGGGAATTTCACCACCATCACAACCGCAACCGCCACGGTAAATGAACCACCCAGCAGATAAACCAGTTTATAACCTAGATCGAGCAGGTCGACCAGGCAGTAAAGCCCGGCGAAAACAATCAGACCGGTAAATGACCCTACCGCCAGTTGTTTGCCCATGACGATGGGCAAACGCTCCTTGCTGATTAATTGAAGGGTCAGCGACTGTTGGATGGTTTCGGCATAGTGGTATCCGAGCGACATTAATACCGTGGTGAAGTACAGACCCATAATCGACGGCAGGTAACCCGTAATTGCGGTGCCGATACCCAGCGCCAGCAAAGCTAGAAAAGCGACGGTTTGTTCGCGCATTATCAATAGCAGAAAGATGACGCCGAAGGCAATAAATCCGGGGATTTCACGCAGGCTTTGCAGTATTCCTATCTCGATACCGGTAAAGCCAACCTGTTCGATAGCGAAATTATTGATCAAAGCCTGCCAGGTTGCGAAAGACAGTGGCACCGCGGCCGAGAACAGGTAAAGGAAAATTTCCGGACGTTGAAAGTGTTTTTTGAACATAAGGTTTTGTATACCCGGTTTCTGGCGCTGCCGGGCTGGATTTACCCGCTTCTAGATTAGTTGTGAGTATCACAGAATTTCCAGTGCAAGTCCCCGCAATATTTATCCGGGTTAGATTCCGGGTCTTGCGCCCGGAATGACGGGGGGGGGGTTGTATTCCGTAGTGACGAGGTTTTTTAT
>JADFMY010000140.1 GCA_022563685.1 Pseudomonadota bacterium | reverse complement strand
ATTGCATTTCCACCATCCATGGCGGTCATGTAACTTAATAGAGCACCAACAGTAGGCGCTTTTAGGCGATGCAGGAGCAATTGCCGATCGTTACATGGATGTAACTTATTAGAGCAATGCAGGAGCAATTGCCGAGGAGCAAAAACCTGCCCATGTACTGCGGGGAGGCCTGAATAAATCAGACCTTCCCTAATCGATTACCTGTTATCGCCCCTGAGTGCCGACACCTGTCGATACAGGGTTTCGAGTGAGGCGTTGTCCGCTTCGATCGCATCGCCGGCGATCAGGTCTATTTTGCTAAACCATCCGCGCGGGAACCATCGCGTCATTGCGTTACCGTATTTACGGCTGAAAAAACTGCCCCACAAGCCGCGTAAAGCGAGTGGAACCACGGGTACCGCATCGCGTTCGAGTACCTGGCTCACACCGGGCTTGAATGAATCCATTTCACCATTCTCGGTCAATTTGCCTTCCGGGAAGATGCACACCAGATCGCCCTGCTTTAATGCCTCACCGATTTGATCGAAAGCCCTGTTCATCATCGGCGCGTCTTCGCGCGCACCTGCTATTGGGATCGCATTGGCGGTTTTAAATACAAACGAAAGAATCGGCAACTGAAAGATACGGTAATACATGACGAATCGAATCGGGCGCCTGATACAACCAGCGAGCACCAGTGCATCGACGAAACTGACATGGTTGCAAACCAGCAGGGCCGGACCGGTATCGGGAATCTTGTCGAGATCTATCTTGCGTACGCGATAGGCAAAATGTATCACTAACCAGATCAACAGACGCATGATAAATTCCGGCACCAGTTTGAAGATAAACAGGGTAACAGCCGCGTTCATAATCGCCATGATCAAAAACAGGGTCGGAATATCAATACCTGCCGAAAGCGCAAACATTCCATAAATCGCTGCTGCCACCATGAACAAGGCGTTTAACACATTGTTAGCGGCGATAATGCGTGAGCGTTTTTTGGCGTCGCTACGCTGCTGCACCAGGGCGTAGAGCGGCACGATGTAAATACCACCCGATACGCCGAGCATAACGATGTCGAACATGACGCGTAGATTGTTGCCGTCGGTGATGAAAACCATCGGGGCGATCAGCTCGCCTCCTGCGCCCAGCGATTGACTAAAGTATAAATCGATGCCAAAAAGGGTCAGACCCAATGCGCCGATGGGCACCAGTCCGATTTCGACGATGCGCCCAGACAGGCGTTCGCACAAAAACGAACCCATGCCGATGCCAATGGAAAACATCGCGAGTAACAGTACATAAACCTGTTCGTTACCACCAATTTCGTAACGCACGTAGTTGGGTAACTGGGTAACGTAGGTAAGGCCGATAAACCAGAACCAGGAAATACCCAGGATCGAATAAAAAACAGTGCGGTTTTCGCGAGCGTAGCGCAGAATATCTCGGGTTTGCGTGAACAGGTTGAAACTGATCGACAATTCCGGTGCGTTCGCAGGCAGGGTCGGAATCGAACGACTCGCCCAATAGCCCGCAACGGCGAACAATACTACCGCTAGCGATAACATATGGAGGCCAAGACCGATAATAAAAACGGCTGCAATCAAGCCCATCAATATTGCCAGGAAAGTCCCGAATTCAATCATCGCATTGCCACCAACCAGTTCTTCCGGGCTCAGCGCCTGCGGTAGCAGACTGTACTTAACCGGGCCGAACAGAGATGACTGTGTCCCCATTAAAAACAGGATTGCAATCAACAATGCAGGACTTTGCAGATAAAACGCCGCCGCGCCGAGCAGCATGATGAAGATTTCAAGTTGTTTGACATGACGAATCAAAACCGACTTTTCAAATTTGTCGGCCAGTTGCCCGGCAATCGATGAAAATAGAAAAAATGGCAGGATAAATAATCCCGCCGCGATATTCACCAGGGTATTGCTCGCTTCCCGCGAAATATTTACCGCCTGAAATGCGATAAAAATCGTCAGTCCATTTTTATACAAATTGTCGTTAAATGCCCCCAGCAACTGGGTCAGAAAAAAAGGCAGGAAGCGACGGGTAAATAACAGTTTAATGGAATCGGGCATTTACAAAATCCTGTGTCGATCCGGTTTGGTCTAAATATCAGGCGATAGTGTACTACCGAAACCGGGGTTAGATCACAGTTGTTGCTAATATTAGGGAACCTCTGAATAATTCATCCATGAATTCTCAGAGGACGACAAACGAAAAGTGTGATTTTCGTTTGTCTCACAAAATCAATGCCTTAGCGGCACTGATTTTGGCAGCACATCCATGTACTGCTGGAAGATCTGAATAAATCAGACCTTCCTTAGAAAAATCCGTGTTCTTCCCCGTTTTTTTGGGAGAATTATCTGTCTAATGCCCAGAATGTCATGCAAAAATCGGCAATCATTTCACCCTGTAAAAAATACCGCTACGAATTAACAAGAGCCTGGGATTCATCGAAGCCATGGGTTTTATTCATTTGCCTTAATCCATCGACGGCTGACCATGAAACGGAGGATAATACCTCCAGGGTGTGTATCAATTATGCCAGACGATGGGGGTATGGCGGGGTGGTCATCGCTAATTTGTTTGCTTACCGCTCAAAAGATAAGTCGAGACTTTACCGGGTTGATGACCCGGTTGGCCCCGATAATGACGAACACTTAAAAAGGCTAAGCTCTGAAGCGTTTGAAACAGTCTGTGCCTGGACGGACGATGGCGCATATAAGGATAGAGACTTACAGGTTCTTTCCATGCTCCATAATCCGAAGTGTTTAGCCAGGCTAAAAAGTGGCAGGCCAGGCCATCCGCTCTATAAAAGTAAAGCGTTAAAACCAATACCGCTATAAGCGATTAAATCACCGTGATAAGCTTCTGTTGCGCCCCTTGATGAATTGGGTTGATGCTACTAGTCAAAAATGATTAAAAAAATCTTACTAGGCCTATTTGTGATGTACTTACTCGGCTTTTTTTTATGGGCTCCGGTGAACATGGCAGGCATCAGCTTAAAATGGTACTGGATGAGCCAGTGGTCCAGGAACTACGATGAAATCGCGCACAAATCGTGGATCCTGCCGCTAGGCAGCGACAGCATATTCTTTCGTATGCGCTATAACAATCTGATGTTCTGGTGCAAACTATTTGAGCATTGTCGTGAAAACTAGGCGATATCCGTTAAACCATCAGAAATGGGATTAGTTGGGTTTTTGCGGGGGTAGGCCGGTGTGTTGGGTCAGTATATGGCCCTGCTTTGGCTGCGGTTTCTTCCCATGCTTGCCCGCATAACTATTTTTCTTCCTCGGGCTTCGGTAGTCGGTCGACGTCGATGGCTGATAGGCCGGAACCAGCTGTTGTTTGCTGTTGCCGATCAAATCTTCTCTGCCCATTGCCTTTAGCGTGTCACGCAGCAGCGGCCAGTTATTCGGGTCGTGGTATCGGAGAAAGGCCTTGTGCAACCGCCGCTGTTTTTCGCCTTTGGCGGTAAACACTTTTTCACTGTCGCGCTGCACCCGCTTTAATGGATTTTTTCCACTGTGGTACATCGCGGTTGCAGTAGCCATCGGCGATGGATAGAAATTCTGCACCTGATCGGCCCTGAAACCATTGGCTTTCAACCACAGTGCCAGATTCACCATGTCTTCGTCGGTGGTGCCCGGGTGTGCCGCGATGAAATATGGAATCAGGTACTGCTTTTTGCCCGCCCTTTTCGAATATTTTTCAAACAGGGTTTTAAAGCGGTCGTAGCTGCCCATGCCGGGTTTCATCATCTTCGACAGCGGGCCCTGTTCGGTGTGCTCGGGTGCGATTTTTAAATAACCGCCGACGTGGTGTGTGACAAGTTCCTCGACGTAGGCAGGCGATTCGACCGCGAGGTCGTAGCGCAGCCCTGAACTGATTAATACTTTTTTAACTCCATCGAGCCCGCGCGCGCGACGGTACAGGCTAATCAGGGCCGAATGGTCGGTATCGAGGTTTTCGCAGATGCCGGGGTAGACACAGGAGGGGCGCCGACAGGCGGCTTCGATAGTCTTCGAATGACAGGCAATTCGGTACATATTAGCGGTGGGACCGCCGAGGTCGGAGATCACGCCGGTAAACCCCGGTACCTTGTCGCGTATCGCTTCGATTTCGCGAATGATCGAATCTTCCGATCTATTCTGAACGATGCGCCCTTCGTGCTCGGTGATCGAACAAAAGGTACAGCCGCCGAAACAACCACGCATGATATTCACCGAAAAACGAATCATTTCGTAAGCCGGAATGCGTACTCCCGCGTAAACCGGATGCGGTAGCCTGGCGTAATCGAAACCGAAAACATAGTCCATTTCCTCGGTGCTCAACGGGATCGGCGGCGGGTTAAACCAGATTTTCCGGCCCCCCTGGTTTTGTACCAGTGGCCGCGCGTTGCCCGGGTTGGTTTCCAGGTGCAGTACGCGACTGGCGTGTGCGTATAAAACCGGGTCGCGGCTCACAGCGGTGAACGATGGCAGGCGAATCACCGTTTTCATGCGCTGCTGCAACTTGTGCTGTAATCTTTCCAGCTTTGTGCTAAAGCTAATCTCGACAGATTTCGGGGTGTTCTGCTTGTTGTCGTCGCAACTGGACTGATCGATCATTTCATAGGGACTGTGGCGTTTTTCCAGCCTTCCCGGTTTGTCGACATTGGTCGAATCCATCACCTGCCAGTCTTCGGGAATATCCTTGATGAAAAATGCGGTGCCGCGTACATCGGTTATTTCACCTATAGGCTCTCCCTGAGAGAGGCGGTGAGCGATGTCGACGATGGCTCTTTCGGCATTGCCATACAGCAGCATGTCGGCCTTCGCATCGGAAAGAAGCGAACGGCGTACCTTGTCCTGCCAGTAATCGTAATGCGCGATGCGCCGTAACGACGCTTCGATACCCCCGATCAATATGGGGACGTCTTTGTAGGCCTCGCGGCATCGTTGCGCATAAACCAGCGAGCATCGATCGGGTCGTCTGCCGCCAATGTCGTCCGGTGAATAGGCATCGTCCGAGCGAATCTTGCGCTCCGCGGTATATCGGTTGATCATCGAATCCATGTTGCCGGCGGTGATGCCGAAAAACAGGTTCGGCTTCCCGAGCACTTTGAATGGCTCGGCCGAGTGCCAGTCGGGTTGGTCGATAATGCCGACCCTGAAGCCCTGTGCTTCGAGCAAACGCCCGACGATCGCCATGCCAAAGCTGGGGTGATCGACATAGGCATCGCCGGTCACGATGATAATGTCGCAGCTATCCCAACCGAGCCGCTCCATTTCCGCGCGCGAGACAGGCAGATACGGGGCCGTACCGAAACACTCGGCCCAGTACAGCGGGTACTGATAGAGAGGCTTCGCTTGACTGGAGAGTGTAATTTGCATGGACGAGGGATTTTACCTGAAACCACGAGTGATGTTTATCTCGTAATCGGAGAGGCAGGCGTGTTTCGGTACTGATTCTACTTGGGTTCCATCCCGAAACCTACTACTGTCATTCCCGCGAAAGCGGGAATCTTAGGAGCAATGCTTCCCAGATTCAATAGATTCCCGCTTTCGCGGGAATGGACGATTATTAGTTTTAGAGCCTTAAGTTATATTCTATTGCACACTAACCCCGAACAATAGCGGGTCAAAGCTTCGCTCTAACTTCAACCCATCACGGCCAGCACGCCCAGCAGGACATCGCGCAGGGTCGCGCGTAGCCGTTCGGCCTTATCGATATCATATGCCCAGGGTGCTTTTTCGGTCATGTAGTTACACTGCGACAACTCCATCTGTATCGCATGGTAACCGCGAGCCGGGTCGCCGTAGTGACGCGTGGTCCAGCCACCCTTGAAACGGCCGTTGGTCACATGCGTGTATTGCGTGGCTTTTGCACAGGCCTCAAGCACGCAGGATTCGATGCCGGGGTTGCAGGAAGCACCGCTGTTGGTACCGATATTGAAATCCGCCAGGCGGCCATCAAACAAATAAGGAATTTGCGAGCGAATCGAATGGCAATCGTAAAGCACCACGTAGCCGTGACGTTGATGAACCAGTTCCAGTTGTTCGGCCAGGGCATCGTGATAGGGTTGGTGATATCGTTGCCGGCGTTCGCGAATCTCCTCCTC
>JADFMY010000139.1 GCA_022563685.1 Pseudomonadota bacterium | reverse complement strand
AGTTGTGGAGGTCCCCTGTCCGAAGGTTGGATCGCTGTGGCCCGCAGCGTCTCCAATCAGCGCAACGCCCCGTCGATAGGGATAATCAACTATTGAGGCCGCTCCGTCGAAGGTTGCCAGCGGACCCGCAGGTCTAGCGTCGGAATAGAACGCCCTTGGCGCTCCGGTTTTCAGGGCATACTCGATAAAAAGAGGGATATCTCTGACGCCGCTGAGGCGGACTCCGGTCTCAGCAGGGTAGATCACGTAGGCTCTAACCCGTCCATCCCCTTGTGGGAATACAAAGCTCGCATAGCCAATCGAAGGATTGAGCCAAAGGTGGTTGGCATCCTCGGGCGCAGGCATATCATCGAACAGAAGACCAGCAATCAGGTTCTGGTCGGGGTCACGCCGTGCCTGAAATCCAGCCCAGGCTCGTACCCTCGAATCCCTGCCATCGGCGCCCACCACCAGCCGTGCTTGTACCTTCATATCCACGCCGTCAACACGGACCTGTACCGTCGGAGTGCCGTCCAGGCTCAGACCGACTACCCTCGCGCCCCTGCGAACCTTTGCTCCAGCAGATTCAGCGCTCTGCATCAGCACTCCCTGCATCGCTGGCTGATAGAAAGAGATGGCCGGAACTCCGGGCTGTGTAGACGCCACCAAATCCCGGTGAAGGACTCGCACAGGCCCCAGGTACATATCCCACCACGGCAACTCATGGCCGCAGGATGCCATCAGCCCATCGTAAATTCCAAGCTTCTTTGCCTCGGCGACACCCCAGGGAAGAACAGACTCACCGCGTACCCGGTCCTTGAACTCAAGCTGGGACTCCAGAACGAGGACGTCAGCGCCTTTTTCCGCCATCGCCCTGGCGACCACGCGATGCGACTCGTCATTCTCAAACGCGCCACTGAACACGATGCTGACCCGGCTCCTGGGTTCGATGCCGCTTCGCACCTCTCTCTCGACGACGCCCGCCGGCGGCTCGAGCTGATGATGGCTGTTTGCGACGCCGTGCAGCACGCCCATCAGAAGGGCGTCATTCATCGCGATCTCAATCCGGCCAACATCCTCGTCAACGAGGCCGGGCAGCCGAAGGTGCTCGACTTCGGCGTCGCCCGCGCGATCGACCCGGACCTGCAAATGACCACGCTCCGGACCAACGTCGGGCAGCTCATCGGCACGCTGCCTTACATGAGCCCCGAGCAGGTCGCCGGTGATTCCGAAGATCTGGACACGCGCTCGGACGTCTACGCGTTGGGCGTGATCCTGTACGAACTGCTGGCCGGGCGGCCGCCGTTCGCGGAATACGGGCCGGTGGCAATCCGGAGCATTGTCGCGCTCGGTGAATACCTGCTGATCTGCCGCGGCTTCTGTGGCGATAAATATCAACAGTAATATGCCGAGCCTGGGAGTCATTCCCGTGCAACCGCCAGTAATCCATAATACCGGCCTTCAGCAAAATGATACTGCAGGCCCAGGTCGGGGCGTGCGATGACTATTTCGGGTGAGGTAGCCATCAGATAAAATTCCAGTTTACTGCCATCTTCAAGTCCGGCGGTTATCTTTTGCCCTGGCATGCCGGCTTTCCGGTAGGTTTTGATAATGGAAGCCTCCAGCGTTTGCCAGTTGGCGATCAGATTGTTGAGTTGATCGGGAGCGATTGCTTCACCATCGTTTTGCCAGCCGCCGTTAGTGGTTTTGCTCAGGTTTAAATCCCCGAGCCTGAGATTTTGTAGTGCCAGAGATCGCGGTAACAGGCGTCGGTCGATGATCCCCTTTAGCCCCTGGGTGAAAAAATGTAGATGGATATCAGCGATCAGATAGATCTTCGAGCCGGTCATCACGTAACGGCGATTACCGATATTATTGATGGCACCAAACGCGAAGCGTGTATCGTCTACAGTCAGTATTGCTCTGGGAGACTGCAGCCCCAGAGTCGCGAGGTCGATTTCATCGGCCGGTAAACTGGATTCGATTTCAGTCCTGGTAATACTCAGCACTCTCTCCACCGCGATATTGTTGGCAGGCCAGTTAATCGGGGATTCGATATACCATTGTGTAGTGCTCTTCGCCAGGGTGAAAGCGTCGTCGGCGCTCTGGAATGCAATACTCCTGATATCCTGCGGTTTGAGATTGGAAATCGTGTTTTTGCTCAATCCAGACTCTACCCCATAGCGAATGCCGATAAAGGCAAACAGCACAATCAGAATAATCAACAGGTAGTTGATGAGCCAGCGTTTGGAGATCATTCCAGCCATATATGCGGGCTATAGTTTGCGTCGCTTAAACCAGATGCGCATACCGGTACCTATCAGTAACAGCGGTATCACCAGTAGAAAAGCGAGGCTGATTACAATTTTCGCCGGTTGAGAGAGTTCGAGACGCGTGTCTGGCGCGGGGCGCGGGCTGATCGCGATTAGATTATCGTCGTGACTGAGCCAGTTGATCAAATTGAGCCCCAGTTCGAGGTTACTACCGTTACCAAGATAGCGATTGGAGAGAAAGTCGGCATCGCCAATCACCGCGACTCGTTGCTCGAACAGGCTACCATTATCTTGCTGGTGACTGCGCGTCAGCGTGATACCGATATTCAGTGGCCCGGTCTGTTCATCGTGGTTATCACCGTGGAAAATTTCTCCTTCCATGGCGCCGGTTTCATTCCAGCTTGTATCGCCGCTGCGCAAAAAATTCCGCCGCTCCCAGATATCATCGCCCTCTGCGTATTCAATTGCCTGAGCCTGTGGAAATAGCGACAGGCTCTGTATCTGTTGGGTGATCGGGTGACGTGGGTATTCAGCAACGAGCGCAAAATCGATGCGGTTTAAACCTATCAATTGGCTGTTCGGATCGACGATAACCCCCGGAAGGAATTCGATCGCGAGCTCATTTGCGAGTCGCTCCAGGCCATCGGTGGTCTGGTCCGGGTCTGCAAACCATAATAAATTACCACCACGTTCCAGATAGTCCTGCAGTAAATCGGTTTCTCCAGGCAGCAGTGGTACCTGTGGACTGGCGATGATCAGTACGTCGGTGTTTTCCGGGATGCTGCTGGTTTGGGTCAGGTTCAGGTTTTCGATGGTAAAGCCCTTGCCGGCAAGCTGGGTGGCAAACAGGCTGTAATCGTGGTTTGTTTCGCGGTAGGGGTTACGCTCGCCATGGCCTTGCAGGAACACCAGCCAGCGCTCGCCCCGCCGCATCAGGCGCTGGATCGCATTGGTAACATTCGACTCGGTCACCCGGCTGATTTTTTCGCTGCGCCCCTGGTACTCGATCAGGGTTTCTCCATCAAAACGAATATCGTGCTGGCGCAACAAATCTGGTGTTAAATCGGGATTGAGGCTGCGAAACTGTATGCTCGGCTGGTGGTACTGGTAACGTTCAAACAGGCGTTCCAGCAGGTCCCGATTCTCGTGTATCGGTGAAATAAACAGGGTTATTTCGAGAGGCTCCTGCAGCGACTTGACCAGGCGTATAGATTCCTGCGACAGGCTGTTGCGCTCGTTCTTGCTGAGGTCTATCGAAACTGAATATAACTGGCTTAGCCAGGCGAGTAAGCCCAGCGTGCAGAGAAATAATATAATAAACAGGCCCGACTGCAATCGAATTTGCCAGCGCACGCGGGCATCGATGATCACAACAGACGGTCCCGGTCGAGTTGGCGAATCGTCAGTACCAGGAAGGCGATGATGATCAGCAGGTAATAGGCGAGGTCGCTGGTATTAAACACGCCTTCCAGCATATTCTGGTGGTGTTGCATTAACGAAAGATAGCTGATCATACTCTGCCCACCGCTTATCGACTCGCCAACCCAGTCGATGATCCAAAGCATCAGCAGGGCGCCGTAGGTAGTCACTGCGGCGATCGTCTGGTTTTCGGTCAGGCTGGACAGGTACAGGCCGATTGCAGCAAACGAGCCGAGTAGCAACAGCATCGAGATAAAAATCGAAAATAATTTGCCCGCGTCAAGCTCGGTGCCGACATATAGCGACAGCGGCATCAGCATCAGCAGGCTGACGAGAATAAGGATAAACGTCGACAGGCCGAGAAACTTACCCAGTACTATGTCGCTCATGTTCAGCGGTGACGAGATCAGCAGCGTCAGGGTGCGATTGCGTTTTTCTTCGGCAATCGAACGCATGGTCACCAATGGCATGATCATCAGCAGGATGATCGCGGCAAGCTGAAACAGCGGCGCAACCACGATATCGGTCACCCCCGGCGTATTTTCCAGGTGTATTAACTGTGGTTGCAGCAGGAAAAAATTATCCACCTGGGCGAGGAACATATAACCGAGCAGGATCTGGATCACCGCGAGGATGATCCATGCCAGTGGGGACAGAAACATCGAGCTCACTTCATGCCGGGCAATCGTTAGAATCATCAATCGTTTACCTCGTGCTCTTGCGTCAGTTCGATAAACAGATCTTCCAGAGACCTTTGCTCGGGCACTAGTTCGTACAGACCCCATTGCTGTTGCACCGACTGTTGCACGATCGAGTCGGCTGGGGATTCGGCATTAAAAAACAGGCGAAAATGGTTGCTATCGATAGATTCGACCGCATCAACCCGGCTCATCTGGCGCAGGCTGTCTATATCTGGCGGGTGTTTTAGCGCTATCGTGATGTTGCGTTCGTTACTCTGGTTGAGGGCTTCGATCGAGGCATTATAAACCAGTTTTCCCGCCCGAATAATTTGCACCCGGCTACAGGTTGCCTGTACTTCCGAGAGGATATGGGTAGACAGGATAACACTGCGGTCCTGTCCTAAGGTACTGATCAACTTGCGTATTTCACGGATTTGAATCGGATCCAGACCCACGGTCGGCTCATCCAGAAGCACTACCGGAGGATTGTGGATTATCGCCTGTGCTATGCCGACACGTTGCTGAAAGCCCCTGGACAGATTACCGATGCGTCGATGGCCAACTTCAGTGAGACCGCAATCGAGCTTCACCTGTTCAAGCGCGTCTGAAATAGCGGTACGCTTGACCCGGCGTAATTGCGCGCAATACCTGAGGTATTCATCGACGCTTGCTTCATGATAAATCGGCGGATGTTCCGGCAGGTAACCGATGAATTGTTTGGCCTCGCGCGGCGATTCGATAATATCAAATCCACCGATGCTCACCTGGCCTTCGCTGGGCGCCAGGTTACCGCTGATAATCTGCATCGTGGTCGATTTTCCAGCACCATTAGGCCCGAGGAATCCAAGCACTTCGCCCGGATACAGGGTGAAGCTAAGGTCGTCGATTGCGCAATTATTCTGATAATAACGGGATAGATTTTCAACTTTAATTAAAGCCGTCGATTCCATATTCTGATCTTGGTTGTGAGGCCAGTTGATGATACTGACTATTGAACCACATAAATACCGCGCGCGATAAATAAAGTAAATATCGGAATGGCTATTCCCTGGTTGATAACCAGAATTGGCGCACAAAAAAACCGGCAAGTGCCGGTTTTTTTGATATCGAAAGCGGGGATTTACTTGATCTTGGCTTCCTTGTATTCGACGTGCTTGCGCACCACCGGGTCGTATTTCTTGAACACCAGTTTATCCGGGGTGTTTTTTTTATTTTTATCGGTGGTGTAGTAGTGGCCTGTGCCTGCGCTTGAAACTAGTTTGATTAGATCTCTCATGTCCGACTCCTAGCAGTTTTCGCCACGCTTGCGCATGTCGGCGATCACCGCATCGATACCATTTTTATCGATGATGCGCAGGCCATTGGATGATACACGGAGCCTGACCCAGCGATTTTCCGACTCTACCCAGAATTTGTGGGTGTGCAGGTTGGGCAAAAAACGGCGGCGCGTTTTGTTGTTTGCGTGTGATACATTATTTCCAGCAACAGGTCTCTTGCCTGTAACTTGACATACCCGGGACATGCTTTACTCCGTACTTGCCAGCGAGATCGATTCGAGGGCGCGAACTCTACCAGAAGCGATTTTGGTATTCAAGCAAATCGTAATTATGGTGACAGTTAACTTATTTATTTAAGGAACCTCTGAATAATTCATCCGTGAATTCTCAGAGGACGACAAACGAAAAGTGTCATTTTCGTTTGTCTCACAAAATCAATACCTTAGCGGTACTGATTTTGGCAGCACGTCCATGTGCTGCCGGA
>JADFMY010000138.1 GCA_022563685.1 Pseudomonadota bacterium | reverse complement strand
ATAGTGTCTGCCCGATATCAATACCTTTCACCCGCGCGATGACAATCTCTGTTGCAACCGGATCGGCGGGCGGTTTTTCGAGTATCGGTGGATCTGTGACCGCCTGCTCGATATCAGTAGGTGCCTGGAGCGGTATTTCAGCGCTCGATTCAGTACCTGCCTGAACTGGTGCTTCGGCGTCGTTTCGCTTCCGTGCTCGTTTCGGCGTCGGCTTTGACCCTGTTGACCGAATCGGTTGCGTCTGGAGGTTCTTTTACTACAGCAGCAGCCGTGCTCTCGTCCGGCTCTCTAAGCTCCAACAATATCAGTATCATGCCGACGGCATTGAGCAGTAGCAGGGCGGCAATTATCCATGTGAGGGGGCGTGTAGCTGACATAGTCTGATTCCTTATTCGAGTAAATAGATCCTGAAAGAGATTTTAATCACCTCGATGTCACGCTCGGTGTGCGTGTCCGTGGTCAGGGTCTGCGAACCAAAAACACTGTCCGCGGTGGTGTCTTCTTTGATCGTATCGACACGTAGCCATTCGACACTGATCGCCTGATGATCGTTGATCGCGTATTCGGCACCCAGGCCAAACTGCAATTTGTTTTGCCTGAATGCTTCGACCCGGTTTACCCCCAGGTTTGCAAACACGCGCAGGTTCCCGATATCGGTACCAAATTTGAAATTGGTGCCGTAAATCGTATCGTTCGAATCGAGCGTGGTGACAAAAAATTCGGGCGCCATGAAATAATTCTGGGTGCGCCGGTGTTTGAACAGATAACCAAGATGAAATCCGACATCGGAAAACGATTGTGATCTGCCATCGCTTTGTACGCCGGGGTTTGGCGGCGGGGGAGTGAAGGTTAAGCGTACCTCGGTGCTGGTATCGAGCGCATGGGATACGGCGTCAAATCCGTAATAGAAACCACTACCCGCGAGTGCGGGCTGGAACAGCAGGGCGGCGAGAAAAAAATAAAAATAACCTTTTACAAAAATCATCCCTGAAGACCCGCCGTCGCTAGTGATAGGAATGTTAAGCTAGACAATGTTAAGATCAATGTCAAACATACTGCGTTGAAATAAAAATAATAGGAGGGAGAGTGATTAAAGGGAATTATCCGGATAAACAGACCAAAAACCAAAAAAATCGCCTTTGCCTGTCTTTCGCGACGATATTGTCAATCAGTTTTTCAGGCAACATTTTCGCCCAGAGTGCCGCTGAACTCGGTGCCGAGCAAAGCGATCAATTACTCAGACAGGAGCAACGCCGCCTGAAGATGCGCGAGCGCGAACGTCTGTTACGCGAGCTCGAACGATCCCTGTTTCCAATCGATGTGGTTCCGCCAGAACCAGAGGATAAAGACGCAGCGACCGACACCTGTTTTACCATCACTACAATCGAACTGGAGGGGGCCGATAACCTGTTTAAATCCGAGAAAAGGGCACTGAAACAACCCTACCTGGACCGGTGCCTGAATTTGAACGATATCGATGCGTTGCGTACCGATATAGACCGCTTCTATATCGAAAAGGGCTGGATAATGTCGCGCTCCTACCTGCAGCCGAAGCAGAATATCAAAAGCGGAGTGCTTAAATTTCGTACCCTGGAAGGCAGGCTCGATAGCATCGAGCTCAACCAGAGCGCTCCGGCAGATAGGCGTCAAATAGCAACCGCCTTTCCCGATATGCAGGACCAGATTATTCATATCCGCGGCATCGAGCAGGGCCTCGATCAAATGAATCGCCTCGTTTCGAACCGGGCGACGATGAATATCGAACCGGTAAAAGACAAGCCGGGCTACTCGAAAATACTGATTCAAAATACGCCGACGAACCGCCACCGATTTTATTTCGGTGTCGATAATCAGGGTTCGGAATCGACAGGCCGTGAGCGCGCCAGGCTCAACGCCAACCTGGATAACCTGTTATCGCTTAACGACAACTGGTATTTGAGTACCACCGACACTGTTGGCGGCGCAGAGGATGAGCAGAATGGTAGCAGTCATAGCCTCGCGGTTTCGATTCCCTATGGTTACTGGACCTATAGTCTGAGCAGTAACCACTCGGAGTATATCTCGACCGTCGATAGTGCTGCGGTGCCCTTCATGACTTCAGGTAATTCGAATAGTGACAGTTTGAAAGTCTCGCGCATCGCCCACCGTGACCAGAACAGCAAGACGACTGTGAGCCTCACTTTAACCGCAAAGGAAACCAACTCGTTCCTCGAAGACGTACGGCTCGATAGCAGTTCGCGTAAACTGACGATCTTCGATATCGGCGTCAATCACGTGGTTCGAAAACCCGGTTCCGTGTGGTCATTTTTGCTCAACTACTCACGCGGACTTGGTATCCTGGGCGCGCTTGAAGATGGCCCTGACAGTAGTAACACCATCCCCAAAGCGCAATTCGAAAAACTCGGCTGGGATATATCGCTCAGCCTGCCGATCAATGCCTGGGGTGAAGCCTGGTCCTACCAGGGTTCCTGGTCGGGCCAGGTGAGCGGCGATCCGTTGTTCGGTTCTGAGCAAATTTCGATCGGCGACCTGAGTAGTGTGCGTGGCTTTCGGGACAGTCCGGTCGCGGGCGATGCCGGCCTGTATTTTAACAATGATATTAGCTGGAAGCCTTCCAGTAGGTATCCTTTATTGAAGAATATTACTGTCGCAGCCGGCCTGGATCTGGGTTATGTAGAAGCCAAAAATGACAATATTGCCAATTCCGGTCGCTCTGATGCCACGCTTGCCGGACTCTCGCTGAGTGTGCAACAGGCGCTCAAGCTGGGCAGGCAGCAGCAGTTATCCTGGTCGTTAACCCTGGGGATTCCCTTATCGGCGCCTGCCTTTGTCGAACAGGAAAGTAGCGTTATTTTCTTTAGCCTCGACTGGAAAATGTGGTAAGCTGGATTTCCCGGCCTATAAATCGTCGCAAAACAGGCACTCAGCCTGCGTGAGTTTGTGACGATGCACAGGCTTTGGGATTTAACAAGAATACGAAAAGAGTAGTTGTATCTAAGGGTGCAATACTCAGGGAACCAGGGACTAAATGGCATTTTTCGATTTACTACAGCGATCCCCCCGCAGCAAAAACACAGCCCAGGGCTGGCAGTCGATACGCCCTGCAAGATCCCAGATAACCCATCTGAAGAATCAGTTGATCAATACCGCTCTGGCGGCTGTCGTGGCTTTTTACTCCGGATATGCCGGGGCAGAAATATTGCCGACCAATACTGCCGAAACGCAGGTCAACACCATCAACGCCGTGCCGGTTGTCGATATTGCCCGGCCCACTTCGAGCGGGGTTTCTAAAAACCGGTTCGATGACTTCGATGTCGATAGTGCCGGGGTGGTGATCAATAACTCGCTGGTCGATGGAACCTCAAACCTGGCGGGTGATCTCAGCGCCAATGCTAATTTTAAAGATAAAAGCGCGCGCATCATTTTAAACGAGGTCGTCACCACCAATACCAGCGATATCGATGGCATGACCGAAATTTTTGGTGACGATGCCAGTTATATTCTGTCAAATCCCAATGGCATTAGCTGCAACGGTTGTGGGTTCATTCGCACCCCGACCGCGCCTGGCGATAACGGCACTTCGCTATCCGAGGTGCTGTTCACCACCGGGACTGCGACGGTGGATAAGGGTAATACACCCCTGACGATTACGGTCGATAGCAATAGCGCGGCAAGCATCATCATTGGGCCCGGCGGCTTCGATGCCAGTCGTGTCGATGTCACCAGCCTGTTCACGCGCAGGGCACAGATTCTGGGCGTTATCAATGCGGCCAGGCAGTTGCGGCTGCTGGCCGGTACCGGCACGCTGGAGATAAAAAATAATATCGCGCCCGAAGACCGGACATTAACCACGACTCAATCAAACGATGGCGCCGTCAGCGTAGCGATAGACGCGAGCGTGGCCGGGGCGATGCATGCCGGGCAGATATTTATTCAGGCGACCGAAGACGGTGTGGGCGTGACACTCGATAACGAGCTGATATCTACCAGTGGCGATATCGAAATCACCGCCGAGGGTGAAATTCGATATAAAAACGCGAGCGCCAACGGCGATATCACGGTGAACACCAACGGTGCCGGGTCCGATATAGTCGCCAGTGGCGATAGCACTGCCGCAGGCGATATTAGCTGGAATATGGGTGGCGGTGGTGTGATTGAAGCTGGTGCGGCCATCACCAGCGGCGGACGCCTGGTGATTAACGCACGAAATGGCGATATTAATGCCCTTGGCCTGTTACAGGCGGCGCAGGATATCGAGTTAACTTCGGCCGCCAATCATCGACTGATCCTCGATGGCGGTGTGATTTCAGGTGGCGATCTCGGCATATTCGGTGAGGGCACCTATATCCACGATGGTGTCGGACTGTTCGATATCGGTGGCGAATGGGTGGTCGATACTTTCGGGCTGACCAATAACGCGACGCTGACGCTGACCGAATTTAAACACCGCACCTTTTTCGTCAAGGTGCTCAATAATAACGGCCTGATCCAAAGTAACTCTTCGCTCGAATTACACGTCGACGAGCTGCTGAACAATAGCGGTGTGATCACCTCGCTCGAAGGTGTGATCCAGATCAAGCATCGCCAGGCCGGGCAGTTAACCACCGAGGTCAACAACAGCGGCATTATCAGCTCGACCAACCTGTCGCAAAATCAGCAACCGGAATCTTCCCTGATAATCGATCCGCAAAGTTTGATCGACGCGCACCTTGCCGCAATCCTGAATGGCGAACAGCTCGGCGCGCAGGATTTAGCCGATAGTATCGAAAACGCTAATCAACAGGCGATTGCCGAGCTGACAGTCGATACCAATATTTTAGGGGCCGTCGAAATTCACGCTCAAACCCTCAACAACGCTTCGAGTGGCAGTATCAGCGGTAGTCAGATCCTGCTCGATGTACAACAGCTGTTTAACAACGGCGGCCTGATCGTGGCAGGAAGTAATCTGTCGATTGACGGTGATTCCGTCACCAATCAGAACGATGGCAACCGGTTCGGTATTATCGCCGCGCACGACAACATCGATATCACCCTGACCGGCCAATTGACCAACACCGGTATTATCGAAGCGACCGATGTGCAAATCGATGCGCCGACCCAGATTAACGATAACAGCGGGTTTGTGGTCGCTCCGCTCACGGGTCAGACACTCGATAGCCAAAACCTGGTCGAGCTCATCGGTCGACTCGCCTGGTTCTCGACTGGTTCAGGTTCTGGACCCTACTATCAAACGATCCAGGCCGATGGCGCTAATCCGCTGATCGACTCCGACCTATCCCGGTTAACCGACGCCTTTTTATTCGGTGCAGGTGCAAATCTGGCCGGGGTACCGATCGTCGGTGACGATGTTTATCTTGCCGAGTTAATAGCACAAACCATTCGAGATTCCGGCGGCCTGCCATTTGTCACCGGGGATCGCAGTAAGCTGTTACAGCTCGGCACCCTATACGACAATACTCTGGCCTTTATGGCGCAAAGTGGACTCGTATTTGGCGAGATGCCGACGAACCAGCAACTGCAGCAACTCGAAGCACCGGTTGTTGTGTTCGATCAACAGATCCTCGCCAATAACCAACTTGTGTACTCCCCAAAACTGATCGTGCCGCAAACAGGACTGACTAGTAACCAGTTGCAGGCGCAACAGCTCTTTACCCAGATCATCGCCTACAACGAACTATTATTGCGTGGTGAGCGTGTGACCAATAGCGCGAGCCTGGTGGGTGGCAACCGGCTGATCATCGAAACCATCGACCTGACCCAGACTACTACAGAGCGCAACTGGTATGTCGATGCCGATGGCCAGGTTCAATATCTCAGCGCCCGCATCGAATCACCCGGGCTGGTACTTAGTTTGAGCGGCGATTACGTGCAGGAAGGCGGTCAAATTGTCAGTCAGGGGCAAGTGTACCTGCAAGCCCAGACGGTCGAAGTACGGGGTGTTGAGATCAATGGTCGTGTCGCCACAGCCGAAATCAGGACCGAAGACGCGCTGATCATACTCGCGCACGAACGGGCTAGTTATAGTCGTAATGTCTCTTTGGCCAGTGGTGGCCGGACAGTGTTGCAAGCGGGTAGCGATTTGCGTTTTGACGGGCGCCTGAAGGCCGCTGGGGATATCGACCTGCGGGCTGAAGGTCAGATAAAATTAACCGCAGCCGACATTTATGCTGCTTCGGAAACGGCC
>JADFMY010000137.1 GCA_022563685.1 Pseudomonadota bacterium | reverse complement strand
CCAATGCCGATAAAACCCCCGAGAAAACCCATTATTTTACTCGCGAAGGTGAGCGATGACGGTGGTTTGGGTAAACCTTTCAGATTCATCTTCATGGCTTCCAGGTGCACGATGTAAAACAGCGCGATATACGACACCAACGCCGGTACCAACGCGTGCTTTAGAATTTCCGGGTAGCTGACACCGGTGAATTCCGCTATCAGGAATGCAGCCGCGCCCATGACCGGCGGGGTCAACTGTCCATTGGTTGAGGAAGCTACTTCTATCGCACCCGCTTTTTCAGCGCTAAATCCGGTGCGCTTCATCAGTGGAATGGTAAAGGTGCCGGTAGTTACGGTGTTGGCGATCGAAGATCCTGAGTATAAACCCGTCAGCGCCGACGCTATGACTGCGGCCTTTGCCGGGCCTCCACGCAGATGACCAAGCAGCGCAAAGGCAACTTTGATAAAATAATTACCCGCGCCCGCTTTTTCCAGGATCGAACCAAATAATACAAACAGGAATATCAGCGTCGCTGAAACGCCGAGTGCAACGCCAAATACGCCCTCGTTTTGCATCCAGAAGTGCCACATAGCCTTGTTATAAGACGCTCCTTTCCACTGGATAGCCTCGGGTAAGTAATCCGAGTGCCCAAAAAATACATAGGCGACAAACACGCTGGCAATAATCAATAACGGCAATCCTAGCGCGCGGTAAACGGTGATACCGAGTATCAGCATACCCACGGTTGACGCGATCAAATCTCCCTGCGTTGGCAATCCGGCGCGGATCGCTATTTCGTTACGCAACACCACGATATAAAGACAGGAAGCTATACCGGCCGCAGCCAACAACCAGTCGTACCAGGGAATGTGGTCTTTGGGACTGGATTTAAATAATGGGAACGCCAGTGCGGCGAGAAAGAAACCGAAAGACAGATGGATCAGGCGAGCATTCGAATTGGTGACCACGACACTAAAACCGGTGACATCGGTTATCCAGAACGGCAGGTTCGAAGCAATGTACAGTTGGAATAAGGCCCAGATAAACGCGAGCGATAATATCAGTTTGCCCTGCCAGCCAGTGGCATGGCGGCCACCGGTTTCCACCTGGGCTACTAAATCATCCTGCGATACGCCGGCATTCGCCATCACTGCCTCTTCATAAAGCTATGCTGCTTCATTTATTATTTTCGAAATCACGATGCGGGGGTGATTTCCGATAAGGGCAGGCAGGCCCATGAAGGGCCTGCCATGTTACTGCTGATTTAATCGATCCTTTTACATCCAGCCGCGTTCCTTGTAGTACTTGATAGCACCGGTATGTAATGGTGCTGATAAAGAATCGCTGATCATTTCTTTTTCATTCAGATTAGCGAATGCCGGATGGAGCTTTTTGAAGTCGGAAAAATTATCGAATACTGCCTTGACGATTGTATAGACCACATGGTCTGAGACATCGGCACTGCTCACAAAAGTAGCGCCAACACCAAAGGTCTGGATATCCCGGTCGTTGTTGTACATGCCCGCTGGTATGATCGCACTACGATAAAACGAATTATCCCTGACCAGCTTGTCGATCGCCGGACCTTTGACATCAACCAGATGTGTGTCGCAAGTCGCCAGCGATTCCTGGGTCAATGCAGAAGGATGACCAACAAGCCAGAAGTATGCGTCGATTTTGCCGTCGCACACCGCCTGTCCAGTTTCAGCCGACTTCATCTCGGCTGCGAGCCTGAGGTCGCTACGACTCCAGCCAAATGCCTCTTCGATGACTTCCCAGGTACCACGGGTACCCGATCCTGGATTACCAATGTTCAAGCGTTTGCCTTTCGCATCGGAGAGTTGCTTGATGCCAGAGCCATCACGGGCAATGACAGTCACAGGCTCAGGGTGTATCGAAAACACTGCTCTCAGTTTCGTGAACTTGCCCTTGTCGGCAAACTTGGAAGTGCCGTGGTAAGCGTGATACTGCCAGTCCGACTGCGCGACACCGAACTCGAGTTCACCCGCTCGGAGGGTATTGATATTGTAGATAGAACCACCGGTTGATTCAGCAGAGCAACGAATACCATGCTTCTTGCGATTCTTGTTGACCAGTCGACAAATTGCGCCGCCGGTCGGATAGTAAACCCCGGTGACACCGCCCGTTCCAATCGACACGAATTGCTGCTCGCCCGCGAGTACCGGCCCCGAACCCAATAATGTGGCAACGAATGCCACGATAGCGATTTTGCCTAACACTTTCATAATTGTCTCCTTATACTTGATACACCGATTGCTGTTATTTGAGGTAGCACGATGCTTCGGCATTTCCCGTGCCACTGTAAAAGCCTGTACGGTTTTCAGCCATTGTAAGATTGAGAAATTTAAAGTCAATTGGATCAATGGGGTCAGACTCGATTGATTTTATTCGATAAGGTATTATATGGTAAAATTTTCTACAAAATCAATCGAGTCTGACCCCATTGATCTAAAAACCGAAATGCGCTATTTCCTGATGATCGCATTTCCGCTGTCTGCCGCTTACCTGGCAGAATATGCGATGTTCATCACGACCAAAATGGTAGTGGGTAAGCTCGGATACCAGCAGCTCGCCGCGGTGGGAATAGCCGGCGGTCTATCGTTCGAAATTCTCGTGATACTCATGGGCCTGCTTTCGATCATCGGCGTGCTCGCGGCACAGGCCGAAGGGGCGGGCAAAAAATCCGAGGTTGGGCAGTCGGTTCGACAGGGCTTGATCGTAGCAAGCATGATCGGTATTCCAGCCATGGTGTTTATCTGGAATCTTGACCTGGTGCTCATCGCCACCAGGCAGGATCCGGTCGTGATCGATTTCGCTATTCCTTACTTGCGCGGTATCGCTGGCATGGTCCTGCCGGTACTCTGGTTCGCGGTATTTAGAAATTACACCGCCGCTCTGGCGCAACCGCTTGCAGTCATGGTGATTGCGGTAGCTGCGGTTTTTCTCAACTACCTGTTGACTATCTGGCTGGTGCACGGCGGTCTCGGATTGCCCGCCATGGGCCTGTTCGGCGCCGGACTTGCGACCACGATAGTCACCTGGCTGATGTTTCTCAGCCTGACACTGTATGTCTATCGAAAACCTAAACTGCGTGGCTACGGCGTTTTCCAGGGAGCCTGGCGCCTGCATTGGCCTACTTGCGCCGAAATATTTCGACTTGGCATTCCTGTCGCCGGTCTTACATTTCTCGAAGTCGGCCTGTTCGTCGCAGCATCGATACTGTCGGGCGTAATCAGTGTTAAAACACTGGCCGCCTACGAAGTGGTGATGTCCTGGGTCGGCATACCTTTTGTCATTGCCCTCGGGCTCGCCGAGGCAACCATGGTGCGCGTCGCACACGCGGTCGGGCGCAATCACATCAAAGCGGTTCGCCGCGCAGGCCATCTGGGTATGACCCTCGGCGTTGGGCTGCTCACCATCCTGGTGGTCATTCCACTAGGCTTTGCCGATCAGATTATCCGAATCTTTATCACACCCGCCGATCCGGGTTTTGCCGAAGTCTCGAAACTTGCCACCCAATTCCTGATAATTGCCGCCATATTTCAGGTATTCGACGGCTTGCAGGCAATAGCCGCCCGCGCCCTGCGCGGGCTCAAAGACAGTGTCGCACCGCTGTGGATAGCAGGTTTCGGCTATTGGGTACTGGGCATAGGTGGGGGGTCAATGCTTGCATTTCCCTACGGTTATGGTGGCGCTGGATTATGGTGGGGCATGGCATTAGGTCTGATGGTAACCGCCAGCCTGCTGTGCTGGCGATTTAATCTGTTATCGGCGCGGCCGCTTGAACTTGTGGTTGTTGATGGTTAATCCCTGTTGCTTCCTGGAATCTATGCCTGTAGGGCCGAATTCATTCGGCCAGTAATTATTAGTCGAATAAATTCGACCCTATATGTATTACTCAATCAGGGGAAGAACCGTTTTTATTACACTGCATCGTCATTCCTGCGGGCGATGCTGGTATGATTGGCGAACCGAAAAATTATCAGGACTTTTATATGGCTGCTTACTGGATCGCCCATGTTACCGTTACCGATGCCGATGCTTACGGCGAATATGCCAAACGCGCTACCGGCGCAATCGAAGCACATGGGGGCGAATATCTCGCGCGCGCTGGCCGCACGGTGTGGCTGGAGGGCAACGAGCGTACCCGTAATGTCGTGATCCGTTTTCCAAGTATAGAAGACGCCGAACGTTGCTACTATTCAAAGGCCTACCAGGAAGCGCTGAGTTTCGCCAGGGATGCTGCGGAGCGTGATTTATGCATTATCGAAGGTAATTAAACAGCCGACATTCGACCGCGCCCCAGTAATCATCGCCGACAATCAGACGATACGATCACGTAATTGGTGATAACGGACAATAGCACCGAGAAACCAGGGTTTACCCGTATACAAAGGCCGGCTCTGAAACTTGAGGTCATTAAACGCTATTTTTCCCTCGTCCCGACCCAACACCTGCATGCCCAATCGGTTGCCAAAGTAGCTCGCCAGACAAATCCCCGAGCCGCAATACCCCATCGCGTAATACAACCCGTCCTGCTTCCCCAAATGGGGTAAAAAGTCGAAGGTAAAACCGACAAACCCCATCCACGCGTGGCTTAGTTTGGCGTCTTCGAGTTGGGGGAAAATTCGCAGCATTTCCTGCCGCAGAGCTGGCGCACTTTTTACCGGGTCGGATTCAAACACCGAGACACGCCCGCCAAACAGTATCCTGGTACCATCGGGAGATCGTCGATAATAGACCACCAGTTTCCGGGTATCGCTATATACGCGGTCTTTCGGCATTAGTTCGCTGACTCGGGCCGGAGCAAGCTGTTCGGTCGCGAGCATGTAACTACCGATGGGAATCAGGCGGCGACGCTGCCACGGTGTGACAGTCTCGGTATATCCACTGGTCGCAATCACTACTTTTTTTGCATCGATCTTACCCTTACTGGTGGTTACGCGAAAACCATCGCTAATGCGCTCGATATTGACTGCCTGACACAGAGAAACCACTCGAACGCCGTTATCCGTCGCAACCTTTAGTAGCCCCTGATGATATTTCGCCGGGTCGATCGAACAATGACTGCCGATGACCAGGCCGCCATGGTAAAAGTCGCTATCGATTTCACTCGCCTGATCCTTGCGTTCAACAATTCTAAGCGGTTGTTCGAGCCCCCTGGGCTGGTTACTGGCTATCTCGACTAAGCGCCTGAACTGACGCGGATTATGCGCGCCATGATACCGGCCGCACTGAATAAAATTGCAGTGAATATCCTCTGCGCGAACAAATTCAGATATCCATTCGAGTGCATTACGCGCTTCTCGAACCAGGTCGAATGCCTTATCCGCACCATATTTCCCTGCGAGTTCATCGTAATCTGGTTTAATTTCACCACTGACATGACCGCCATTGCGCGAGCTGCAACCCCAGCCAGAGGTTTGCGCATCGATTACCAGGGTGTCCATGCCGCCACGCGCGGTTTCGAGTGCACAATGCAGGCCGGTATACCCGGAGCCGATGACCAGCACAACGGTTTTTTCCGGCGGTGCCGCCTGATCCGATTCCGGCCTGGGTGTCTCATCCCACCAGAACGGATGCGCCTTAAAATCATCACTAAAGATTGAATCGCTCATTAGACATAACCGCCTGGAAAATGCTGCGAGTGTACTGTTGAATTCGGCCGAAAGGAACACGTGCACCAATGCACCGCGCCTGTCGCTTTCCCTGGCAGGAGATCTGACCCACAAAAAAGGGCGCGACTTTTCAGTCCCACCCTTAAAAATCTCTTTACCCCTAAAGGTACGAGATAACTGGCGCGCTTAGTATAACGAGCAAGCCAGTCGTGATCGATACAATTAAATTGCGACTATGTTCTCGGCTTGAGGACCTTTTTGGCCCTGAGTAACATTGAATTCGACCTTTTGGCCTTCGGCCAGTGTCTTGAAACCCGAACCAGAAATATTGCTGAAATGGGCGAAAACATCGGGACCGGATTCTTGTTCGATAAAGCCAAAGCCTTTGGCTTCGTTGAACCATTTAACGGTACCAGTTGTGGTATTAGACATATAAATTTCCTGCTAAATTAAAAAAATAGACCTGTTGACCAGGCCTTCTGGCAAGAAGGAGTGTTATCAATTATGGAAATCAAGACGAGGTACTAAAAGATGGGACTTCGAAACGGTGTGCATAAATATAAGGGCTCTTTCAAGCTGGCCGGCTTATA
>JADFMY010000136.1 GCA_022563685.1 Pseudomonadota bacterium | reverse complement strand
ATGTGCTGCCAAAATCAGTTCCGCTAAGGCATTGATTTTGAGAGACAAACGAAAATGACACTTTTCGTTTGGCGTCCTTTGAGAATTCACGGATGAATTATTCAGAGGTTCCATAATATTTTAAGGTGTACTAATGTCGGAGCAGGAAACGCTTACAGAAGAGGCTGATGCAGCCAAAAAGCCAGCTATTCGCTGGTATGTGGTGCACGCATATTCGGGTTTTGAGGCTTATGTCAAAAAAGTACTGGAAAGCCGGATAGCGGCGTCGGAACACAAGGATAAATTTGGTCAAATCCTGGTGCCGACCGAAGAGGTCGTGGAAATGAAGAACGGGGTCAGGCGAAAAAGCGAGCGCAAGTTTTTTCCAGGATACGTACTGGTGCAAATGGAAATGAATAATGATACCTGGCATATGGTCAAGGAAGTGCCTAAAGTGCTTGGATTTATCGGTGGCACCAGCGATAAACCCGCGCCGATTACCGAGGACGAAGCGAATGCAATCTTGAATCGCGTCGAAGAAGGTGTCGACAAGCCGAGGCCCAAGGTATTGTTTGAAGTTGGCGAAGTCGTACGTGTTAACGACGGACCCTTCAATGACTTTAATGGTGTCGTTGAAGAAGTAAATTACGAAAAGAGCAAGATGCTGGTTTCGGTACAGATTTTTGGCCGTTCTACCCCGGTCGAGTTGACCTTCAGCCAGGTAGAAAAAGGTTAGGGAACCCCTGGTTACCGGTCAAATCGGAGGATCCTTTAAGAGTGAACAGAAGCAGTTGATATCGACTGTATTATTGTAATACCCGTTGGGGAGGGCGAATTGAGTAGTCCGTTTGCACCCAGGAGATAGTGTTGTGGCAAAGAAGATAGAAAACTATATCAAACTGCAGGTGCCTGCAGGGGCGGCAAACCCGAGCCCGCCAGTCGGTCCCGCCCTCGGTCAGCATGGCCTTAACATCATGGATTTTTGCAAGGCGTTTAACGCGCAAACCCAGGATGTGGAAAACGGCATGCCGTTACCGGTGGTCATCGCTGTCTATTCCGACAAAAGCTTCACGTTTAAAATTAAGACACCACCCGCAGCGGTATTGCTGAAAAAAGCAGCCGGTGTTCCCAAGGGCAGCGGAACGCCCAATTCTGCCAAGGTCGGCACGGTCACACGCGCGCAACTCGAAGAAATCGCCAATACCAAAATGAAGGATCTAAATGCCAATGATCTCGACGCGGCGGTTAAAATCATTGCCGGAAGTGCCCGCAGTATGGGACTTAATGTGGAGGGTTTGTGATGGCCAGATTATCAAAACGCCATGCGGCGATGCGCGAGAAAATCGATAAGGCTCGACACTACGCAATCGAGGAAGGTCTCGCCCTGCTCAAGGAATTTAGCACGGCTAAATTTGACGAATCCGTCGACGTCGCGATCAACCTTGGTGTTGACCCACGTAAGTCGGATCAGAATGTTCGTGGTTCGAGTGTGTTACCCAATGGTACCGGCAAGGTAGTGCGCGTAGCGGTATTCGCACAGGGAGATAACGCCGAAAAGGCCAAAGCAGCCGGTGCTGACATAGTTGGCATGCAGGATCTGGCTGATTCGATGAAAGGCGGCGACCTGAATTACGACGTGGTGATTGCCAGTCCGGATGCCATGGGAGTAGTAGGCCAGTTGGGTCAGATACTCGGCCCGAGAGGCATGATGCCAAATCCAAAGGTCGGTACAGTGTCTCCAGATGTCGCTACTGCGGTTAAGAATGCCAAAGCCGGGCAGGTTCGTTATAGAACCGACAAGGGTGGCATTATTCACTGTACGATTGGCAAATCCAGTTTCGACGTGACTCAATTGCGCGAAAATCTTGAGTTTTTGCTGGTCGATTTGAACAAGGCCAAGCCAACGTCTTCGAAAGGAGTTTATTTAAAGAAAATCTCAATCTCGACCACCATGGGAACCGGGGTCGCGGTTGATCAGGCGTCGTTGAATCTTAAGTAACGACGATAAAGAATCTTTGAGAATACCCGTATTTTAAGGGTGACTCGTCAAAGACCGCGGGTGGCAGCGCTTGTTTAGCGCGACCTTAATTTCCTGCGTAGACGGTCTTCTGAGACAGGAGTTCCTGGTTAAGAGATCGTTTAAGGAGTCGATAGTGATATCGGACAGGGAAGGAAGGGCTGAGAAATTATTCAGAGGTTGTTTTAATTAATCAGGAGATGTTATATGCCTTTAACACTCGAGCAAAAGCAGGCGGTAGTGAGCGAAGTAGCCGAAACGGCTGCACAGGCACACTGTGTGATTGCGGCTGAGTACCATGGCTTGTCAGTTGGCGAGATGACCCAGTTACGTGTCAAGGCTCGTGAATCCAACGTTCAGTTGCGCGTGGTCAAAAATACCCTGGCCAGACGTGCGTTTGAAGGAACGGATTACGGGTGTATGAATGACGCTTTGCAGGGTCCGTTGGTATACGCGTTTTCGATGGAAGAACCCGGGAGTGCAGCCCGTGTTTTGAAAGACTATGCGGATTCCAACAAAAAGCTGGTGGTTAAACTCATCGCCTTCGGCGGTGTGCTGCTGGATCCTTCGGAGCTCAAGCGACTGGCGTCAATACCAACCTATGATCAGGCGATTAGTATGCTGATGGCCGTAATGAAAGCGCCTGTCGAAAAGCTCGCCCGTACCTTGAACGAGGTACCCGGCAAGCTGACCCGAGCAGTCGCTGCAATTCGCGATCAAAAATAAGCTTTATTACTTTTTAAATTTCTGTATCAGGAGAAAAAAACAATGGCCGTTTCAAAAGAAGATATTCTTGAAACTTTATCAAATATGACCGTGATGGATGTCGTCGATCTGATTTCTGCGATGGAAGAAAAATTCGGCGTTTCAGCTGCCGCAGCAGTTGCCGCTGCTCCCGCAGCCGTAGCAGGTGATGCGGGCGCCGGCGACGTTGAAGAAAAGGATGAATTCGACGTTGTTCTGACCAGTTTTGGCGACAAGAAAGTAGCTGTCATCAAGGCGGTTCGCTCTATTACAGGCCTGGGTCTGAAAGAAGCCAAGGACATGGTTGAAGGCGCACCGACCACTATTAAGGAAGGTGCTTCCAAGAGCGATGCCGAGGATCTAAAAAAGCAGCTTGAAGAAGTTGGTGCAACTGTCGAACTTAAATAATTCACAGTTGTTTGAAAAGTTGGACGGGGCTGATGGCTGAAAATGCCATCGGCCCGCGCGTGCTTGTGATAGTGGTTAGTGCACGCTAGCGAATATGAACCGGACGGAACCCTGGTACAACCGGGATTACCACACGAATGTTTTTTAAGAGGATTTTAAATGGCTTATTCTTTCACTGAGAAAAAACGAATTCGCAGAGATTTTGGTAAATGGGCCGCGGTGATCGACGAACCCTACCTGTTAGCTATACAAACGGATTCGTATAAACGCTTTCTAAATCCAGACGGAGAGCAGAAGGGCACCGGACTACAGCGCGCTTTCGAATCTATTTTTCCGATTGTCAGTTTTTCCGGCAATGTCGAACTGGAATATGTCAGTTACCGCATCAGCAAGCCCGGATTTGACGTCAAGGAATGTCAAATTCGCGGCCTGACCTACGCAGCGCCACTGCGCGTGCTCGTGCGCCTGGTCATTTATGACAAGGAAGCGTCGGCGAAGAATCGCACGGTCAAGGATATCAAGGAACAGGAAGTCTACATGGGTGAAATGCCGCTGATGACCGATAATGGTACTTTCGTGATCAACGGTACCGAGCGTGTTATCGTATCCCAGTTGCACCGTTCTCCGGGTGTGTTTTTTGATCATGACCGCGGTAAGTCCCACTCTTCGGGCAAACTATTATTTTCAGCGCGCGTCATTCCTTACCGCGGCTCATGGCTAGACTTTGAGTTCGACCCTAAAGACTCCCTGTTCGTGCGCATCGACCGACGCAGAAAGCTGCCGGCCACTATCCTGTTACGCGCCCTGGGTTACGACACCGTACAAATGCTCGATCTGTTTTTCGACCATAACGAATTCAAGATCAAAAAGAACGAAATCGAAATGGTATTGCAGGCCGAATGGCTAAAAGGCGAGACCGCGACCTTCGATATCAAGGTTAAAGGTAAAGTGCTGGTACCCCAGGGTCGTCGCGTTTCCGCGTTGCATGTTAAAGAATTGAAAAAATCCGGGGTCAAGATATTACCGGTACCCGAAGATTTTGTCCTGGGTAAAATTCTGGCGGATAACCTGGTCGATAGTGAAACCGGGGAGATATTCGCCAATGCTAACGATGAAATCACCGCGGAACTGCTCGAGCTTATACGTGAAAAAGGCATCAGGAAAATTAAAACCATTTTTACCAATGAGATCGATCGCGGCGCCTATATTTCCAACTCCCTGGCGCTAGACCCAACCACCAATCATCTGGAAGCCAAGATCGAAATTTATCGCATGATGCGCCCTGGCGAACCACCCACAAAGGATTCTGCCGAAAATTTGTTCCAGAATCTGTTTTTCAACGAAGATCGTTACGATCTATCCGAAGTTGGACGTATGAAATTCAACCGTCGCCTCGGTCGCGATACGATCAAGGGTGCAGGTACGCTGTCCACAGAAGATATAGTTGATGCGATGAAAGTATTGATCGATATCCGCAACGGCAACGGGTCGGTTGACGATATCGATCACCTCGGCAACCGCCGTATTCGTAGTGTCGGCGAAATGGCCGAAAATGCGTTTAGAACCGGGATCGTGCGGGTCGAGCGCGCAGTTCGCGACCGCCTCGGGCTGGTCGAATCCGAAGGCCTGATGCCGCAGGATATTATCAATGCCAAGCCGGTAGCGGCAGCCGTAAAGGAATTCTTCGGTTCGAGCCAGCTTTCGCAATTTATGGATCAAAACAATCCCTTGTCCGAAGTGACTCACAAGCGCCGGGTATCGGCCCTGGGCCCAGGTGGTTTGACGCGTGAGCGAGCCGGTTTCGAAGTTCGCGACGTACACCCAACCCATTACGGTCGGCTATGTCCAATCGAGACACCGGAAGGCCCGAATATTGGCCTGATCAACTCATTGGCGGTTTACGCGCGCACCAATCACTACGGTTTTCTCGAAACGCCGTATCGTAAAGTGAAAAATGGCAAGGTAACCAACAATGTCGAATACCTCTCGGCAATCGAAGAGAGCCAGTTCTCGATTGCGCAGGCAAATGTTACGCTCGATAAAAAGGGCATGATGGTCGACGATCTGATCCCTTGCCGTTTAAACAACGAATTTACCCTCTCGACCCCGGACAAGATCGACTATATGGACGTTTCTCCCAAGCAGATCGTTTCGGTAGCGGCCTCACTGATCCCGTTTCTGGAGCACGACGATGCCAACCGAGCCCTGATGGGGTCAAATATGCAACGTCAGGCAGTTCCCTGCCTGCGCGCAGAAAAACCGCTGATTGGTACTGGCATGGAGCGCACGGTCGCGGTTGATTCGGGTACAACGGTCAAGGCAGTGCGCGGTGGCCTGGTCGATTCGGTCGATGCGAGTCGCGTGGTGATTCGAGTCAATGAGAACGAAACTACCGCCGGTGAATCGGGTGTCGATATCTATAATTTAACCAAGTACACCCGCTCGAATCAAAATACCTGCATCAACCAGAAGCCCCTGGTTAAACCTGGAGACAGAATCGAACAGGGTGACGTACTGGCGGATGGTGCTTCGACCGATCTCGGCGAGCTGGCCCTGGGGCAAAACATGCAGGTCGCTTTCATGCCCTGGAATGGTTACAACTTCGAAGACTCGATCCTGTTATCGGAACGCGTGGTCAAGGAAGATCGTTTTACCACGATACACATCGAAGAACTGAGTTGTCTCGCGCGTGATACCAAACTCGGCGCTGAAGAAATAACCGCCGATATCCCGAACGTCAGCGAAGGTCTGTTAGCCAAGCTGGATGAGTCGGGCGTTGTATATGTCGGTGCGGAAGTAAAGCTGGGCGATATCCTGGTTGGAAAAGTAACCCCAAAGGGTGAAACCCAGCTCACCCCGGAAGAGAAATTACTGCGCGCAATCTTCGGCGAAAAAGCCTCCGATGTGAAAGATACCTCGTTGCGCATGAAATCCGGTGTCGTGGGTACGGTGATCGACGTGCGTGTATTTACCCGCGATGGCGTGCCCAAAGACGCGCGTGCTCTCGAAAACGAACGTGCTGAAATAGTGTCGTTGAAGAAAGACCTTGACGACCAGTTTCGTATTATCGAGGACAACATTTATCTGCGCGTTGCTAAGATCATTA
>JADFMY010000135.1 GCA_022563685.1 Pseudomonadota bacterium | reverse complement strand
CGAACTCGCGATACGCAGTACCTTCATAGTCGGATTCCCTGGTGAAACCGACGATGATTTTGAGCAATTGCTTGATTTCCTGGATGCAGCACAGCTAGACCGCGTCGGCTGCTTCGTCTATTCCCCGGTCGAAGGCGCGAGTGCGAATCAATTACCGGATCAGATTCCCGAAACGATCAAACATCAGCGCTACGACTTATTCATGCGCCACCAGCAGAAAATCAGCACGCGCAAGTTACAGCAGAGGGTTGGTCAGAGCCTGCAAGTCGTGGTGGAGCAGGCTCACTCCATCGGCTATAGCGCACGTTCCTACGCCGATGCACCCGAGATTGACGGCGTCGTTTATATCGAAACCGATCGGACGCTAATCCCGGGAGAGTTTTGTCAGGTCAGGATCACCGGCAGCGATGAGTACGACTGTTACGCGAAGTTGCTGCCTGCCTAGCCCGCCTATTGTATGAAGGGAACGAAGGCAAGCGCCGGTTTAGGCTCCTGCGAAACCGGCATACATGCATTACGCAGGCTTGCGATTCAGTTCATCCGGGGTTTTGGCAATAATGGTAAGCGCGTGCAATTCACCTGAGGCGATCTCATCCTTGACACAGGCGTATACCATTTTATGCCGCTTAATCGGTGTTTGCCCGGCAAACTCGTCACTGACGACCTGGGCCACAAACTTACCTTCATCGCCCGACACCTCGACCGAGGCTGAAGGCATGCCTTGTTGGATTAATTGCGAGATCTTATCGGGATTCATTGTGCTCCTCTAAAAAATACACTTTATGCGCGAAAGCGACTACCACGATATAACTTTATTTTCGTGGTGTCCGGTCGATTAATAAGCGAGATACAATAAAAATATAGTCTATAAAACAATACTACAAAAGCAGTGTGAAATTGCCATGTAAAAAACGCTGCTAAATATCGTGGCCATACTTTTCATCAGTACCCCTCAGATTTCAGAATCTCATCGAGGGCTAATTTCTATCTGGTCGTCGAGGACGCCCAGTACCGATTGGCCATGAATAAATTCCAGTAATCGCTCACCGGCTAGTGCAAAGCGCCATCCCTGCGAAAGCCGGCTGTTTTTACGATCGATAATCAAATTATCGATATCCTTGCGCGTCGCTAATGTTGCCAGTGCGATCTGATTATCTTCTGCTATCACTCTACACAATGCCGTCATACAGTCACCTATTGCCTGCTGGTGGCTCGACAGTGAAATTACCCTGTCCGGATGTGGCCATTCGGATGGAGTCATATTTTGAGCATCACGGATAATCTTTAAAATTGACTGGCCATGCTGTGCAATAAATTTTTCGTTCAGCTCGCGGATGGAAGACAGGTCCTCGATCGAGGCAGGTTGCAGGCGGGCTATCTCGATTAACCGGTCATCTTTTGCTATCCAACGCCGGGGGCGGTTCTTTTTCTGCGCAAGCTGTTCCCGCCACTGGCACAATTTACTCGCAATCTGCATCTGTACGCCTTTCAGTTTCTGCACACCTTTCAGGCGCTTCCACAAATCTGTCAGATTAATTTCATAGCTTGCAGTAGAGGACATCGCCTGCAGGTCTTTTTCGATCCAGGTGCTACGCCTTTTCTCGACAAGATCGGCTTTGAGTTGCTGGTAAAGCGGCAATAGGTAACGGACATCGTCCATCGCGTAATCAAGCTCTTCTTTAGACAGTGGACGCTTAAGCCAGTCGGCGCGCGTATGTTTTTTATCGAGCTTGACTCCGGTAATCTGATGCACCAGATCGGCGTAACCGATCTGGTGGTTGTAGCCGAGTACCGCGGCAGCCAGTTGAGTATCAAAAACAGGTCTCGGTACCTGGGAAAAATGTTGAAACAATATCTCCAGGTCCTGACTCGGCGAGTGGAATACCTTGGTCAAATTCTGGCGCCCCATTAAGTCAATCAGGGGGGTAAAATCATTGATTGCCAGCGGGTCGATACAGGCCATATGCTGTTCGTTGGCAATTTGAATCAGGGCGAGGATCGGGTAATAGGTTTTTTCGCGTACAAACTCGGTATCGACGGCGCAGTATTCGGCCGTTTCAATATCGTGGCAGAAATCGGCCAGCTGCTGGTCGCTATCGATATAAAGATAAGGCATGGATGGCATGGTTAGCTCAACACGAATTTGCGCCTGATATCCCTTAATACCACAAACACCCAGGGCCAGATCAACATACCGATAAAAGGTGCACTAAAAAAAGCCAGTATCGGCACCGGCCTGCCCGTAATTCCCTCCACCCAGGCTACTATCATCTGACCAACAGCGAGCAGCACAAATACATAGATAGCCTGCTGCGGCAGGGGCACAACACGGACGCGCTGGTAAAAATTTATGTTGATATAAACGATTATAACCAGAGCCAACGCGTGTTGCCCAAGCAAGGTACTCTGCGCTGTGTCAAGCAGCAAGCCGGTAAAAAAAGCAGTCCAGAGTCCGACTCGGTTCGGCAAGGCCATACTCCAGTAAATTAGTATCAGGGCAACCCAATTTGGACGATAAATCTGTGCCCAGTCGGGCAGGGGCAAGATCATCAAAATCAGGCCTATTACCAGGCTCAGGAAAATAACAAGATAGCGTAACTTGGACATGGGTAAACGATTGCTAGCCCGCTGGTTTGATAATTAATACTTCACGGCTGCTGTCGAGCCGAGCCTTCGGTTTTGCAGTTATCGAAACAAAACCATAGGTCAAATTCTGTTTAATCTCGGTAACCGTAGCGACTGGATAATCTGCTGGAAAGCGGCCACCCAGCCCTGAAGTAACCAGCTCATCGCCTACCCTGATATCCGCAGTGGCCGGCAAATAACGTAGTTCCAACCGGTCGGCGCTCCCATTGCCGAAGGCTACACTACGGGTACCGCTGCGAATAAATTGTACTGGAATCGCATGCTCCGGGTCTGAAATCAGGATCGTTGTGGATGAGTGTCGATTCACGTGGATCACCTGCCCCATGACGCCGAAGTCATCGATTACCGCGAACCCGATCTGCACGCCATCGTTCGTTCCTTTGTTGATCTCTATTACCTGGCGGTAGGGGTTTTGGTCGACCGAAAGTAACTCTGCGACGATGACTTCGTCGGCCAGATTTCTCGATGCCCCGAGCAGGTTGCGCAAGCGTGTGTTTTCAGCCAGCAATACCTGCATTTTTTGTAGCCGCGCATTGAGTTTCCGTCCCTCGGCTCTGAGTGCTGCATTTTCGACCAGCAAATCGGTTTGTGAGATATACCAGTCGCTCACCCAATTTCCGGTCAGCGCAGGCAGACTCACCAGATATCGTAACGGGGACAGCGCAAGCGAGAGCTGGGAACGGAATACTTCGAAATAGTTTTGGCGATGGTCGGCTATCATCAGGGCGATACAGATGCCCACTAGCAACAGTACACGTATTGTTGCGCTGCGTGTCTCGAGAAGCCTCTGCCTCATTTGCAATAAATGGGGTCAGAATGATTTAGTATCCCCATTCACAATCACTTATTGTCAATATTAGTAACAGCATCACCACAGCTGACTACGCTTGGAGAACTATTCAATGGCGAGAAAATCGACCCCGTGTTCATCGATCATTTCCAGCACACGGCCTCCACCGCGCGCGACACAGGTCATCGGGTCCTCGGCTATGATAACCGGTATTCCGGTTTCTTCCATGATCAGGCGATCCAGATCACGTAACAGGGCGCCACCACCAGTCAGTACGATACCTCGTTCGGCAATGTCGGAGCCGAGTTCCGGGGGGGTTTGTTCGAGCGCATTCTTTACTGCGCTGACAATCCCGTAAAGCGGGTCCTGCAAGGCTTCGAGAATTTCGTTACTGTTAACTGTGAATCGGCGAGGGACGCCTTCGGACAAATTCCGCCCCTTGACTTCAAGCTCGTGCAGATCCTTACTGGGATAAGCTGACGCAACTTCTATCTTGATTTTTTCCGCAGTCACTTCACCGATCAAAATTCCATAATTACGACGCACATAATTGATAATCGCCTCGTCGAATTTGTCGCCACCGATGCGCACCGAATTAGAGTAGACAATACCGTTTAGCGACATTACTGCCACTTCCGAGGTGCCCCCACCCACGTCCAGTACCATCGAGCCCCGCGGTTCATCCACTGGCATACCAGCACCGATCGCGGCTGCCATCGGCTCCTCAATCAGGTAAACCTTGCGGGCTCCGGCGCCCAATGCAGATTCGCGTATTGCACGTCGCTCCACCTGGGTGGCGCCGCAGGGTACACAAATTAACACGCGGGGGCTGGGGCGAAAGAACTGATTTTCATGCACCTTGCGAATAAAATGCTGTAGCATTTTCTCGGCATAGGTGAAGTCGGCGATCACGCCGTCTTTCATCGGTCGTTTGACAGTGATGTTCTCGGGTGTTCTGCCCAGCATCTTTTTCGCTTCGGTGCCGACCGCTTCGATCGATTTCGGGCCGCCCGGGCCACGATCCTGTCGAATCGCCACCACTGACGGTTCATTGAGAACGATACCCTCACCCCTGGAATAAATGAGCGTGTTGGCTGTACCTAGATCAATCGACAAATCGTTGGATAACAGACCCAGAATAGCTGAAAACATGCGTTGTTTTTAACCCGAATTAGTGTGTTGTTGCATGCGCAAAAGCACCGATATCCGTGCTGATGCGCTACTTTGGCTTAATTGGGGCGTACTCTAGCAATGGGCAGTCGATTGGGCAAGGAAGAAAGTCCCAAAATAAAGGTCTTTCGCTTATACTGTTTGTAAAAATATGGTAACTTTGCCTGCTTTTTATCCGCCGGATTAAATAAATCGAAAATGCGCCTGAAAATAGAAGATGTGCGAAAAATCGCCCACCTGGCGCGGCTGCAAATCGACGACTCTGACGTCGAACAGTACGCTACCGACCTGTCTAATATTCTCGCCCTGTTCGAACAGATGAATCTGGTCGATACTGCTGGAATTGCGCCTATGGCCCATCCAATGGACGCAACTCAACGACTGCGCCGCGATCAAGTCACCGAGCACGACCAACGCGATAAATTCCAGTCGATCGCTCCCGATGTAAAGCATGGCTTATACCGTGTTCCCAGGGTCATCGACTGAAGCCGCGCCATGACTGAATCGATAAAGGAAATTCAGCAGGGCCTGGCCGAAGGGCGATTTTCCAGCGTTGAAATCACCCAGGACTATCTCAGCAAAATCAACCAGCAAAACCGGGTGCTTAACTGTTTTATCACCATCACCGACGATCTTGCGCTCAAACAGGCCAGGGCTGCCGATGCGAGTATCGCCAGGGGTGAAACAAAAGCCTTAACCGGCGTCCCGATCGCGCACAAGGATATTTTCTGCACCGACGGTATCAAAACCTCCTGCGCTTCGAAAATACTGGACAATTTCATCGCGCCATACGATGCCACGATAATCGAACACTTCAAGCGCGACGGCGCTGTAACCCTGGGTAAAACCAACATGGACGAGTTTGCCATGGGTTCGTCGAACGAAAACAGCTATTTCGGCCCGGTTGCCAACCCCTGGGATTTAGAACGTGTCCCCGGTGGTTCTTCCGGGGGGTCAGCCGCTGCGGTGGCAGCAAGACTCACCCCTGCCGCGACCGGCACCGATACCGGTGGCTCGATCCGCCAGCCTGCGGCCTTGTGTGGCATTACCGGGATCAAGCCGACCTACGGCCGCGTTTCGCGCTACGGGATGATTGCCTTCGCTTCGAGTCTCGATCAGGCGGGGGCGCTCGCTCACAGTGCGGAAGATTGTGCCTTGCTGCTGCAAACCATGGCTGGTTTCGACCCGCGCGATTCCACTTCGATCGACCAGTCCGTACCGGACTACTCGGTTGATTTGGAGCAGGACATCAAGGGCGTAAAAATTGGCTTACCGCAAGAATACTTTGCCGACGGCCTCGATGCCGATGTCGCGAGGGTGGTCGAATCGGCGGTCGACGAGTTTCGTAAACTCGGTGCTGAAATCGTCGATATCAGCCTGCCGAATACAAAGCTGTCGATACCAGTATACTATGTGGTCGCGCCAGCCGAATGTTCGTCCAACCTGTCGCGTTTCGACGGCGTCCGTTTCGGCTATCGCTGTGACAACCCGGCCGACCTCGAAGACCTGTACAAACGATCGCGCGGAGAGGGTTTTGGCGCCGAAGTCATCCGCCGCATCATGATTGGTACCTACGCGCTATCGGCTGGCTACTACGATGCCTATTACCTGAAGGCCCAGCAACTCAGGCGCCTGATCAAGCAGGATTACGAACCGGCATTCGAACAGGTTGATCGGCAT
>JADFMY010000134.1 GCA_022563685.1 Pseudomonadota bacterium | reverse complement strand
GTACTTCTTTGGAATCGGGTTCGTATATGTAGTCCCAGTGATGACTCAGTTCGACGTCTGGCGAGGGGATTACCGGAACAATCTGGGTAATCGTCGGCTCCTGGGTCATGGTGTTGACAAATTCGTTACCGATTAAATAAATGACATCGATTTCACCCTCAGAATGGCTTTTCAGCATTGCCTGCACGGGCCCAATAACAGCAGATATTTCTGGCCTGTCACCAATATGGCTGGCTTCGGCTACTACCCTGGCCCCGATACGCTTGAAAAAACCGAGCGCCTTGACACCGAACGTGACGACATCGATTTCTATACCCTGTTCATCGAGTTCGCCGATCTTGTTGAGCGCCTTTTTGAACAGATTGGTATTGAGACCACCGCACAGGCCGCGATCGGTCGACACCGTGATAAACCCGGCGCGTTTGACCGGCCGCTCAATCAGGAACGGGTGCTTGTATTCGGCGTGGGAACTTGCGACGTGGGCGACAACCGTCGCGATTCTTTGCGCGTAAGGTCGAGTCGCGAACATTTGATCCTGCGCACGGCGCATCTTGCTCGCGGCCACCATTTCCATAGCCTTGGTGATCTTCTGCGTGTTCTGTACACTCTGGATCTTGGTCTTTATCTCTTTGCCGCCAGCCATTTCAGGATTCTCTTAGTAGACGCTGTTGGCCTTGAAATCTTTGATCGCGACCGCAATTTTGCCGGCGATGTCGTCGTTGTAATCGCCAGATTCATTGATCGAATCGAGCAGGTCTCCGTGGTGCGACCTGATATGCGCCAGCATCGCTTCTTCGAAAGCAACGACCTTTTTAACATCGACGTCATCGAGGTAACCTTCGTTCGCCGCGTAGAGTGAAACACCCATTTCTGCAATCGTTAAGGGTGCGTACTGCTTTTGTTTCATCAATTCGGTCACGCGTTGCCCTCGTTCGAGCTGCTTACGCGTTGCTTCGTCGAGGTCGGAAGCAAACTGAGAGAATGCCGCGAGCTCGCGATACTGTGCCAGTGCGAGGCGAATTCCGCCGCCGAGCTTTTTAATGATTTTGGTTTGCGCCGCACCACCGACACGCGATACCGACAGACCGGCGTTTATCGCAGGGCGGATACCGGCATTGAACAGGTCCGATTCGAGGAAGATCTGGCCGTCGGTAATCGAGATTACGTTGGTTGGTATGAATGCCGATACGTCACCACCCTGGGTCTCGATAATCGGTAATGCGGTCAAGGAACCGGTCTTGCCTTTCACCTTGCCTTTGGTGTATTTCTCGACACAGACTTCGCTGATCCGAGCGGCACGTTCGAGCAAGCGCGAATGCAGGTAGAATACATCGCCGGGGTAGGCTTCACGTCCTGGCGGACGACGCAGCAACAGCGATATCTGGCGGTAAGCCCAGGCCTGTTTGGTCAAATCGTCGTAGATAATTAACGCGTCTTCACCCTTGTCGCGGAAGTATTCGCCCATGGTGCAGCCGGAATAGGGCGCAATATATTGCAGCGCAGCCGAATCTGACGCATTAGCGGCAACCACGATGGTGTGTTCCATCGCATCGTGCTCTTCGAGCTTGCGTACCACGTTGGCAATGGTCGAGGCTTTCTGACCTATACCTACATACACGCACTTAATGCCCGATCCTTTCTGGTTAATGATCGCGTCGATCGCCACGGCCGATTTTCCGGTCTGGCGGTCGCCGATGATCAGCTCACGCTGACCCCGTCCGATTGGAACCATCGCATCGATCGCTTTCAAGCCGGTTTGCATTGGCTGGTTTACCGATTGCCGGTCGATTACACCCGGGGCAATACGCTCGATCGGCATAAACTGTCTGGTTTTAATCGCACCCTTGCCATCGATGGGTTCGCCCAGCGAATTGACTACCCGGCCGAGCATTGCTTCGCCGACCGGAACCTCGAGGATACGGCCGGTACATTTGGCGGTATCGCCTTCCGAAATGTGTCCGTAGGCACCCAGTATTACCGCGCCCACCGAGTCTCTTTCGAGGTTCAGCGCTATGCCATAGGTGCCGCCGGGAAATTCAATCATCTCTCCTGACATGACATCGGCAAGGCCGTGTATTCGTGCTATTCCGTCCATCAAGCTGACAACAGTACCTTCTGTTCTCGCCTCGGTAACACTTTCAAAATTCTTGATGCGATCTTTAATAAGTTCGCTAATTTCTGACGGATTAAGTTGCATCGCGGTTATCTCGTAATCATTTATCGTGTTATTTGTTAAGCACAGTCGTGAGCTTTTCCATCCGGCCTCGTGCCGAGCCATCGATCACCAGATCGCCCGCCTGAATCACGGCGCCTGCTATCAACGTCTCATCGATTTCGGCGATGATCGTCACTTCCTTGCCCAACCTTTTTGCCAGGCCTTTAGAGATGTCGTCCTGCTGCTTATCGCTTAATTCGCGCGCGGACCTGACCAGCACCTCAATTTTACCTTCGGCTTCCTGTTTCAGAGTTTCGAATCCAGCTTTGATTGCAGGCAAAGCGGCCAGTCGACCGTTTTCCGCAAGCAACGCGATCAGATTCTTAAAATCCGCACTCAACTCCGGCGCATCTTTAACGCTCGACATCACCGACAGGAAAAAATCTGCCTGCTCGCTCACCAGCATCGATGGCATTTCAAACATCGCCTGCATGTCGGCATCGGAGGCTACCGCAGAAGCCAGTTCCAAAGCATCCTGCCAGGCCTGCAAGTTGCCGCCATCTGTCGCTAGTTCGAATAGCGCTTTGGCGTAGGGTCTGGCAGCGGTTTCAAAATCGGACATTTATTAAGACCTAAATCTGGGCTACCAGCTCATTGAGTATTTCGCTATGCGCTTTGGCATCGATTTCGCGTTTGAGTATCTGCTCGGCGCCTGCCAGCGCAATCCCGGAAACTTCCTTACGAAGTTGCTCGCGCGCACTATTGAACTGCTGATCGATATCGGCAGTTGCAGAAGTTTTAATTTTTTCTGCTTCATCGCGGGCAATATCTTTGGCCTCGTCAACAAGTTCACTGGCGCGTTTTTGCGCCTGATTGATGATTTCCTGTGCCTGCTGTTTGGCCTCCCTGAGGCTTTCGCCAACCTTGATCTGCGCTTCATCAAGGTCTTTTTTACCCTGTTGCGCGGCAGCCAGGCCTTCATCGATTCTGGCATTGCGCTCTTCCAGAGCCGTCATGAGTGGTGGCCATATATATTTCATGCAGAACCAGACGAAGATCACAAAGGTGATCATTTGTCCAATCAGAGTCGCATTGAAATTCATATTGCTATCCTCAGTTGTGGTTGAAATAGGTTGCCCTGACGCTTACACAACCGCGAACATGATGTACATGGAAATACCGACCGCGATCATCGGAACCGCGTCAAGCAGACCGATTACGATGAAAAACTGGGTACGCAGCATCGGGATAAGTTCCGGTTGACGGGCTGCGCCTTCAAGAAAGCGACCCCCCAGAATACCGATACCAATTGCGGCACCGAGTGCGCCCAAGCCCATCATTAATGCGCCGGCGATATAAAGCAAACCTGATTCCATGATTATCTCCTAAATTATCGAGTTTATGTTGGTAAAAAAATTAGTGATCTGTCTGCGATGCCATATCCAGATACACGATGGTCAACGTCATGAATATAAACGCCTGCAAGGTGATGATCAGTATATGGAAAATCGCCCACCCCAATTGCAAAAATCCACCAAACAGGCCCAATGCCCAGCCGCCGCTGTACATCAGGGCTATCAGGATGAATATCATTTCACCCGCGTACAGGTTACCGAACAGACGCAGCGCCAACGATACAGGTTTGGCTATCAGGGTAACACCCTCAAGGATCAGATTGATCGGCATCATAAATTTGGGGAATGGATGAAAAGCCAGTTCGGCGAAGAATCCACCAGGGCCTTTAAACTTAATACTGTAATATAGAACCAGCACGAATACGGTGAGCGATAATCCAAATGTGATATTGAGGTCGGTGGTCGGCACGATTTTCAAATAACCTACACCCAACAGGCCGGCAATCCAGGGCACCAGATCGACAGCGATCAAATCCATAAAATTCATCAGGAAGACCCAGACAAATATGGTCAGGGCCAGGGGTGCGATTAGCGGGTCTTTGCCCGAGTAAGAGCTGCGAACCGACCCATCGATAAATTCGATTATCATCTCGATAAAATTTTGCAGGCCGGTTGGTGTGTCGGTAGTAGCTCTGACGGCGGCTCTACGAAACAACCAGAGGAAGAATACGCCCAGGCCTATGGAAAAGATCATCGAGTCGACATTAATGGACCAAAAGCCCATCTCATTTATTTCATCCACGCCATGCGCGAAGCCCCAGGTTCCATCAGCATGCTGCCCATAGACCAGGTGGGTCAAATGATGTTTGATGTATTCGGATGAATTTTCGTAGGCCATGCTTTCGATCAATTACCTTTTCTTAATCTTTTTTAATGACAAATGGTACGAACATACTGGACACCTGAATTAACACATATCCGGAAAACAAAACTATTGGATCCCAGGGGTGCTTCGAGATAAATGCCATCATAAAAATGGTGCCGGTCATTATCCATTTCCCAATCTCGATCCGGTATGCGTAGCCTAACCACTGCCCTGCATTATTATTTTCCGATTGCTTCGCCATCCTGATATAAGCATAGCTATTAGGAATCAGGCAAGCCATGCACCCTACGAAAGCCGACAGCATGACTTTTTCGCCCCAGATACCCATCGCGGAGACATAAATCCCGCTCAAAACGGATTGAATCGCCAGAGTTTTCCAGATCTGATTATTCATGGCTTAAATACGCTTAAACACTGTCTGGTATTAAAGCCTGCCCCCCAAAGTGGATAGAGATTATAACGGAGTTAATCTCCAACAATCAATCACCGAAATCATTGCTGTCCCGTTAACTCAACAATCGTCATTCCGGTCCACGAGCCGGGATCTATTAGAACTTATAAAAGATCCCGGATAAACTCTTCGAGCTTTCCGGAATGACGTGGTCCCAAAAATACGTCATTCCGGTATGTTTTTAGCCGGAATCTAGTGTCTTAATACTCAGCTGTTCCAATGAATCATGTCTAAAACGATCATAAAATATTTAATCTTAAATATAACAATAACTTACTGGTTCTATAGAAAAGTTAACGGGACAGCAGTGCACCGAATTGAATAAAGTTAGGGTACCAGATGTTCGAGGATACCATCGAGCTCATCACTATTATGGAAGCTAATAATCAGTTTACCCGACCCCTGTTTGCCGGACTTTATTTTAACAGCAGCACCCAACTTTTCGCTAATACTGGTTTCCAGCCTTCTGATATCAGGATCCGAATCTGGCGATGCTTTATCTGATTGCCCTTTTAACGTACGTTTCACCAGTTGTTCGGTTCCACGCACCGAAAGGCCTCGTTTGACCACGAGATTGGCGACTTCTATCTGGTCGTGCCGGATCAACGCGAGCAGTGCACGGGCGTGTCCCATATCGAGTAGCCCAAGATTGACCTGGTCCTTTACCGGGTCTGCAAGGTCCAGTAGACGCAGCAAATTACTCACAGCAGCGCGTGACCGACCAACCGAATCCGCAACCTGTTGATGGGTAAGGTCAAATTCATCAATCAAGCGCTTGAATGCGGCCGACTCTTCGAGGGGATTCAGGTCTTCTCGTTGAATATTTTCGATCAATGCGATGGCTGCAGCGGCCTTGGCATCAATGTCACGGACCACAACAGGAATCTTTTGTAGTCCCGCCATTTGTGCTGCACGCCAACGTCGCTCACCGGCAACCAACTCAAAATGACTTCCCTCGGGTCGTACCACCACCGGCTGTATGACCCCTTGCGCACGAATAGAATCTGCCAACTCCTGTAGCGACTGCTGATCAAAAATCTGTCGTGGCTGAAATTTACCGCGTTGAATTTGATCGATATCCAGTTCTCTCATACCATGCGCCTGATCCTGTTCGCCAGGCTGGGTAACTTGCTCGAAATTACCGATTAGCGATCCCAGTCCCCTGCCCAAACGCTTTTTTTTCATAGTCACTATTAATTGGTGTAGTGAGTCTGCTTCGCATCACGGCGCAATACTTCGCCCGCCAATGCGATATAAGCCATTGACCCGCGTGAATTCCTGTCGTACTGCAAAATTGGCTTGCCGTAGCTGGGTGCCTCGGCAAGTCGAATATTACGCGGTATCACGGTACGGTAAACCTGATCGCCAAAGTGTTGAATCAATTCTGCTGAAACATCGTTTGCCAGATTATTGCGCGGGTCGTACATGGTGCGCAATAAACCCTCGAGTTTGATATGCGGATTGACGTTGATGCGGATTTGAT
>JADFMY010000038.1 GCA_022563685.1 Pseudomonadota bacterium | reverse complement strand
AGCAGCGTATTGCCCTGATCGCGGTAGGCCATGCTGAGGCTGTTGTCGATGGCAATCACCGCGTGAACCGGCTGGTCGGGATCGACTTCAGTGTTGCTGCTGGTGAAGTAGGGCCGCGACAGCGCCAGCGCGAACAGCACAATGGCCGCGGTGCGCAAGGCCAACAGCAACAGATCGCGAAGCTGCATGATGCGGCGGTTCCGCTGCAACGCCTCGCGCAGAAAATCCATCGCCGCCCAATCGACCAGGCGAAACCGCCGGCGATTGAGCAGATGAATGATCGCCGGCCCCAGGGCAACAACCCCGGCCGCGACGGCGAAAGCAGGTAACAGAAAACTCGGCATAGCGGCGGTCTCTATTTCTGATTGAACTTGGCCCGGTTTCGAAGATAAAAACCGAGGTACAGATGTTCGGCCCCCAGGGCTTTTTCAGCGCGATCAACCACCTCCGTTATCAATTCGAGGGCCTGTTCATGACGGTCGATTTCGTTATAGAGCACGGCCAGATCGTTCATAAACGAAAGTGTGTAGATGAAGTCAGGCGAATAATGCTCCTTGGCGAGCGCGATCACCTCGAGGTACAGCGCTTCGGCGTCGTCATAACGCTTGAGTTTCCGATAGATGACCGCGGTCTCGGCCTGGGTGATCAGCGTGCCTCGATGATGATCGCCCAGGACCTCCCGGTGCAGCTCCAATGAACGGGTCATGATCCGCTCGGCATCCTCCAGTTCGCCGCGCTGGTTCTGGAACTTGCCGAAGTTGGTCATCGTCGCGAGCGTGGCCGGGTGACGCTCCGTAAACAGCTCGATCTGCATGTCCAGGGCCTGCGCGTAATACTCCGCGGCGCGATCAAGCTGATTGGTATTTTTGTAGAGGATGGCCAGGGAGTTGAGGTTTTGCGAGATAGCCGGGGCGCTCGGGCTGAAAGATGGAATCCGGCGACACGCCGAACTTGCCGCACCCGGAGGCCAGCGCATCGACCTCCGGCTCGGGGATGCCGCCGATCAGGTGGGCCTGCACATCCTCGGGTTCCGGGTCGGGTGTGTTGTCCACATAGCGGCGGATGTTGAGGTTGTAATCGTGTTTCTCGACGATCTCAGACTTGTCAACGAGGCGGGAGTACTTGGGGAGTTCACGTTTGTGGGTGAAGACGAAGTCAATCTTCTCGATGTCCTCGGGGCGCAGCTTGTTCTGGTTCTTGCCCTCGGCGAACTCGCGGTCGGCATTGATGAACAGGATCTTGTCCTTGAGTTCATCGGGCTTGTTTTTGTTGCAGACGAGGACACACGCGGGAATGCCGGTGCCGTAGAAGAGGCCGGGCGGGAGGCTGATGATGGCCTCCAGGCAATCGTCATTGAGGAACAGCTCGCGGACGAGTTTCTCCTTGCCGCCGCGGAAGAGCACGCCGTGCGGCATGATCGTGGCCATGTGGCCCTTGGTCTTGAGGCTCGCCAGCATGTGCTGCACGAACATGAGGTCGGCCTTCTTGCCGGTCTCGGGGCACCACTCCCGAAAGCGGCTGGTGAACTTCATGTTGGCGCGGCTGTAGTTCTGCGAGAAGGGCGGATTGGCGAGAACGCGGTCGAACTTCCGGATCTGTCCCTTCTCAAGAATAAGCGGGTCCTCCAACGTGTCCCCGTTCTCGATGGTGAACCGGGTGATGTTGTGGAGGATCATGTTCATGATGCAGATCGACCAGACCGTGCCGTTGGAGTCCTGGCCGTAGAGAGCAAGGTCGTTCGGGTTCTGGCCTTGCTCTTCGATGTACTGGTGCGACTGGATCAGGAAGCCGCCGGACCCTGCGGTGGGGTCGTAGACCGTGTTGCCCGCTTCGGGCTTGGTGAGCTGGACGAGCAGACGCACGACCTCGGCCGGCGTATAGAACTCGCCGCCCTTCTTGCCGGCGCTGTCGGCGAAGAACTTGATGAGGTATTCGTAGGCGGCGCCAAGCAGATCGGGGAACTCGAAGTTGTCGTTGACGAGCACGAACTGCGGCTGGTTGAAGTGGTCGAGCAGGTCTTTCCACTTCTGGTCCGGGATCTTGGTCTTGCCCTTGATCGCGTTGAAGTCGATGTTGTTCTTCAGGACGCTGGCGAGCGCATCATTCTCCTCTTCGATGGCGGCGATCGCCTTGTTGAGCATGTTGCCGATGTCGTGCTTCAGATCCTTCAACGCCGGGACCAACTGGCCGTCTTCATCGGTCCATGACTCGTGCCAGCGGGCACGGACGGGGACGAAGAACGTCTCGCCGTAGGAGGTCTTGTCCTCCAGCAGTTCTTTGAGGAGCTTCGGATCCTTAGATGTGGGCGAAGTCTTTCTTGCGGAGTTGTTCGCGCTTGCGGTCAAACTCGTCGGAAAGCCGTTTCAGGAAAAGCATCCCGAAGATGAACTCTTTGAATTCCGAGGCATCCATCTTGCCGCGCAGGATGTCTGCAGCCTTGAAGAGGAAGGATTCGAGCTGGGCAAGGGTAATCCTCTCAGATCTCACTGCGGGTATGTCTCCGTTGATTCGTTTGTATAACGTTTGAGCTAATTCGCGCCGTTTTCTGGCGTCGAATTGAGCGTGTCGTTATGTGTATTATTGGGCAAGTTTAGCACTCGCTAGACGATTAAGGCTGGCTCCAGATTCCGCCGCCTCCATGGCTAAATGGCGATGAACCTCGGGTGGCACGCGCACCATAAATTTTCCGCTATATTTTTTTAAAGAAATTGGCTCTGGAATGCGTTCACCATTTTTAACCATATCTCTTAAAGCAGACTTAACCAGTGCCCGTATTCCTTTTAGAGAAGCCTCTGGGCCAGGTTTAAGCCAGCTCAAGCTGGGAAACTCAACGCATAACCCGACAAATTCTTGATCTTCATCAGACCACATAACTCGATAGGTATATTTGTCAACTTCAGGAATCATGACTTACCTCTAGTTTTTCAATAGCAAGTAATACTTGCTTAACCTGATAAGGCTTAGGGAATCTCTGATTTATTCCCGGAATCTGAGATAATACAGTAATTCGTTTATACGAGTCTGGAGATCACTAAAAATGCGCCAACAAACGCTCGCCGAAGAAGGTTTTGAACGTTTTCGAAAATCGACGCGCCGCGAACAATTTCTTTCTGAAATGGATCAAGTGATCCCGCTCTAACTGGACCTGGGGACAGTATACCTATTTCCGGAGGCAATCGGACGGGCCGAATCAGGCAAGAAACCCCAGTACACGCCGTGGATACGTCCCTGTAGGCTCGACGACAGCATGACCGCCATGGATACCCAAAGTCACTCGCGATGCTCGCGGGGTAGGCTCTGGTGGAAATGCCATAGGGTTGTATCGTTACATGGATGTAACTTATTAGAACACCAACAGTAGGCGCTTTTAGGCGATGCAGGAGCAATTGTCGAGGAACAACCCTTGCCCCTGTTGTCGACGGTCCTGGAATTCCTTCCCTGATTCGGCTTTTACTCTACATTTAACCTCGATTATTTTTCTAGGCAATAACAACCAACTGAAGTGAAGTATAAAATCTAGACCTGACCCTCGGACCCGCTCTAAATTTCTGGAAAATCTCATGTAATTACATTATGGTTACATTTGGGTGTAATTATAGAGGAGCTAAAGATGGCTCATTTAGTTAAGATCGGAAACTCTCAAGGTATAAGGATTCCTAAGCCATTGATCGAACAAGCTCAACTGGAAGGGAAGGAGCTTAAATTTAAATTGGTTAATGGTGGCCTCCTCATTTTCCCTGAGAAGGAGGCTAGGCGAGGCTGGAAAACGGCAATAGAGCAAATTATTGCTGCTCATGGAAATGAAGTACCTGATAAAGAGTGGCTTGATTCATCCCTGACCTCAGACGAAGGCCTGGAGTGGTGATAGCTCAGCGGTTCGATGTATGGCTTGTTGACCTCAATCCTACTAAGGGTCGAGAGATCAATAAAACACGCCCGTGCATTGTCATCTCTCCAAACGAAATGTCGGCTCTTTCTACAGTACTTATGGCTCCTATGACTACCAGGGGTTTTGAATTTCCCTGTCGTATAAAATGTAAATTTAAAAGTAAGCAGGGGCTTATCCTTCTCGATCAAATTAGAGCCGTGGATAAATCCAGGCTCATAAGAAAGTTGGGAGTTATTGGTGGAAAAACACAAGTGGAGTTATGCAGTTGCCTGCAAGAAATGTTTGAACATTAAGGCACCTAACCAAACGCAGCAGTCGGACAGTTTTTCCACTCATTCGTCAGTTTCCGGTTACCCGCCAGATGTTTGCAAGAGCGTCTAATGAAGCAAGAATCTGGGGACAGAGCAAGAATCTGGGGACAGTATACCTATTTTCGGAGGCAATCGGACGGGCCGAATCAGGCAAGAAATTCCAGTACACACCGTAAACCCGTCCCTGGGGGCTCGACGACAGCATCCCTGCTGTCGACGGTCCTGGAATTCCTTGCCTGATTTAGCCCACCACCGTGAGCATTTGGCTTGGCTTTTTTTATCGTATCTGGTGGCATTTTCGTGATGCTGGGGTTTATGGAATATCATAAGTTGTAGAAATATAAAGAATAATTTGGTGTCCCCGGCCCGGTTCGAACGGGCAACCTACACCTTAGGAGGGCGTCGCGTGACCTTTGACCTTTCCCCTGGTTTTGTACCAGGCCTTAGGTGAGAAGCAGAAGAATATCGTGCCGCAATTGGCCAGCCGCCGAACCAGGAATCAACAACTGTCGGCCACTGCGATAACTTTTGTGCTACTCTGCGCAGCTTTAATTTGACAGTACCTCCCCAACCACTCGCGTATCAAATAAACTGGAGACCGGCATGACCATCAAGGCAGTCACTTTTGATCTATGGGACACCATCGTCGATGACGATTCAGATGAAATCCTTCGGGCGGAACAGGGCCTGCGCACCAAGAAGGAAGAGCGAAGACATCAGATTTGGAGTGCACTCAATGCCATCGAACCCATCGAATACGATAGCGTAGCGCTTGCCTATGACACCACCGAGGCCGGGTTCAATGTTGTGTGGAAGGAGTGCTACATCAACTGGACGGTAGCACAACGCATACGCGTAGTGTTGTCCGGGCTCAAACGTCAGGTACCCGACGAAGTCTTTGCCCAACTCGTCGCGGATCACGCCCAGATGGAAGTCGACATACCCCCCCTGCCAATCGACGGTATCAAGGAAGCATTGGCGGAATTGTCCACCCGTTACAAGTTGAGCATTGTATCGGATTCTATTGTCACGCCTGGGACGGGCCTGCGTGAGATCCTGAGCACGCACGGTCTCAAACAGTATTTTTCCGGATTCGCGTTTTCAGACGAAGTGGGGCGCTCGAAACCGCATCGCGCCATGTTTGACGCCGCGGCACAACAACTCGATGTGGATGTCAGCGAAATCGTGCATATCGGTGACCGCGATCAGAACGATGTCAAAGGCCCGCATGCGATCGGCGCCAAGGCAATTTTGTTTACCGCAACGCGCCCCGACGACCGCGAAATCACAACTGCCGATGCCATCTGCAACAGCCACCACGACCTGCCGGCGATTGTCGATCGCCTTGCGGCCGAGTAAGGAATAATTTATGCGCGACTCCCCACACCTGCTGGTACTCGATGGATATTCAAAGGCCGGCCGCGACGATCTCGCAGCCGGGGGCGCTACTACCGCTGGCGAGCTTTATCGGCGGATGCTGCAGCGGTGTTGTCCAGGTGCCGTGATCGATGTACTGCACCCGGCCGATCCTGGTGTGAGTCTGCCAAAAGGCGTGGCGATTGAGCAATATCACGGCATTGCATGGACTGGGTCAAGCTTGACTATCTACCACGACAACGAAGAGGTTCGGCAACAAATCGAGTTCGCCAGGCAAGTGTTCAAGGCAAGGGTCCCCAGCTTCGGTTCGTGCTGGGCTACGCAGCTCGCAGTCGTCGCCGCGGGCGGCCATTGCCATGCACATCCGCGTGGACGGGAAATGGGCATTGCACGCAAGATTTCACTAACGCCCGAAGGCATGGCACACCCGATGTACCGGGGGAAAAAACGGGTGTTCGATGCCTTTATCAGTCACGACGATGAAGTCACCCACCTGCCCCATGGCGGGCTGGTACTTGCCGGCAACGACTTCACTCGCGTCCAGGCAGTATCGATCACTTTTCAGGGCGGTGACTTCTGGTCGCCACAGTATCATCCGGAATATGACCTGCACGAACTGGCCAGGTTGTGCTACTGTCGCAAACAAAAGCTTGTCGACAAGGGTTTTTTTACCGACCTGAATGCTGCGCAGAACTACGTTGATCAGCTCGAAACCTTGTACCAGGACCCGACGCGCAAGGATATTGCCTGGCTGCTGGGTATCGATGACGATGTCGTGAATCCCGACATTCGCCAGGCCGAAGTGCGTAACTGGATTGAGCTGTCGGTTCTGCCTGGCATGTAACGCAATTCGACTAACCAGCCAGGGTAGCAATGGCTGATTGCATCGGACATTAGCGCAACCCAACGAATTAGAATTCAACGAGCCAGGTCCATTCACGAAACAAGCTGGAATGATTGTGCTGTTACATTGCCCTACATGGATGTAGGGTACTTAGACGCTTAGGGACATTTGCGTCTGCAGCCGCTCAGCGGTCGCGGGGAAGCGGCTTTCGTTAACGGTAAAAGGCAATATCCACTATCAATTGAAGACACTGTACGACCCCTATATGGGGTCGTATTCAATTTATTTAAGTAGTAGTTTTATGAGGGAATAAACTGGTGTCCCCGGCCCGGTTCGAACGGGCAACCTACGCCTTAGGAGGGCGTCGCGCTATCCAATTGTGCCACGGGGACTATGCCGTGCGATTGTAGCAGTTGGTTTAAATAAAATGAATGTGTTCCAGGTAATTCGACGGAAGGTTCTGATAGCAATCGTTGGCTAGTTTTCCTGATAGTAATAGTCGTACTTGACCAGCAGGTTACGCATGAAGTTCCAGGCTTCGCTATAGGTCAGGCCGCTATCCTGCGGGAAGATTATTTTCACGTAGAGGTCTTTGCCTTTTTCGGCCTTGAGTCGGGTCAGGCGCTTTTCGACTCCTTCCAATGACAGGTCGGTAAAACCAGCATCGCCCGGTTCTTTGAAACGAATAATCTTGCCGATTTCACCCTTGATATAATATACCTGGGCGATGTATTTACCTTTTGCGGAGCGCGCCGGCTTGATCAATTCTTCGTATTTGGATACGACGACTTCGTACTCGCCCTTGAGCGACAGCAGTTGCTGGTTGTATTGCGCCACTTCCAGGTTGAGCAATAGTTTTTCCTGCGTCAGGCTGGCGATGTCCTGCTGTTGTATCTGACTGGCAGCAGTGAGGGATTGAATCTCGCTCATCGCCAGTTCTAGTTGCTTTAATGCCTGATCGGTTTCCAGTTTTTGTTGTCTGACCTGTTCATTCATTAAAGCCACCTGATCACTCAGGTTCTGGTATCTGGTGTTCGCTGATTCAATTTCCTCATTCGCCATGGCTATGGCTGCATTGGCCCGCTGCAGCGATTGCTGGAGCCCGGTATTTTCCGCTTTCAATGCAGCAATATTTAATGCCTGCTGATTCAGCGTTTCTTGCGCTGCCTGTAAAGACTCGTCTTTTTTCAGCAATCGCAGGCGCAATATCGAATTGGCCTGTTCTGCGTTGGTCAGTCTTTCTTCAAGCGTTGCGGTAACCTGGGTAGTGGACTCGATCATTTGGGCCGCGAGCTGTTCTGCGGCCACGCTTTCCTGCAATTCGGCCACCAGTTGCCAGTTTCGAACGATCAGCAGGCTGGTTGTCATCAGGAAGATCATTGTGATCACCATCATGATGTCGGTGAACGATGGCCAGAAGCTGGTGTCGCCGGTGTGACTGACCTGTCTTTGTCCGATGGTGGCAAAAGTGGAATGCACGACCTGGCCCTGACCTGTTACTCTGATTCCGAATGCGATGAAGGCAGCCGGAAACCTTCACGTAACAGAAATTTAATTTCCGCCAGATCGTTGCCAAGCCGTTCAATTTGCTCCTGGTTGTTACCGATTCCTTCCTGCAGACTTAGTGCCGACGCATGGTAGACTTCCTGAGTCTGTTTCAGGTTATCGGCAGCGTGGACCACTGATTTGATCAAATCGCCCATTTTGTAGGCAATCTCATCGCTGCGTTTAACGAATTGAGGTAGCAGGTAAACCGTGGTCAGATGTTCGATGCCGCTGATAAAATGGGTTTGCACATCGTTCAGGCGTGTATAGAAATAGCCAATAATGACGTAACTGACGATCGCGGTAATCGTGGTTGAAAGCGCTGTTGACATACCATGGATCACGAGGCCCATGCCTCCGAGGCTACCCGCTGCCGAATCCAGTAGATCCGATGCACCGAGAAGCGCGATAGAGAGCGCTACAATCGTACCGAACACACCAGTGAGTATCAGGATGTTATTGATAAATCTCACCAGGCCCAATTTGGTTCCCTCGTCTGCACTGAGCATTGCAGCGAGCGCGCTGTGGTTTATTTCGCCGCCCGCTGCCTGAATCGAGCGCATCGTGGCGTAGCGTTTGGCGAGAATCGACTCAGGTGGCAAGCCGTCGACCAGATCGGTCTTAACTAATTCGATATTTTTAAGCAGACCTGCAATGCTCCGCTCTTCCCGTTTGTAACGATACAGGAGATACAAAATATTGAGCATGCCCCACGCCCATAGCGCGACGATGCCGCTGTTGATAATAATGCCGGTCTGGGTTTGCTGATTTTCGAAGTAAAACTGATAGATGAAGTCGAACTTCCAGGCGATAACTATGCCTATGGTCGCCATGACGACGAAAAATTGAATGATAATTCTGGAGCTGAGGCTGGTGAGTAGACGTTGTATATCCATGGATTGGATCTCGAAACTGATTCTTGTGACAAGTAAAATGGGCTTACTCACCGGCGCCACGAAAGACCTTATGCTCGTGCTGGTAACCGGGAGATCGGTTGGATTCAGGGGCAGCCGGGCGCTACCTCGAATCGAAACTATTAGATAATGTTTTGTTCAGGAAGTCAAAATTGGTTGATTGAAACCCTGGCTATACGGAAGGGTTCCAAATGATAAGGAAATTCCGCCTCTTATAGAACTTCTCCGGGCGGTCCAAAATAGTTCCTGCTCAAGCGTAGGAATGGAAAAATGCATCGGAAAAGGTAAAATAATTACCTTGTAACCTGTTTAAGAGAAGGTCTGATTTATTCAGAGGTTCCTTAGATACTGTTTTTATGGAGTGAAGATATGTTACTGATAGCTGTTATGCGACGAGTGATTAAATATGGAACAATTTCATTAATTGATGCATCAGGGAAGCGCCACCAGATATCCGAATTTGGTAAACCAGAGGTGGTTTTACGCCTGACCGACGATGCAATCGCGAAACGTTTGATGTTCGCGACTTCTATGGGTTGGTGCGAAGCTTATATGGACGGCAAGTTGCTGGTTGAGGAGGGTACTTTAGGTGAATTTCTCGAAGCCTGGGGGCGTTCTGAAAATATCCTTTCGCGAGGTTGGCCTGGAGAAATTTTTCGCATCTTTTACAGTATTACAGCCGCCCTGGAACATTACAACCCGATGGGTCGGGCGCGTCGAAACGTCGCGCACCATTATGATTTATCTGCTGAGCTGTACGATTTGTTTCTCGATTCGGATCGACAGTACTCCTGTGCCTATTTTCCGAAGGGTGATGAGGATATTGAAACTGCACAACTCTTAAAGAAGCGTCACATAGCGGCTAAACTTTATATTAAGCCAGGGATGACGGTGCTGGACATCGGGTCTGGTTGGGGCGGCATGGCAATGTATCTGGCGAAAAACTTAGATTGCAAGGTGCTGGGTGTCACCTTATCGGAGGAGCAGCTCAAACTCTCCAGACAGCGAGTACAAGAAGCCGGTCTGGATCAGAAAATACGTTTCGAATTGCGAGACTATCGTACCCTGACCGAACAGGTCGATCGTATCGTGTCGGTGGGTATGCTTGAACACGTGGGGCAGTATCAGTATGGGCAATTCTTCGGTAAGGTCAGGGAATTGCTCAAGCCAGATGGTGTTGCATTAATTCATACTATCGCCCGAATGGATAAACCTCAACCGGTAGGGGCCTGGATTCGTAAATACATCTTTCCTGGCGGTTATCTGCCTTCGACCTCGCATTTGGCCCGGGCATGGGAACGCCATCGCCTCTGGGTTACCGACATCGAAAACCTCCGCCTGCACTATTCAAAGACCTTGATTAAGTGGTACGAGCGATTTTCCCAAAACCGCGAAAAAATTGCCAAAATTTACGACGAACGATTTTGCCGGATGTGGGAAATGTACCTGCTCGCCAGTGAAATGGCGTTCAGGGTACAGTATATTACGGTATTACAACTTCAACTCACCCGTGAAGTCGATGTATTACCGATCACGCGAGATTATATGCTAGAGACCGAGCGGGCGCTTGCACGCAGAGATAACCCTAAGACTGCCAGGCCAAAGAAAAAGCCCCAGGCGATCACCAGGGAAGAACTCGAGCTTATGTAAACCTAAGGCTTTGTTTGAGCGCTACGATTAACAACGATGGACTTTTATAGCGTTGCTTTACGTAAATGGTTGATCAGATCGATCCGGGTAATGAGTCCGTAAAATGTATCGCCATCCGCGACAATCGCGACCTTGTCTTTCTTAAACAGGTGCAAAATTGAATCGATGCTGGCCGATGGGTCCACGATCTCAAGCTCAGTGACCATCACTTCGGAGACTTTCTTTTCGAACTTTAACTCATCGTGATAAATTCCCAATAGAATATCCGACTCATCGATCAGACCCACGACCTTAGCGTCATCGAGAACCGGAAGTTGCGAAACATCGAACATGCGCATGCGCTTGTAAGTGGTGATTAAGTTATCCGCAGGGGTAACCGTCACCAGGTCACCGGTATCTGCTGGACGCGCGATGATATCCCGCAGGTCGCCGAATTCTTCCCTGGTCAATAATCCCTGATCGGCTAGCCAGGAGTCGTTAAAAGACTTGGATAAATACTTGTTCCCGGTATCGCCTGCGAGGGTAACGACTCGTTTGGGCGTAGTTTGTTCACGACAATATTTTAGCGCCGCACAAAGCAGCGTTCCGGTAGAAGATCCAGCCATGATGCCTTCTTTTTCCAGCAGTTCTCGTTGGATCTGAAATGCCTCGCGGTCGGGAATGGTATAACCTTTGGTGATCAGGCTCAGATCACAGATCGATGGCACGAAATCTTCGCCTATACCCTCGACCAGCCAGCTTGTGGCCTTTGGCATTACGCCAGTCTCGATGGTTTCGACCAGTATCGAACCCTGTGGATCCGCCAGAATCATTTCACATTGGGGGGCGGCCTTTTTAAAGAATCGGCCCAGACCGGTTAGCGTGCCACTGGAACCGACACCGACTACCATCGCGTCGATCTTGCCATCCATCTGCTCGAGAATTTCCGGGCCGGTACTGATTTCATGCGTAAGCGGATTGTTGGGGTTCGAAAACTGGTCGATCCAGTATGAATTGGGGATTTCCTTTTCCAGTCTGGCGGCATAGTCCTGATAATATTCCGGGTGGCCTCTTTGCACGTCCGAGCGGGTGAGTCGAACCTCGACCCCCATGGCGCGTATATGTCGAATCTTATCTGGGCTCATCTTGTCGGGGATAACCAGAATTAACTTATAACCCTTTTGCGCGGCAACCAGGCCAAGGCCAAGGCCGGTGTTACCTGCAGTCGCTTCAATTATGGTGCCGCCGGGTTTGATTTTTCCTTCCTGTTCGGCCTTATCGATCATCACCACGGCAATGCGATCTTTGATCGAGCCCCCGGGGTTCTGGCTTTCCAGCTTGATAAATAAATCACAAAGACCGGTGTCAAACTTGCTCAGTTTTACCATCGGGGTGTTGCCAATTAATTCTAGAACAGAGTTGTGTATGGTCATAGATCACCCAGATACGTTGGTGGTTTATGCTAGCATGATTGGCTGATTCACTTAAACAACAAACAATAGGCCGGCCAAATTACTCAGAGCTCCGATAAATTACACTTAAAATCGCGAGCGGCCCGAGCGCTTATTTTTGACCTGCCAGATAATCGGCAATCTGGGCAATTTCCCGGTCACTGACATTTTGTACCAGCGCGCTCATGGTTTCGGCGCCACCGTTGTTGCGTATCCCTCTTTTTATATCGTTGAATTGCTGTATCAGATAATCCCTGTTCTGACCAGCCAGTACCGGATAGCTCGACGAAACGGGACTTTTCCCTGCGGGTCCGTGGCAACTAATGCAAAATTTTTCCGAAAATAACGCCATACCCTGGCTTTGTGTCTCGGATACAGGCTGTTGCTGTGCGGATTCATCGACGTAGGTCAAGGTTAGATAATGAATGATGGTGTATAAGTCTTTGTCGCTCGCGGTAAGGCCATTCCCCACCATCCGCTGTACCAGCGCGATTGCTGCCGTTTTAGACTCAGGGGGCGCCTGTTCAACCTGGGTGTGGTTATGACACTGCGAGCAGGTTTGTTCGAATAGTTTCTTTGCGGCGGCGGACTCGTACTCGTAATCATCGGTTTCAGACATTTTTATCGCAGATTTCATGTTGCCCTGCGACTCGGCCCGGCTCACTTCGATTTTTCGCTGCAGTTTCAATGTTTCCTGAAGCGTTGGAGACACGGCAACCAGGTAGGCTATGACGTACCACTGGTCATCCTCGGTGATCGGATTGAGAATAGTCGATCGATTAGCCATGCGCGCAACGGTTTGTTGCCAGGCCCTGGGGGTACGAGGTCTGGCGAGTACGGTTCGCAAGTCGTGGCACTGGATGCATTTGGCGGTTAATATTCGACGACCTGTGATGAGGCCCCTCTTAGTCGATATTTCCGCCAGCAGTTTTTCATCCTTTAGACCGGCACCCGGCAGTAGATCGCGTACCCGCCCGATGCGTGACTCGATCATGGAAGCGTCACCCAGTGCGGTTTTTTCGAGGTAGGCTTCGCGTAACGAGAATGGCATTACCAGCGCAACGAGTAAGAAAGTGCAAATGAATAGCCCGCTACCCAGTATCGGCGCCAGCCTCGCTTCCATATGCTTGAAATATCGCACGATGACGAGTTTGATAATCAGCAGGGCGCCAATCAAAATCCCTAGCGCGAGATGCAACACGGTGCGCGCCGGTAGTTCTATTTGGTAGCTCCACAGGCGAGGCACCATGTTCCACATGATGTAAATATAGATTATGACGAAAAGGTAGCCGAGCAGGCGGTGCGAGATAATCACTCGGGGTGGCGCGGCGCTTTTCAAGCTTTCATGGTCGAATGGAAACTTCCACACGTAAAACATCAGAAAAGTCAGCGCCGCCGCCAGCGCAAGAAACACGATGCCAATGATGGTGTTGCCCAGGGTAGACGAGAGCAGCTCACTCATGAGTGTTCGCTCTGCCGAAGCTGATAGTCGGTGTCGAAGCCGTGCATAGTGTTATTCCAGTCACTCACAATATGTAGAGTAATGTCTAATACATCAGACCTTGGGTAGCACGAAAAGTGTCCTGATTAAACATGCGAACTAAGCCGCTTTTTTGGCTTCTAATGCCTCGATCATGCTCGATTTGAGTTGATCCAGCAGCGACTGGTCGGAAATATGTTTTCCATCGGGTGTGGTGAGATAGAAAATATCGTCGACTTTTTCACCCAGGGTCGAGATTTTGGCGTGCGTTATATTGATATTCAGTGTCGCGATCACGTTCGCAATGACGGATAGCAGCCCTGGCATATCCCGGGCGCTGATTTCCATGATGGTTCGGTTGTTCGGAGTGTCATGCTCGAAGTGAATTTCGGTCGGCCGGTCGAAAACCTTCAAAAGTCTTGGAGTACGTTTGGTGGACTTTCCCTGGTAGATAGTCCTGGATTTGAGTGCCTCGATGAGCGATTCCTCGATCAGTCGAATCGTCGAGGCATCGGTGATCGCCTGGTTGTTTTGATCCTGGATGATAAAGGTATCCATCACCTTGTTGTCTTTGGTGCTGAATATTTCGGCGTTTAAAATACTCAACCCGAGTGCGCCGAGGGTTCCGGTTACCTGCGAAAACACGTAGGGGAATTCATCGCTATAAACGAAGACCTTGGTGGTTTTGGTATATTTCGCCTGACGGATATTGACCAGGGTTTGTTTTCCCGGGTTACCCAGGATCGTCTTCACGTGCCATTCGATTTCAAGCGGATGGTGGCGTAAAAAATAATCACCGGGGAGCTGGTCGCACAGCGCGATGATCTGATCCGAGCTGTAGGGTAAATCAGCCATGACCTCGAACGCAGCTTCGCGGTTTTCCTGGATGATTTCCTCGATGTCGGGTGCATTGTCTATCCCGCGCCGGATGACCTGCTTGGTGGAATTGTACAATTGCTTGAGCAGCGCATCTTTCCAGTTATTCCAGAGTCCTGGGTTGGTACTGCGTATGTCGGCAACGGTAAGCAGGTAGAGGTAATTGAGCATATCCGTACTGCCCAGCTGTCGGGCAAAATCGCACACCACATCCGGGTCGCTAATGTCCTTGCGTTGCGCGGTTATCGACATCAGTAAATGATCGCGCACCAGCTGTGAGACGAAGCGGGTATCCTTGCGGTTAAGATTGTGTTGCAGGCAAAACTGGGTTGCTTCTTCAGCGCCAGCGATCGAATGGTCGATGCCGCGTCCCTTGGCTATATCGTGAAACAGTGCCGCCAGATAGAGCAGGCATGGATTTTCCAGCTCGGTATATACCAGGTTGCAAAAAGGAAACTCGTCTTCGTGTTTTTCCAGCGCAAAGCGGCGCAAATTACGAATTACGAATATGGTATGTTGATCGACCGTATAGGCGTGAAACAGGTCGTACTGCATACGCCCGGTAATCTTGCCGAATGCCGGAATATACGCGGCCAGGAATCCGTACGAATTCATGCGGCGCATCTGGTGAGTCATACCATTTGGCGCGCTCATTAACTGCATAAACAGGCGAGTGACTTCTTCGTTGTTGCGAAATGCGTCATCCACCAGGTACAGGTGTTCGCGCACCAGGCGGATGGTCGAAGCGGTCACACCTTCGCATTGCTCATGGACCGAAATGAGTAAAAATAATTCAACCAACGCCGGCGGATGCAGTTTAAACACTTCAGTATGGCGAACTTCGATGAAAGTATTGCGCAGCACAAACCGGTCGTTGATCGGGGTGATCTTTTTTTGTGCATCGGTAAACAGTATTTCTTCCCTGAAAATCTGTAACAGCATTTCGTTCAGGCGCTCAAGTTCCATAATGGTGCGGTAATATTGCTGCATGAATTGTTCGATCGCGAGATTATGTTCACCCGCGGTAAAACCGAATTCGTCCGCCAACTGGTTTTGATAATCGAATAGCAGGCGATCCTCGCGCCGCTTCGCCAGGCGGTGCAGGGCGAAGCGCACTTTCCACAGGTGGTTTTGCCCCTCGCTGAGCAGTTGATATTCAGTCTCGGTGAGAAATTCGTGATCGACCAGTTCACGCAGCGATTTGGCGCCAAAATGACGTTTCGCGACCCAACCAATAATCTGGATATCACGCAGGCCTCCCGGGCCTTCCTTGATATTGGGTTCGAGGTTATACGCGGTATCGTTGTAGCGTAGATGACGATTATGTTGTTCCGCCAGCTTGGCTTCGAAAAATTTTCGGGATGACCATATCTTGCCTGGTGCAATGGCCTGCTGAAAGCGCTGGTATAATTTTTCATCCCCATAAACCAGGCGTGATTCGATCATGTTGGTCATCACCGTCACGTCGGCTTTTCCCTCGCGCACACAGTCTTTGATGGTGCGCACACTGTGCCCAACTTCGAGGCCTATGTCCCACAGAAAAGTCAGGAAGCTCGACAGTTTCTGTTGTAGCGCCTCGTTTGGTTTCCGGTCGAGCAAGATCATTAGATCTATATCCGATCCGGGGAGTAGCTCTGATCGGCCATAGCCGCCGACTGCGATCAGATCGCATGATCGGGTGCCTTCTGTATCAACCATAGCCTCAAAACAATAGCGCAGCACATGGTCGATCAATTCCGACTTTTGGTGAACCAGGATATCGGCTGTGACACCTCGATCGAAATCCTGGTAAATCAATTCGTTGGCTTCACGCAGCCCTTCGATAATCGGTGCCACTTTAAATCCCTGCGGGGTTTTTACCTGCGCCAGATAGTGATCTATGTCCATCAATCTATTTTAACCGAATATCATAACGAGTTGCCGGGCAGCAGGGTCAACACCTCGAAACCATCGTCGGTAACCAGGTTGGTGTGTTCCCATTGTGCCGACAGGCTATGATCCTTGGTGACTACGGTCCATTCATCCGGCAACAGTTTGACGTGTCGCTTGCCGAGGTTGATCATCGGTTCGATGGTAAAGGTCATGCCGGGCTTGAGTACTACCCCGGTATCCGGCTTGCCGTAGTGCAGCACCTGCGGTTCCTCGTGAAAAACGCGGCCGATGCCATGGCCGCAATACTCGCGTACCACGCTACAGTGGTTTTTTTCGGCATAGGTCTGAATTGCGTGACCTATATCGCCGAGATGAATTCCTGGTTTGATCATCTCGATGCCGAGTTTCAGGCATTCGTAAGCCACCCTGGACAGGCGCTGCCCCTGTATCGTGGGCTTTCCGACCATGAACATTCGACTGGTATCGCCATGGAATTCATCTTTGATGACGGTGATATCGATATTGATGATATCACCGTTTTTCAGTTTTTTGTCTGCCGGTATTCCGTGGCACACCACATGGTTGACCGAGGTGCAGATTGAACCTGGAAATCCACGGTAATTTAACGGCGCCGGGATGGTTTGTTGCTCATTCATCATGTAGTCGTGGCAGATATCGTTGAGTTCCCGAGTGCTAACCCCCGGTTGAACATGAGGTTCGATCATGCACAGTACTTCTGCAGCCAGGTGCCCGGCTGCACGCATTCTTCCGATTTCATCCGCAGTTTTGATCGTAACGCCCATAAAAACTTCGTTGTCTGGTTGTTGAACCCAGGGGATTATGGTATAAAGCGCGCGCTTTCGGCAACTTAGAAAGCAAATTAATGGAAACCCTGAATGGTTCAGGTTTTTTCAAAACGACACACACATATTTTGAACGCGATTATGGGTGCCTGCTTTTTACCAGAGACCAGGTCGTAATCGTCGGATATGTGGAGGCTTAACCCTGGGCGGTCCTGCTAACAATCGACTACCCACGACTGACATCTGGAGAAACTTATGTCTAACGTCACCATGCGTGAAATGTTGGAAGCGGGCGTGCATTTCGGCCATCAAACCCGTTTCTGGAACCCCAAAATGGCACCCTTTATTTTTGGGGAGCGCAACAAAATCCATATCATCAATCTCGAGCAAACCATGCCCTTGTGCAAAGATGCGGTTAATTACCTGGGCAAGGTCGCGTCTAAAAAAGGCAAGGTCCTGTTTGTCGGTACCAAGCGTGCGGCGAGCGACGCGGTCAAGCAGGAAGCCCAACGTTGTGGTATGCCCTATGTCAATAATCGCTGGCTTGGTGGAATGTTGACCAACTTCCGTACCGTGCGTGCCTCAATCAAAAGGCTCAAAGAGCTGGAAGAAATGGAGACGGGCGACAGCTACGAAAAGATTAATAAGAAAGAAATTCTGCAACTGTCGCGCGAGCGAGACAAACTGGATAAAAACCTCGGTGGTATCAAGGAGATGGGTGGTCTACCCGATGTGCTATTCATCATCGACGTTGGCTACGAAAATATTGCGGTAAAGGAAGCCTGCAAACTTGGAATTCCAGTGGTTGGAATCGTCGATACCAATAATTCACCGGATGAAATCGATTATATCGTACCGGGAAATGACGATTCGATGCGCGCCATCAAGCTGTACACCAGGCTCGCTGCCGATGCTATCCTGATAGGTAAGGAAAGTATTGTTACAGCGGCCGATAGTGACGACGAAATGATCGAGATCGAAAGCGAAGATGCCCAAATTCCAAAAAAACCAGCGGTAAAATTTACTACCAGGAAACCAGCGCCGGCAATCGATAAGGTTGAAGCAGTCAAGACCGAGGCAGTTGAAACTGAAGCAGTCAAGACCGAGGCAGTTGAAACTGAAGCAGTCGCGACCCAGGCAGTCGAAGCCAGGGTAGTTGAAACTGAGATAGTTGAACAAGATGGGGATCAGCCTGCATCCGAGGATGCGCCAGTCGAAGCTGTAGCAACTAAAAAGGCAGCTACCAAAAAGGCAGCGCCAAAGAAGGTCGCTACCAACAAAGCAGCGACTACGAAAGCGGCTACTCAAAAGGCCTCGCCAAAGCAGGCCGCTACCAGGAAAGCAACACCCGAAAAGGCGGTCGCTAAAAAGGCCACGACCAGGAAAGCGTCGAGTAAGTAATTAAAAACGTACGAATTGAGATGGGCACGGTATTTTCCGGGATCATCCCGAACTTTCAGGATTCGCAAAAGGATAGTTCAAAGGTCAACGATTTAATTTTGAGGTAATGATTTGGCTATAACAGCATCTTTAGTAAAGGAACTTCGCGAGCGAACCGGTTCGGGCATGATGGAATGCAAGAAAGCGTTGGTCGAATGCGATGGCGACATTGAAGCAGCGGTGGAATTAATGAGAAAATCCGGTGCGGCCAGGGCTGATAAAAAAGCAGGTCGTGTCGCGGCGGATGGGGCGATCAAAGCCATCGTCACCGAGGACGGGAAATCGGCAGCCATTCTCGAAATCAATTCAGAGACAGACTTTGTCGCCAAAGACGATAATTTCCAGTCTTTTGCCGAGAGTGTATTGCAAGCCGTGCTGGATCATAAACCTGCATCGGTTGAGGAATTGTCCAGTTTGTCTTTGGCTAGTGGCATAACGGTTGAAGAAGCGCGCCAGGCACTGATTGACAAAGTGGGCGAGAATATCCAGGTTCGTCGTTTTGAAATTATCGAATCTGAGCAGGGCGTTGCTCTGTATTTACATGGTTCGCGGATTGGTGTTCTGGTTGATTCGAGTGCCGAAATTGATATGGCGCGCAATATCGCGATGCATATTGCTGCGGTGAATCCACAGTTTGTCGATGAGTCGTCAATTCCGGCGGAATTCATCGAAAAAGAAAAAGGCATTTTAGCCGCCCAGGCCCAGGATAGCGGAAAGCCAGCCGAAATTATCGAAAAAATGATCCAGGGACGCCTGAACAAATTTCTCGCCGAAGTAACGCTGGTTGGACAGCCGTTTGTGAAGGATCCAGATCAAACCGTGGGAAAGTTGCTGTCAAATGAGGGCGCATCGATCTCAGGCTTTATTCGGTACGAGGTCGGCGAAGGCATCGAAAAGAAAGTCGAAGACTTTGCTGCGGAAGTAGCATCACAGTTGGGTAATTAAACCAGGGCCGCATACGCGGCCTTTGTTTTGTGAGTAAACAATATGCGCTACAAACGATTACTGGTCAAATTAAGTGGTGAAGCCCTGATGGGGCAATATGAGTTTGGCATAGACCCGACAATGGTCAGTAATCTGGCAGGCGAATTGAAGGACCTTCGACAAGCCGGGGTTGAAGTGGGTGTTGTTGTCGGCGGTGGTAATATATTCCGAGGTGCTGGACTCGCGAAAGCGGGTATCGACAGGGTAAGTGCCGACCACATGGGCATGCTTGCGACGGTGATGAATGCGCTGGCTTTGCAGGATGGCCTGCAACGGCTGGGAACCAGCGCCGGGGTGATGTCTTTGCTAGATATGCCACAGGTGTGCGATCGGTACACTCAACGCGATGCCCGTCGTCGAATTGCGAGTGGAGAAATTATGATATTTGCCGCCGGAACTGGCAGCCCCTACTTTACTACCGATACCGGCGCGAGCCTGAGAGCTATCGAAATTCAGGCCGATTTGATGGTTAAGGCCACCAAGGTCGATGGAGTATACGACAGGGATCCAGTCAAACATGAAGACGCGATAAAATTCGAGCAGCTTGATTTCGATCAGGCGATCGATCAACGCCTGGCGGTGATGGATGTTGCGGCTATGATCCTGTGTAACGATAATGCGCTGGGTCTGGTGGTATGTAATATCAATGAACCGGGAATATTGCTCTCGCTGGCAAAAGGTGAATTAGTGGGTACACGGGTTATTCCTCAAGAGGCTAAGGCATGATAAACGATATTAAACAGGATGCTTTAAACCGGATGGATAAGAGTATCGAGGCGTTTAAGATTGAGCTGTCAAAGATCAGAACCGGCAGGGCACACGTGGGCCTGCTCAACCATATTACCGTCGATTATTATGGTAGTGAGGTGCCTATTGGACAGGCCGCGAACCTGACGGTAGAAGACGCGCGTACGCTTGCGGTTACGCCCTGGGACAAGTCAATGGTTGCGGTGATCGAAAAGGCAATACTGAGCTCGGATTTGGGATTGAACCCATCCTCTGCCGGTACTGTAATCCGGGTACCCATGCCGCCCCTGACCGAGGAGCGACGTAAGGAGCTGGTTAAAGTGGTGCGAGAACTGGCTGAGAACGCGAGAATCTCGGTGCGCAATATACGACGGGATGCAAATAATGATTTAAAAGCCCTGTTGAACGACAAGGATATTTCTGAAGACGAAGACCATAAAGGACATGAACTGGTCCAACAGGTAACCAACCAGTCGACCGATGAAATTGAAACCCTGCTGCAGGGGAAAGAAACCGAGTTGATGGAAATCTAGCCACGAACTATTGCTGAGGTAGTTTCTGGCTGTTAGTCAGGTTCTCTACCTTTTACAGGTAGGGGCTTAGGTCTATGATAATAAAGTCGAACGAACAGGTATCGATACCCCGGCATGTTTGCATCGTTATGGATGGTAATGGACGCTGGGCGAAAAAACGATCGATGCCTCGAACCTATGGGCATCGAAAAGGTGTCGAAACCACCAGGAAGGCGATCGAATTTTTTGCCAGAGCCGGGGTCAGGCATTTAACCTTATTTGCCTTTAGCAGTGAAAACTGGAATCGCCCGCAGGAAGAAGTTGGTCTCCTGATGGATCTGTTCCTGCAATCACTCAAAAAAAACAGTGCTGAATTGCATGAAAAAGATATCCGCATTCGCTTCATCGGCGATCGTGAAGCGTTTTCGCAGACCCTACAAAAACAAATTAGCGAGTCAGAGCAACTCACAGCGAAAAATCAGTTGATGACGCTAAACGTGGCGGCCAATTATGGTGGGCAATGGGATATACTGAATGCGGTTAAGTCACTGGCTGAAAAGCTGGCCAGCAACGATTTAGGCATCGACCAGGTCGATCGATCTGAGTTGGAGTCTGGCCTGTCGCTTTCCGACTCCCCCGACCCGGATTTATTCATCAGAACTGGGGGCGAACAACGTATCAGTAATTTCATGCTTTGGCAGCTAGCTTACGCGGAACTCTATTTCACCGAGGTGTTATGGCCCGATTTTTCCGCACAGGAAATGCAGCTTGCGCTCGATACCTATGCCCGGCGCCAGCGCCGTTACGGAAAAACCGCTGAACAAATCGATAAAGAATGTTAAAGCAACGTATTATTACTGCACTGATACTGGCTATTGTAATTGTCAGCACCATCTTATTCGCCGATAGTAGCTGGGTCGCCGTACTGTTCGCGTTGGTGTTATTCGGCGCCACTCTGGAATTACTCGCCCTGACCACCAAACCCGTACGGCCCTTGTCTATAGGTATAGCAATACTATTTGCATTCGGTTTTTGGATAGTCAGTCATGAAGCAGGCATCCGTATTAATTTTTATCAATCCTTCGCTGGATTGATGATCTGGGTCGCTATTTCAGGATTCCTGCTACTCTACCAATTTTCCGGACACTGGTCTTTGGTAAAGCGCTGGTTTCATTTAATTCTGGGCTGCCTGGCACTGTGGATATGCGTACATGCACTGGTATTCGTGCACCGACACTTCGATCAGGGCGGCTGGATTTTACTCTACCTGCTCACGCTGGTCTGGGTGGCCGATGTCGGTGCTTATTTTAGTGGTCGACGCTTTGGCAAGCATAAACTCGCGCCAGGCATTAGCCCGGGTAAAACCTGGGAAGGTGTATTCGGAGGCCTCGTCTGTAATTTGGTCTGGATGTTAATCGTTTATCAGCTGAGCCATGGCTGGGGGCTGGAATTATGGCAATTTATCTTCATTGGCCTGGTCACATCGGCTATGTCGGTCGCTGGTGACCTGTACCAAAGTATTCTGAAGCGGGAGGCAGGAGTCAAGGATAGTGGAAAACTGTTGCCTGGACACGGCGGGGTGCTCGATCGTATCGATAGTGTGATCGCGGCGGCCCCCGTTTATGTCAGCGGTCTGTATCTAGTAGGTGCGGTATAAATGAAACAGTTAACGATCTTAGGCGCAACCGGGTCGATCGGGCAAAGCACACTCGATGTTGTGGGCAGGCACCCTGACAGGTATGCAGTGTATGCCTTAACGGCGAATACCAGGGTCGAACCAATGGCAGATATATGCCGACGGCACAATCCAGTCTACGCCGTGATGGGCGATCAGCAAAGTGCCGAGCGCCTCGAACAACTATTGAAGGGAAGTGCTACACGCGTCATTGCAGGAGAGCAGGCCCTGGTGCAGGTCGCTGGAGATGATGATGTTGATATAGTCATCGCCGCGATAGTCGGATCCGTTGGGCTATTGCCAACCCTTGCCGCTGTTCGGACGGGCAAACGGGTCCTGCTCGCAAACAAGGAATCGCTGGTGATGGCGGGAGCCTTATTCATGGACGAAGTGGCCAGGCATGCGGTCGAGTTGATTCCGATCGATAGCGAGCATAATGCCATTTTCCAGTGCTTGCCAAACGGGTTTTCCGAAAGACTGTCGCAACAAGGTGTCACCAAAATAGTGCTTACCGGGTCTGGGGGTCCGTTTCGCGAACTCCCACTGGATGAATTTGACAGTATTACGCCAGCGCGGGCGATCGCGCATCCCAACTGGGATATGGGACCCAAAATTTCGGTCGATTCGGCAACCATGATGAACAAGGGGCTGGAATTGATCGAAGCCTGCTGGTTATTCGATATCGGCGAGGAGGATGTTGAAATTGTTTTGCACAAACAGAGTATCATCCATTCGATGGTCGCTTATAATGACGGGTCGGTTCTGGCGCAAATGGGTAAACCCGACATGCGCACGCCGATAGCCAATGCTCTGGCATGGCCGGAGAGGATCAGCAGTGGTGTTGAACCACTGGATTTGGTCAAGGTCAGTCAGTTAGACTTCGAGGTTGCGGATGAAATACGGTTTCCCTGTCTGGCGCTGGCCCGTGAGTCGTTGCGCCAGGGTGGAACCAGTCCGGCGATATTGAATGCAGCGAACGAAGTTGCGGTAGCGAGTTTTTTAAACCATAGAATTAAATTTAGCGATATTCCCACATTGATCGAAAATACCCTTCAACATATTGATGCGCATAGCGCTGATAGTCTCGATATCATACTGGCCGATGATCGACGGGCCAGAGCCTACCTGCAACATCAACTTGAGCGCATGAGTGCCTGAGCCAGGTCGCTAGCCCGTGGATATTATGTCTATTCTATTTAATTTCGCTGCCTTTGTAGTCGCCATCGGGGTTTTGGTGACGGTGCACGAATTCGGCCATTTCTGGGTCGCGCGCAAAATGGGCGTTAAAGTACTGCGATTTTCGGTCGGATTCGGCAAACCCCTTTGGGTCAAAAAAGCCGGTGTCGACCAGACCGAGTATGTGATCGCCTGTATTCCGCTGGGTGGCTATGTAAAAATGCTCGATGAACGCGAGGGCGAGGTCGCTGCACACGAACTCGACCGTGCTTTTAACCGCAAAAATGTGTGGAAGCGAATTGCTATAGTTGCTGCCGGACCACTGTTTAATTTTATTTTTGCAATAGTCACCTATTACCTGATTTACCTGGCGGGTGTTGCTGGAATCAAGCCTGTTATAGGTGAAGTGAGTAACCCAAGCCCTGCCTATAGTGCTGGAATTCGCGAGATGGATACTATTTTATCGGTCAATGGTATCGATACGCCGAGCTGGGCAAAGGTGCATTTCACCCTGCTGGCGGAGTCTGTTCACAGCCAGGCGCTTACCCTCCAGGTGCAGGGAGCCGATTTTCAAATCCAGAAAAAATCAATCGATATTAGTAATCTTGGCCTTTTACAGGAAGCACAGATTGATTTAATAGGTGATCTTGGACTGTCGGTCT
>JADFMY010000133.1 GCA_022563685.1 Pseudomonadota bacterium | reverse complement strand
AGCCATGATGAGGATTCCAGTGCGGTCTTTTGTCGCGTGCAGGTCGCGTGAAATAAATGCCTGCAATGCTCGCTGATGGACCTCTTCATCGACTTTTGAACTCTCCAGGAATGGGCGAAGAACAGTGGAATTACGGGGACAGTATACCTATTCCCCATTAATTTTTCCTAGATACCTAATAGGTGTACTGTCCCTAGATTCTGAGCCAACCTTGTCAGGCGGTGCTGTCTCGCTCACAAGGCCCCAACGCCGGGCGATGACCTCCAATTCGTCCAGCACATTGCCAAGTTCCTCTCCCCGTTCCGTCAGCCCATAGCTCACTTCCGGCGGAATAGTGGGGCGGTGGTTTCGATAAATAACCCCAGCTTCCTCAAGCATCCGCAGACGCAGAGTGAGCACGCGAGAGGATATTCCCTGTAACTGACGTTTCAACTCGCCGAATCGTAATGGGCCATTTTGGCGCAAAATCCAGAGTAGGTACGTCGTCCATGGACCCGTTAGTAGACTTAACAGAGCGTCCATAGGGCACGATAGGTGTCGATTTTGTTTCATTGTTTCAATTTTCGGTTACTTAAAAGTGCCTACTTTACTTAAGTTATAAAGTCACTTTATACTATAGCAGTAATAGATGAATTGGCAACATGCGCTGGGGCGGTTGCTCCCTTAACGCCTGGAATTCGCTTGCGATCCAATATAAACAGAAACATGAGAGAAAAATCTGATGACAAAAATACTTATTTTATACTACAGCACATATGGACATATCGAAACACTGGGTAAAGCCATTGCCGAAGGCGCAGCTTCGGTTGATGGTGTAAACGTGACGATCAAACGCGTCCCGGAACTGATGCCGCGTGATGTCGCAGAAAAGGCCGGAGCCAAGCTGGACCAGGAAGCGTCTGAAGCAGACCCGCAAGAACTTGGCGATTATGACGCCATCATTTTTGGTACGCCAACCCGTTTCGGAAACATGGCGGCGCAAATGCGCAACTTCCTCGATCAAACCGGACCGTTATGGCAGGAAGGCAAACTCATAGGCAAGGTAGGTAGCGTCTTTGTCTCGACTGCGACCCAACACGGTGGTCAGGAGACCACGATCACGTCGTTCCATTCGACGCTCCTGCACCAGGGCATGGTGATCGTCGGGGTGCCATACGCCATTCCAGAGATGTTCAACACGACTGAAATGTCTGGTGGCTCGCCATATGGCGCAACAACGATAGCCGGTGGTGATGGCTCCCGTCAACCGAGTGAGACGGAACTCACGATCGCCCGTTTCCAGGGTAAGCATGTCGCCGGAATTGCAGTTAAATTGACTGCTTGAGCCACCAAGGCGTTACGGGGGTAGTATACCTATTCCCCATTAATTCTTCCTAGATGCCCCCAGGAACGCTGTAAATCATCCATGGGTAAAAGGGACAGGTCTAACATCCCAACATTTCTTTGGCAAATCAAGCTAGCGCGCAGCATCGGTACTTTGCCCGAAAAGCAGGACTGTCTGTCGATTTGCATACTCTATTGACGTACCACACCCTCAGGCAACTAATCGTACATGTGCATCGATAACATCCCAGGGGACTTGAAAAGTTCCCTCCTCGGTTCGTTTCAGCAAGCCGACATCACCTAAAGCCCGCGTGTCGACATGAACATTCTTATAGTCGCGTTTCAGGAGCTTTGATAATGCTCGCACACTCATAGGACCTTGTTGTCGCAATGTTTTTATTACTTCCAGTCGCCGCGGTGTGAGTATCGACAGTAGCATCGATAAATCTTCAAATTTCAGGTGAACTTCCGTTCCCATAATCTGGCCTTGCTCGGCTCGTTCCCAGGCCTTGGTAAAGCGTTTGAATCCACAGTCCGGATCTTCCGTTCCAAGGTGTATATGTCGTTTACTCATTTTGTTTGCCTCGCAATTTCTCGATATCAGCCCTGAAATCATTCATCAGTTTCTGGACCGACACCCATATATAATCTTCTTCATGATCGCCATAATGACGGTGGTCACCTTTACCCCGTTCATTGTCGTATCTGACCAGACACTCATCAGGATAACCATAAAAAAGCCGGTACTTTAAAGCATGCAGTCTCTTTTGATCGGTCTCCGGCAACCGCCAGATGATCATTTCCCGGATGGCTCCGTCTCGGTACACATATTTATCCGAGAAGAGTAATTTTGCTCTCATATGGCTAATTATACCATATGGTGAATTCTAATAATAAGAGATTAGGGGACGCTACCCTTTTATTGCTTAAATAACCTCACTATCGAGACATAACTACCGGGATGTTTTTACAGGATGCTGCGCAACAGGGGCAAGGGCTGTTCCTACAGCCCTATTGCATTTCCACCCTCCATGGCGGTCATGTTGCGCGCAAGCCCCCAGGGACGGGTTCACGGCGTTCCTGTAAAAATATACCGGTGGTTAGGTCTTCGCAAGCCAATAAAGAGTTCCACAAATCCTACTCGCCAAACACATCGACGACCGAATCGCGCACTGCACTAACTAATTCATCTAGCGTGGCTTCATCTGTAGTCAGCGGTGGCGCGATTAAAACCACTTCGCTGCGCATGCGCGTGAACAGGCCGTGGCTGATCATCGCTTTGGTCATCTTCGACCCCACGCCCCATTCGGCCGGGTATAGCTCTTTGGTCGACCTGTTTTCTACCAGTTCGACACCACACATCATGCCTTTACCGCGTACCTCACCGACATGCGGATGACCGTCGAGTTCAGTGTGCAATTTTTCCAGCAGGTAGGCGCCCTTGCTGGCAGCCTGGCCTGGGAGGTCTTCTTTTTCGATGATATCCAGTGTTGCAAGACCGACCGCGCAGGTTGTCGGATGACCACTGTAGGTATAGGCGTGCATCCACGGCTGGTCGCTGGCTTTGACTGCCTCGGCAATTTCATCACTCATGCCGATTCCACCCAGCGGTAGATAGCCCGAGGTAATCGCCTTGGCAAATTGCAGCAGATCGGGCTGCACACCATAGTGATCCAGCGCGAACATCTTTCCGGTACGGCCGAATCCGGTGATGACTTCATCGACCACCAGTAGCACATCGTACTGGTCGCAAATCTCACGTATACGCGGGAAATAATCGTCCTGAGGCACGATAACGCCGCCAGCACCCTGTACGGGTTCGGCGATAAACATGGCCACCGTTTCCGCACCCAGTTTGAGAATTTCCTTTTCCAGTTCGTTGGCCGCGGCGATACCCTGCGATGACCCATCTTCCGGCATCGGGTAACGGTAAGGATCAGGTGACGGAATGTGGCTAAAACCCGGTATTCTGGGCTCGAACATCGGCCAGTACCCGGTAATACCGGTTGCGCACATGGCCGCAAATGTCACACCGTGATATCCCCACAACCGGCTGATCACCCTGATTTTTTCCGGTTGTCCCCTGGTCTTCCAGTACCAACGCGCCAGCTTGATATTACTATCGGTAGCCTCGCCACCACCCGAGGTGAAAAAAAAGTGATTAATCTGTGGATAGCACATTTCCGACAGACGTTCGGCGAGTTCGATCGCGGGCCGGTTGGAACTTCCGGCGTAACTCGAACAAAATGCCATTTCACGCATTTGCGCTGCTGCGGCATCGGCCAGTTCCCGGCGTCCGTGCCCGGCATTCACATTCCAGAGGCCGGACAGGCCATCGATAAACCGATTACCATCGGCATCGATAAGATGCGAACCCTGTGCGCTTACCCAGACCTTGCCGGCGGCATGTCCTGCAGTATGATGTAACGGGTGAATCATGTGGTCCTGGTCTTTCTCCAGTAAAGCAGTATTAGTGAGCGGTGCATTCATATTCGTATTCTCGTGAGGCAAAATGTAATTTAATTGTCGGCTTGTTGGTATCCAGGCACCAACTTCAAACGATGCATTATAGGGATTTCGTGAATGGATGGAACAAGCTGGGGCAAAGATTCAAGATTACGGAACATGCCCAGGGTTCACCAGAGCAACACTACTTTCGCGACTTGTCGATCCAAACTGGCAAAGAGGTTTAAGTATAACCTCCCCATTTATTCGCTGACCCTGCCACAGTTCCAGCATAGCTCGAAAGCTGCGCCATTTTTTTCCTGACAACCCCTGCAATACCATTCCTGCCCGCTGTGAGCGGCCACAATATTGCGCAGGATCGATTCTGCCTGGTCAAACTGGTCATTATTCGACACCCACAATTCAGGCCAGGTATCGAAGGTGGCCAAATCTCCGACACCGCCGGAGGCGTATTCGTTGATAACCTGGCTCGCAATACCCGCATGCTGCAATACATTTTTCAGGTTGTAGATAATCAGGCGGTTTTCATGGGTATACAGCTTTTTCATCGGCTAACAGAAACACGATAGATTCATATTCCCCGGGATTCGCGTAGGGTTTCGTAAGCACTTTTAATTTGCTGCGTTTTCTCGGTGGCGTCTCTGATCATTTCATCCGGCAAACCCTTGGCCACCAGTTTATCAGGATGGTATTGCGACATCAGACGACGATAGGCCTTCTTCAGTTCGACATTGTTAATAGAAGGATCGGCACCCAGCATCGCGTACGCATCTTCTACCGAAGCCTGGGCCGGTTTCGCGGGTCCATAGCCACCACCAAATCCAGCCTTGAGCATTTCTTCCATGCGATCGAGATGGGCAGGCGGAAATCCCAAACGCTGGCAAATATGGTTGAGCACCCTTCTTTCCGAGGGATGCATGACGCCATCGGCGTAGGCAGCCTGCAACTGAATCTCTAAAAACATCTGGATCAGTGTCGTGCGCCGGCGGGATTCTTTTTTGAACTGATCAAGCACTTCATCGATGGGGAAATCGCTCGATTTTCCTTCGTTGAACAGCTTTTTCGCCGATTCCCGCATTTCTGCGCTCAGGCCCAGATGGCTCATCACCGTTTGGGCCAGTTTGATTTCGTCCCGGGTCACCTTGCCGTCCGCCTTGGCAATGTATCCCATGACCGAAAATGCTGCGGTAAAAAAAGCCGCCTGAACCCGGCCCTGATCGGCACCTTGCCAACTCGAATCGCCCAGCCCTTTCAAACCTCGATCAAAATTGTGACCAAAGGCGATACCCATGAGCGCACCCAAAGGTCCGCCAATCATAAAACCAAATGCGCCACCGAGCGCTTTACCCCACCATGCCATCGCTTGCCTCGCCTATCCGGAGTTACCCTGTTGCACCATTGCTAGTTGATCTGTTATCTGTTCAATTTTCTGATATTGCTGCCTAAGATCCTGAGACTGAATACAGCATACTCCGTCGCCACCAAACTCGAATTCAAGCCAGGTCATCGGTAAAAACGAATATTTCTCCATCATCGCAGCCTGAGAATTACCGACCTCTATAATCAGGACACCGCATTCGCTCAAATAATCACCGGCACGCGACAATATGCGATCGACCAGTGCGAGACCATCACTGCCGGCCGCCAGACCGATAGCAGGTTCAAAGCGAAATTCGTCGGTGAGCGCCGCCATTTCCTCAGCATCGACATACGGAGGGTTGCTGACGATGATATCAAATTGCTGCGGCGGAATCTGGTCTAACAGGTCCGATTCGTAGAGCGTTAAATGATCGTCTAAATTGTGATTACGACAATTGATACGCGCCACTTCCAGTGCGTCGAGAGAGATATCCGAAGCACGAACTTCGGCGTCTGGAAACGCATACTGACAGGCTATTGCGATACAGGCACTGCCGGTGCACAGATCCAGAATTCGAGTGACCCGGTCGCTATCGATCCAGGGTCCAAACCGGTTCGAGATCAATTCAGCAATCGGTGACCGTGGCACCAGAACCCGCTCATCGACATAAAACTTGAGTCCGCAAAACCAGGACTCGTGCGTGATATAGGCAGCAGGTTGCCTCGACCCGGCGCGTAATTTCAGGATTTCCGTCACCCGTTCTCGCTCATCGGCCATCAAGGCACAATCGAAATAAGTTTCCGGCCAGTCGTAAGGTAAGTCCAGCGCGTACAGGGTCAGATACTTCGCTTCGTCGATTGCGCTGACAAAGCCGTGGCCGAAGGTCAGGCTTCGCCGATTGAATTCGCTGCTCCCCCAACGGATGAAATCTCGAATTGTGAATAATCCTTTTAACGCTTCTGAGTCGGCCACGTTGAGTTTCGATCCAGTTAAAATATAATGTATCGAATTCTACACCATAAATCGCAAACCGGCTCGGCACGATGAAGATAAGGAAATAGTAATGAATGACCCAATCGAACTGAGTAAGAAAGAGCTATTCAAAATCGGACTGTTTTTTATCCTGCCTCATCATTTAATTTCCAGACTGGTTTATTTGATTACGCGCCTGCGAGGCCCATTCGTGCAACCGATGATCCGGTGGTTTATTCGCAGATTTAACGTTGATATGAGCGACGCGATTTACGCAGATATCAAGGCTTACAAAACCTTTAACGAATTTTTCACGCGTGATCTGAAGAGCGG
>JADFMY010000132.1 GCA_022563685.1 Pseudomonadota bacterium | reverse complement strand
TATCGAGTCACTGGTGTACCAGGCCGTGGTCGAAAACGTCGCCTGCGAAATGGCGGCACGAATGCTGGCGATGAAGAATGCAACCGACAATGCGGGCGAGATGATCAGTGAACTGCAATTGATTTATAACCGCGAACGTCAGGCTAGTATCACACAGGAAATCAGTGAAATCGTCGGCGGCGCGGCAGCGGTTTAACCATTAGGCATATTAGTTTTTAGAGGATACAACATGAGCACAGGTAACATCGTAGAAATTATCGGCGCTGTCGTCGACGTAGAGTTTCCTCGAGACTCGGTTCCCAAAATTTACGATGCACTCAACATTGCCGACGCGGACAATCTGACACTGGAAGTCCAACAGCAGCTGGGCGACGGTGTCGTGCGCACCATTGCTATGGGCGCCTCCGAAGGTTTACGCAGAGGTCTGGAAGTCTCCAATACCGGGCAACCAATTACTGTGCCTGTGGGGAAACAAACGCTCGGTCGCATCATGGACGTATTGGGCAACCCAATCGACGAAAAAGGCGATATCGGTGAAGAAAAGCGTATGCCGATTCACCGTACATCGCCGAGGTTTGACGAACAGGCAACTACTACCGAAATTCTCGAAACCGGCATCAAGGTAATCGACCTGGTTATGCCGATCGTCAAGGGTGGTAAAATCGGACTATTCGGCGGTGCTGGTGTTGGTAAGACCGTTACCCTGATGGAACTGATCCGTAATATCGCGGTAGAGCACTCGGGCTTCTCGGTATTCGCCGGTGTCGGTGAAAGAACGCGTGAAGGTAACGACTTTTACCACGAAATGTCCGATGGTGGCGTACTCGATAAGGTCGCACTGGTATACGGTCAGATGAACGAACCACCAGGCAATCGTCTGCGCGTAGGCCTCTCAGGCTTGACCATGGCCGAGTACTTCCGTGACGAAGGCCGCGACGTACTGATGTTCATCGATAATATTTATCGTTATACGCTGGCAGGTACCGAAGTATCGGCACTGCTGGGACGTATGCCATCCGCAGTAGGTTACCAGCCGACCCTGGCGGAAGAAATGGGAGCGCTACAGGAACGTATCACCTCGACCAAGACGGGTTCTATCACATCGTTCCAGGCAGTTTATGTACCGGCGGATGACCTGACCGACCCATCGCCGGCCACAACCTTTGCTCACCTTGACGCGACGCTGGTACTGTCTCGCCAGATTGCCGAACTGGGTATTTATCCTGCGGTTGACCCGCTCGACTCAACCTCGCGAATCCTCGATCCAAACATCGTGGGTAATGATCACTATGATACGGCGCGGGAGGTTCAGAGTACCCTGCAACGCTACAAGGAGCTAAAAGACATCATCGCCATCCTGGGTATGGACGAACTCTCGGAAGAAGACAAGCTGGTAGTCACCCGCGCTCGTAAAATACAGCGCTACCTGTCGCAACCATTCTTTGTCGCCGAAGTATTTACCGGGTCAGAAGGCAAGTACGTATCGCTAAAAGATACCATTGCCGGGTTCAGGGCGATTCTCAATGGTGACTTCGATCAATACCCGGAACAGGCGTTTTACATGGTCGGTGGCATCGAAGAAGTCGCCGAAAAAGCGAAAACCCTGTAAGGGATACTTGCATGGCTAATACCATTCATGTAGATATAGTTAGTGCCGAGGAGCAGATTTTCTCCGGTGAAGCGCAAATGGTATACGCGCCGGCGGTCATGGGCGAAGTCGGTATCGCGCCGCGCCATACGCCGCTTATTTCTCCATTAAAGCCCGGCGAAGTACGGCTCGATATGGGTGGCGGCAAGGAAGAATTCTTCTTTATTTCCGGTGGCATCCTGGAAGTGCAACCACATGTCGTAACCGTGCTATCGGATACCGCGATTCGTGCCGATGACCTCAACGAAGCGGCCGCGCTCGAAGCCAAGAAACGCGCTGAAGCCGCACTTGAAGACCAGAAATCGGGCCTCGATATCGCCAGGGCGAAGGCCGAAATCGCCGCTGCGGCAGCACAGATTGCGGCAATCAAGAAACTGAGAAGAAAGTAAACACTGCGAAATACATTGGCATTGCGCAAGTGAAATTTTTCCAAAGGAGGCTTCGGGCCTCCTTTTTTTATGGGCTCTACCCCTGATTGAATGGCTATTCAATAGTAGGGCCGAATTCATTCGGCCGGTCGCGTTTCTAATTATTGGCCGAATGAATTCGGCCCTACAGGCATAATCTATCTAATCGATTTGGGTAAGAGCCTTTTTATTTGGGTTGGTCTACAATAGCGGCTCGCCCGGGTATTGTAGGGGACCTCTGCATAAGTCATCCATGACTTAGCAGAGCACGAATAATAAAAAGTGTGATTTTTATTATTCTCACATTTTTCAATAACTTATCAGTTATTAAAAAATGGCAGCACGTCCCTATGCTGCGGAAACTCTGCCTATTGCAGAGTTTCCCTGGGCAGATTTGTGAGCAATACAGGAAACGCAATGCCGTTAAGTATCATCATTCTCGCCGCAGGTCAGGGTAAACGCATGCAGTCTAACCGTGCCAAGGTGATTCACCAGCTCGCTGGCATGCCGATGCTGCAGCATGTGGTAGATACCAGCAAGGCCCTCGATCCTGACCAGATTATCGTGGTAGTGGGCTATGGCTCGGACCAGGTGCGGGAAGTAATGGAAGACCAGGAACTTTGTTTTGTCGAACAGAGCGAGCAAAAAGGGACGGGGCACGCGGTTCAACAATGCCTGGCTGAATTACACGAGGGTAATGATGTGCTCGTATTGTACGGAGATGTACCCTTGATTAGCATCGCCACGATACGGAACCTGCTTGAAGAGGCAAAGGGATCGGCGCTTAATATATTGAGCTTTCTACCTGAAAATGCGCAGGGCTATGGCCGTATCCTACGCCAGGACGATGGAAGCGTGTGCGCGATCGTAGAAGAGAAGGACGCCACATCAGCCGAGAAAAAGATTCGGGAATCCAACTCCGGTATATTATTTATCGAAGGAAGCGAGCTAACCCGATTGATTGGCGGAATCGAAAATAATAATGCACAGACAGAGTACTATTTAACCGACGTTGTGAAGCTTGCGGTGCAGGAGGGCTTGAAGGTGTCGGCTACCCTGTGTGCGGATGCGGCCGAGCTAAGCGGGGTCAATAATCAGCAACAACTGGCCGATGTCGAAAGCAGGTACCGTCAGATTCAGGCATCGCGGCTTATGATGCAGGGTGTCAAGCTATACGACCCGATGCGAATCGATATTCGTGGCGAGTTGCAGACAGGTTCTGACGTCGAGATCGATGTGAATTGCGTTTTCGAAGGAACGGTCACGCTTGGAGACAGGGTGCACATCGGCGCCAACTGCGTGATTCGCGATACCGCGATTGATTCCGATAGCCTGGTATTGCCGATGACTTCGATCGATCAGGCGATCATCGGTCGTCAGGTTTCGATTGGCCCGTTTGCACGCATCAGACCCGGAACCGAGTGCGCGGACGGGGTGAAGATTGGCAATTTTGTCGAAACCAAAAAAGCCAGCATCGGTGCAGGTAGCAAGGTCAGTCACCTGAGCTACATAGGCGATACGCAAATGGGGAGCGAGGTGAACATAGGCGCTGGAACCATCATCTGCAATTACGATGGGGTGAATAAGCATCAGACCATAATAGAAAACGGCGTATTCATCGGATCCGGTACCCAGTTAGTTGCACCGGTAACGATAGCCGAGGGCTCGACTATAGGGGCTGGCTCGACTATCACGCGTGATACCCCGGAGCATAAACTGAGCCTGTCGAGGTCGAAACAGGTCACTATCAATGACTGGAAAAGGCCGGTCAGGAAAAGCAGGGACTAACAATATGTGTGGAATTGTAGGTGCTGTGGCGCAGCGGGATGTCAGTTCGATACTGATGGAAGGATTGCGCAGAATGGAATATCGTGGCTACGATTCCGCCGGGATCGCGCTCATTCACGAGCATAAACTGGAGCGATTCAGGGCTCTGGGCAAGGTGCGGGAACTGGCAAATCGTGTCAGTGATGAACAACCCGGCAGAATTGGCATTGCCCACACGCGCTGGGCAACGCATGGGGAACCATCCGAAATCAATGCGCACCCGCATTTTTCCCGCAATCGAGTCGCCATTGTCCACAATGGCATCATCGAAAACTACAAGGAAATTCGCGCCGATTTGTTAGTCAAAGGCTATGAATTTGACTCCCAAACCGATTCCGAAGTGGTCGCCCACCTGATCGACAGTTACTTCAAGGACGACTTATTCAAAGCGGTAAAACAGGCTGTAGACCAGTTAGAAGGCGCCTTCGCACTGGGCATAATCGCAACAGACGCACCGCAAACCCTGGTTGCCTGTCGTAGAGGCAGCCCGTTGGTGCTGGGTGTTGGTATCCAGGAAAACTTTGTCGCATCGGATGTGTCGGCATTATTACCGGTGACCAGCCGCTTCATATATCTGGAAGAAGGTGACTATGCCGTGCTCAACCAAAGGGATTATCAGGTTTATGGTGCTGACGGAAAACCCAAGGATCTGGAAGTTAATGTCACCGAGCTGAGCAGTGACTCGGCGCAAAAAGGCAAGTTCCGCCATTACATGCGCAAGGAAATTTTTGAGCAGGCAAATTCGATCAATGACTGCCTGGAGGGTCGAATCGATTCGACCAGCGTACTCGATTCGATATTCGGTGCAAATGCAGACACCATTTTCACCCAGGTCAGGAATATTCAGATCGTTGCCTGTGGGACCAGTTTCCATGCCGGATATGTGGCGAAATACTGGATAGAAGAATTGCTTGGCTTACCCTGCCAGGTCGAAGTAGCCAGCGAATTTAGATACAGAAAAACCGCGGTGCCGAAAGATACCCTGTTCGTTACTTTATCGCAGTCGGGCGAAACAGCGGACACGCTCGCCGCGCTGCGAAATCTTTCTTCGAAAAACTACTGTGGATTGCTCAGCATCTGTAACGTGGCCGAATCTTCGCTGGTGCGTGAGTCGAGCCTGGTATTGATGACGCGCGCAGGCCCCGAAATTGGTGTCGCCTCGACCAAGTCCTTCACCACCCAGTTGGTGTCGATGCTGTTGCTGGTGCTCTCCATAGGCAAGGTCCAGGGACTCGATGACAAGTTGGCTGCGCTGATCGTGCGCGAATTGTCGGAATTGCCGCGCCAGATCGAAAAACTTCTGGAACTGGATGTGCAAATTGAAGTCATAGCCGAAGATTTTATCGACAAGCAGGGCGCACTATTTTTGGGCCGCGGTGCACACTATCCAATCGCAATGGAAGGCGCGTTAAAACTCAAGGAAATATCCTACATTCATGCGGAAGCCTATCCCGCAGGCGAGTTGAAGCACGGTCCCTTAGCGCTGGTCGACGCCGATATGCCAGTCATTATTGTTACGCCAAATGATGAAACGATGGATAAATTGCATTCTAACATGCAGGAAGTGAAGGCCCGCGGCGGCAAACTCTATGTTTTCGCGCATCAGGGTGTGAACCTTGAGCGGGGTGAAGACGACATCGTGATTCAAATGGATTGTAAGACTGACTGGACCACGCCTATCCTGTCGACTATTCCACTGCAATTGCTCAGTTACCATGTCGCGGTACTACGCGGTACCGATGTCGATCAACCACGTAATCTGGCCAAATCGGTTACTGTGGAATAAGGTAGCCGAGCGTTAAGAAAAGATGGCAAGCCAGGGATGGTTGGAACAGGCGTTATTCTTCGGCAGGGTGTATGAGTAACACTGGGATCCTTGCTTTCTGGGCTAAGGTATCGGCTATACCCCTGAAAAAAAAGCGAGTGACGCCCACACGGGCACGGGTAGACATGGCCACGAGATCGATTTTACTACTGGTGATTTCACGCAAAATTTCTTCGATCGGATCTTTACCAAAACCCACCACAATTGAGACCTTATAGCCCGCTTCCTTAAGACTGTTAGTCACTGGCATCAGTTCGGTCTCGACGTGGGCTTTTATGCTATCTTCCTGCTGGGTAGCATAAATAGGGTGGAGTGTTGGCCTTACCGGTTGATCACCAGGCATCTGTACATAACCAGACCCCAGGTCGGGTTCACCAAAGCCAATGCTACTGGGTGGCCTGGTTACAAAATACAAGATTAAATCATTCTCGTTAGCAGAAATAAATTTTTCCACATAAGGTAATATTTTCTGGCTAAGCTCTAATTGATTCAGCGGAATTAAGACTTTATTGTTGGCCATGGCTAAATCCTCCCGAAATGATTAGGGAAGGTCTGATTTATTCAGATCTTCCCGCAGTACATGGGCAGGTTTTTGCTCCTCGGCAATTGCTCCTGCATTGCTCTAATAAGTTACATCCATGTAACGATCGGCAATTGCTCCTGCATCGCCTAAAAGCGCCTACTGTTGGTGCTCTAATAAGTTACATGACCGCCATGGATGGTGGAAATGCAATTGGGTTGTAGGAACAACCCTTGCCCATGTAAC